>JAGPGT010000300.1 GCA_018055905.1 Phycisphaerae bacterium
GCTACGGCTTCAAGCCCGTCAAGACCGACCACCTCTCCTGCCGCTGCGACCAGGCCTATGCGTTCGATCTGATGACTTGTGACAACGACAATCGAGAATCCAGGTCCGGGGCAGCCTGTGAAGAATGACGGGCACACAAGGCAGAGGCCGCCCCAAGGAAATCTCGGGGCATTCCTCGGAGAATTCGTCTCCCATCATGGCTGTCGATCCCCAGCGTCAAGGAGATAGTCCTCGAATTTGTGGCGGACGATGACCCCTTCGATCATGTAGATGACCTCCTCGGCGATGTTCGTGGCATGATCCGCAATCCGCTCCAGGTGCTGGGAGGCGGAGAGCAGATGGATCAGCGAATCCGTCTGGTTCGGATGCGTGCGAGAGGCTTCCCGCACAATCAGGCACATCTGGCGGTTCATCTCATCAATCTCGTCGTCGCCGGCAAGGACATGCCGAGCCTGCTGGGCATTGCGATTCACCAGTGAATCCAGGCTCTTCTCCAGCATGGCGCGCGTCTTGCGCGCCATGGCGTCCAGATCGAACCGGATGTCAAGACGAGGCTGCGCAGCCAGAAATGCCGCGTGTTCAGCAATGTTGACCGCCAAGTCGCCCACCCGCTCCAAATCGTTGTTGATCTTCAACGTCGCGATGATGAACCTCAAATCGCTGGCAACCGGCTGATGAAGGGCGAGGGTCTTGAAGCAGTCCTCCTCGATCCGCACCTCCATTTCGTCGAGTCGGATATCGTTGGCGATCACGTTCCGGGCCCGCGACTCGTTTCGGTCTTCGATGGCGGAAGCGGCTTCGCGAACCGCCGCCTCGGCCATCGCGCCAAGGGTGAGGATTCCCTTCTTGAGGTTCTCGATTTCTCTGGAGAGATGTGCCGACATCGCATGTCCTTTCTTCGCCAGCTCCGGCCTGGCGACCGATTCGCCGCAACAAAACGCATCCCGCAAACGTGGTCGATCGGGCGGAGCGGTCGGTCAGGACGCTCCGCCCGATTTTGACCGCGAAGCTCTATGCCCCGTCGACCACGCCCATGACCGCGTGGGAAGACGGGACTATCCTGGTCGGCCCCCGACATGATCCACGCCGCCGCCGAGCCGATAGGAACCCGGCACCGTCCAGATTTTGAACCACGGCGAATTGACCGGAGCCCGCATCTTCTGGAAGCACCTTCCGTGCCGTCGGCTGCGTTTGTCCGGACCATCCTCCGGGGCATCGGCATTCTGCATGGCCTGCTCCTGGGTGACCCTTTCTGCCAAACCGCTGAAACGACCGATCCGCCGGACCAGTAACCGCCAGTAGTACGCCGATAGTCCCGCCACCAGTACGTCGCCTAGCACTGTGAGAAAGACCGGATGTGCCTTCTTCGTATGGTGAATGCGATGACACTGGATCTCGTCCTCCCACCAGCACAAGTGGTAGTACTCGATAGGGTGAGGGCGAGCCGCGCCGATAGCGTGGGTCACGATCTGTCGTACTTTCTCTTCCGTCATATCCGTATCTCCTTGGAACCTCTGTGCTTTCTGCATACGGCCAGTCTTGGGTCCGACCGGAATGTCTCATCGCAGTCTCCGGACGCTCACAGATGGAAATCCCCCGCGGCTTCCGGCTGATACAGGATCCGATCGATGCGGATGCGACCCTCGATGGTGTCGCCGACCCGTCGTCCGAGAATCGAGACGCCGATCGGAGACAGGACGGAGACGCTTCTGCGGTCCGAATCCTTCCCTTTCAGGGAGTCCAGCGGAAAAACGAGCGAACAGGTCATCTCTTCGTCTCGCTTGGCATCCTCCAGACGCACCTGCGAGTTCATCGTCACCACGTCATCCGAAACGTCCTGCGAAGCCACCTCGCGGGCGGATGCGAGCACCTGTTCGAGCCTGTCCAAATGCGCGTTCCGCGGCGATCCCGGCGTCCGAATCCCTTCGATCAGATCGCGGAGACGCACCGAATCGAAGTCCGTGATCTGAATCGTCCCGCGGGACAGGTCCGCTTTGGGAAGACCGTACCGCGGCGGCCCATCTGCCAGCGTGATGCCACGGCTCCGGCAGAAGTCCATCACGCGGCTGGTCAGAAGCCTCCATTGATGGACGTTCAATCCTCCGATGAACACGAAGCCGGACGCGGCAAAAAAGGACGGGTGGTGTTCCTTTGTGTGGTGCACATGGAGACACTGGAGTTCCCCTTCCCACCAACACACGTGGTAGCATTTCCACGCCTCGAACTTCGTTTTCGCAATGGCCGAAGCAATGATCTGCTGCGCTCTCTTGTTGGTCATGGAATCATCTCCTTTCTGCAAACAACGGGTATGGATGCCGCACGGGCTCTGCGCCGCGTCGGGGGCAAGACGAAGAGCGTCCGACTTCTCCGCGGGCCTTGAGACGCTCTTGTTCCAGGCTCCGCAGAGCGTCGGACACGGCCGGGCGAAGGGGCTCCAGGCACGTGATTCGGACCTGCCCAATGTCGTCTTCTCCGAGTATGACCGCATAGGTCCGGTGCCCCCTGGGTTCGAGATAGACATCCTGGCTGCCGGATAGATGTCGGCGATACACGCGTGCCGCGTGCTGCCTGGCCTTCGCCAGGTTCGGCGCCTGGACGACGATGGTTCCAATCTCTCTCTCGCCGCGGGCATCTCGCATCTCGATTCTCCATCTGGTCATGTTCATGCACTCCTGTCGAAAGCGCTCTTGTTTCACATGGAGCCTCTGGCGCGCAGAGTACAGGCCCAGAAGACTCCGGGGACCGTGCGTTCGGCTGCTCTCAAACCATGCCTTGGCGGGCCATCAGACCGCCGTCAAAGGTGATGCTGTCGCGGCACACGATTGGGGCGAGAGGCCGACGCAGCAACTATGGACGAATTGCTTCGACAGGAGGGTCGTCGCTTCGAGGAAGACGAGGATGCTTGTTCTCGTCAATGAAACCACCGGGATTAGCTGGCAGCAGAGAACATGGCCACCGGTCGTACGACAGTACGATCGCAGAGACAACTGGATGTGCTCTGAAAGTGGTCATTTCCGCTCACCGACGACAACCCCAAACATGGTTCAGTTGACACAATCGTTATCATTACGCCAATTATACAAGAAGGTTCTCATCTGTCAAGCCCCCGACGTCGGGAAGTATCTGATCTTCAGGTAGGGCCATTTCTCGGCAGTCTCCGGCCGATACCAGAAGAGCTGCCAATAGCGCTGGTCGGTTTCGAAGATGTCGATGGGATCTGTGGCGGGGTCGAAGTCGGCAGGAAGGACGCCGAAGCGTTTCATCTCGCGGATGTACTGGCGGTTCGGTCGGAAGCCCGGCATACCGAATCGCGGCGGCTGATCGTACTGCTTCTTGCGATCCTGCATCAGCGACAGAAGCGATCGGTAGTCAGGATCGTCCGTTCCGTTGAACGGGCCTGCGCACGTGCCCCAGCCCCCCGACGTCTTCGGCAGCGGCCCCAGTAACAAGGGAGAGAACTCCGG
>JAGPGT010000081.1 GCA_018055905.1 Phycisphaerae bacterium
CAGCTTGGCCACGTACCGCCCGATCAGGAAGATCAGGATCGCGCCGAGGACCTTCAATCCATATTCGGCCATGATTCCACCGATTCGCGTGGCGATCTCCTGCATCGCACCAAAAGCCGCGGTTGGCGATTCCGACGAACCGGCCTGGGCCCCGAACGCCTGGCTCGGACTCACAAACGCCCCTCCCATCCCCCAGCCAACGAACGAACAAACCGTTTTCCATCCTTTTCTCATATTCGATTCCTTTCGTATCAAACCATCCGCCTCGACATCGGGGAGATGCACACCCCCCGAAGGCGACGCACACGGCGTGCCCAATCGTCAGGCGATCCCCCTGTTATCTTCGGCTGATCGCCCCGCGGGACTCCAGCCCAGCGTCTTCGAGGACAGCCGCACGTCGCCTGGTTTGAGGGGAATTCGTTTGCCTGAGATCCCTCGCAGCGGTACAGTGGAGTCATCTTGTTCGCTGTTTCTCATCACTGGAAGGAGGACAAACATGTACTACCCCTCGAACGACAACACCCCATGGACGAAGCCGATCCGCACCATGCGGGCCCCGCTGCTTGCGACCGTCCTGTGCCTGCTGTGGGCCGCCAGCGCAGTGCAGGCCGAGCTTCCGGAAGGTCTGGGAGCCTACTACCGATTCAACTCGACGTCGGGATTGACCGCCATTGATGAAACCGGCGCCCACAACGGGACGCTGACCGGGGCACTGGACTGGGTTGCCGGCGTGGAGGGCAACGCCCTACAGTTCAAGGGCGGCAACGGCAGCCCGTTCGTCAACACCGGCGCCTGGCAGACCACCGGCGCCGATGGCTTGGGCGTCGCCCTGTGGGCCAAGTGGGCCGGCGCCAACAGCCTCTACCAGGGACTCGTCAGTCATCGCGACGGCACCATGTACTGGTGGATCGAAGTCTCCAACAACGCCGCGGAGTTGCGATTCAAGTCCAACACCAGCCCCCAGAGCAACTTGTTCCTGACCACGCCTCACCTGCTCAAGGATGAATGGATGCACGTGGCGTTCTCACACGACGCGGCAGCCAAGCGAGGCGTAGTCTACATCAACGGACAGGAGAAACTCGCGGGCGCCTGGAGCCTGCCCGCCGGCAATTTCGCCACCTATCGGACCGGTATCGGTGTCGTCAACTGCGCCGACGGACTGGGCACCTTCAACGGGGCTCTCGACGAAGTCATGATCTTCCAGCGGCCTTTGACCGCCGCCCAGGTCCAAGACGCCATGGACGGATTCGACAATCCCGTCGCGACCAAGCCAAATCCCGCCGACGGCCAATCCGATGTGCCCACGGACGTAACGCTGGCCTGGACGTCCAACGGCATGGCCGCGACGCACGATGTATACCTTGGGACCACTGCCGAGAACCTCGCACCGGTCGCTCTGGGCCTGACCGAGACCGCGTTCCAACCCGCCGAGCCGCTGGAGTATGGCACGACCTACTTCTGGCGGGTCGACGAGGTCAACGGCGCGCCGGACAACACCGTCTCTGCGGGCGAAGTCTGGCGTTTCACGACCGAACCCTTCTCCTACCCGATCGCAGGCGTCATCGCCACCGCCAGCTCCTCGGCCGCCAACATGGGACCGGAAAAGACCGTCGACGGCTCGGGCCTGACCGGCGACCTGCACTCGAACGACAACACCCACATGTGGCTGACCAGCCCCACCGGCTCGCAGCCCGCCTGGATCCAGTTCCAGTTCGACAAGGTCTACAAACTCGACGAGATGTGGGTCTGGAACTCCAACCAGGGAGTTGAGACCTTCGTCGGCTTTGGCGTCAAGGACGTCGCGGTCGAGTACTCTACCGACGGTGCCACTTGGACGACGCTGGCGGATGTGCCGGAATTCGCCCAGGCCACGGGCCAGAACAACTACGCGCACAACACTACCGTCGAGTTCGGAGGCGTCGAAGCCCAGTACGTGAAGCTGACGATCAACAGCAACTGGGGCATGCTCAAACAGTACGGCTTGAGCGAAGTCCGCTTCCTGTACATCCCGGTCCAGGCCCGGCTGCCCCAGCCCCCGACAGCCGCCACCGGCGTCCGCCTGGACACCGACCTGTCCTGGCGTCCCGGTCGCGAGGCCACCTCACATGAAGTCCACTTCGGCCTGGCCGTGGATGCACTGGCCCCGGCGGGCGTCGTCGCCGACCACCGCTACACGCCGGACAGCTTGACCTTCGGAACGACCTACTACTGGAAGGTGGACGAGGTCGGCGACACCGGAACCTATCCCGGCGAGGTCTGGAGCTTCACCACCCAGGAATACGCGGTCATCGACGACTTCGAGAGCTACACCGACGAGGAAGGCTCTCGAATCTACGAAACCTGGATCGACGGTCTGACCACCCAGAAGACCGCTTCGATGGTCGGTTATATGAACGCCCCGTTCGCCGAGCGGACCATCCTGCACGGCGGCGCGCAGTCCATGCCCTTCGAGTACAACAACGTCAAGACACCCCACTACTCCGAGGCCGAGCGGTCCTGGGACACGCCCCAGAATTGGACGGTCAACGGGGCTGATACGCTCTCCCTCTACTTCCGGGGTTACCCGACCGCCTTCCTGGAAAACGCAGACGGCTCGATCACCATGGGCGCCGGCGGCGCGGACATCTGGGGCAACGCCGACCAGTTCCGCTTCGCCTACAAGCGTCTCAGCGGCGACGGCTCGATCGTCACCCGTGTCGACAAGATGATCGCCGCCGACGGTTGGACCAAGGTGGGCGTCATGATCCGTGAGAATCTCGAAGCAGGCTCCCGACACGCGATGGTGGCGGTGACGCCCAGCAACGGTGTGTCCTTCCTGAACCGAGCCACCCCCGATGGGGCCAGCACCCAGGTCAACCAGACTGGCCTCACAGCCCCCTACTGGGTGAAGCTGACGCGAACGGGCAACAACTTCACCGCCCAGCGTTCCGCCGACGGCGTCACCTGGACCAACATCACCGCCGACGCGGCCGCTTCGACGGTGACGATCGGGATGGCCGCGGATGTATACATCGGCCTGGCAGTCACCAGTCACAATACCGCCATGCAGACCAGCGCACAGTTCTCTCAGGTATCCACCACCGGCGGCGTCTCTGGCTCCTGGCAAAACGTCGCCATCGGCGTGGCCCAACCGGGCAATGCCCCCGGCACACTGTACATCACCCTGGAGGATCGCAACGGCCGCAAGAAGACCGTGAACCACTCGGACATTCAGGCCGTCACCGTACCCCAGTGGCAGCAGTGGAAGATCCCGCTGAGCGAGTTCAGTTCCGCCGGGGTAAACATCGCGGCGATCGAAAACATGGTCCTGGGCGTCGACAACCGGGCCAACCCCGCTTCCGGCGGCGCGGGGCTTCTGTTCATCGACGACATCGCGTTCGGAAAGCCATCTGCCAGTCAGTGACGCCTGGGGATCATGGCTCTTGGCCACGTCCATCAGCACAATTCGGGGCCTGTGTCGCCGGGACACGGGCCCCTTTCTCTTTGGGATCGCAATTCGGTCCAAGACCTGCAAAGAGACGATTTCTTGAAGGCCCATCCTACCCAGATTCACTCAAGTTTCACGTCGTAAGTGACGATAAAACATAGGTTTGAAACTCACCTTCGGATTTTGGTTGCTTGCGGATCGCCTCTTGCGGTAAAATGCGTAAGTTATCAGTTGGTTGTGTTATCGGTCCCTTGGAGCGATTTTTCGCTCGAGCGAGAAGGAGTCACAACAACAAATGTGCGACAACACACCAAACAGACGTCCAATTCTTTCGCGTTTCCCTCTGCCCGTGGAAAGCGGCATGTGCTCTCCCCATAACGCCTCGTGCAGCCTGTATCGGCATAGTAGTTTTTGAAAGGAGGATCGCAATGTTGAAGAAATCAGTTCTTGTGGGGTTCTGTATCGCGATGTTGGCCCCGGCCCTGTCCGCGTTGGCAGGAATGGACCCGGCCCTGATGGTCTACTGGCCTCTGGACGAGCAGTCAGGGAACATCGCCAAGGACATGAGTGGAAAGGGCAACGACGGCACCGTATCCGCCGGTCCGACCTGGGTGGCCGGAAAACTCGGCGGCGCCCTGCGGTTCGCCGCCGCGGGCGATGTCCGTGGGCCGTACGTTCCACTGAACAATCGGACCTTCACCATCGCGATGTGGATCAACCCGGTCTTGACCGGGTCCCAGATCCTCTTCTCGCAGGTACAGAGCGGCTCGACCGACCTGAGCATGCACTTGCGCCTGGGCGGCCCGAGCAGTACCGATGCTCCGGTCAACGGCATTCGCTTCGGGTTCTATAACAACGATCTGGACTCCCCCGCCAATATCCTCCAAAGCAACAACTGGTACCATGTCGTGTTCTGGTACAACTTCGAGGCCCAAAGGAGACGGATCTATCTCAATGGCGTGCAAATAGCGGACGCTGCGGCAACTCCATTCCTGGCAACCCAGGGCGCCATTTGCTTGGGTTCCTGGACGGGCAGTTCCTACTACACCGGCCTCGTGGACGATTTCCAACTGTACCACAAGGCACTGTCCGAATCCGAAATCAACAAGATCATGTCGGGCTTGGCCGATGCCTCCCTCGCAGGCGATCCCAGCCCCAAAGATAAGGCCACGGATGTGCACCAGGACGTGGTCCTGAGCTGGACCGCCGGCGAATTCGCCGCGTCGCATGATGTGTACTTTGGAACCAGCGAGGTCGACGTGAACAACGCCAGCCGGGCCAATCCGATGGGCGTGCTTGTCAGCCAGGGACAGACCGACACCCAGTATGATCCCGAAGGCCTGCTCGAATTCGGCCAGACCTACTACTGGAGAATCGACGAGGTCAACGCGTCTCCGAGCAACGCCATCTTCAAGGGTGAACTCTGGAGCTTCACCGCGGAGCCCTACTCTTACCCGATCACCGCCATCACAGCCAAGGCCTCCTCTTCCGCCCAGGCCACGATGGGTCCCGAGAAGACCATCAATGGGATCGGCCTCAATGCCGAAGACCAGCATTCCACCAACGGCGCGGACATGTGGACCGCAGTCCTGCCTGCCTGGATTCAGTACGAGTTCGACAAAGTCTATAAGCTCGACAAGCTGCTGGTCTGGAACTCCAACCAGATCATCGAGGCCTTTGTCGGCTTCGGCGCCAAGGAAGTCAAGATCGAGTATTCCGTCGACGGCCAGAACTGGACTGAGCTGCCCGATGTTCCTGAATTCGCCCAGGCGTCGGGCTTGGCCACCTACACCGCCAACACGACGGTTGACTTCGCCGGCGTGGAAGCCAAATTCGTCAAGCTGACCATCACGAAGAACTGGGGCACGATCGGGCAGGTCAGCCTCAGCGAGGTGCGGTTCTATGCGGCCCCGGTTCTGGCCCGCCAGCCCATTCCCGCCAATAACGCGACCGGCGTTTCGGTCGGTACGAGTCTCGACTGGCGACCTGGACGCGGCTCGATCTCCCACCAGGTCTTCCTTGGTACCGACAGCAACTCGGTGGCCGCCAGCACGACCCCGACGGGAACTGTGGCCGTCCACGGCTTCACTCCCTCTTCGTTGAACTTCGCGACGAAGTACTTCTGGAGAGTGGACGAGGTCACCGACGCCGGAACGTATGCAGGTGATGTGTGGAACTTCACCACTCAGGATTACGCCCCGATCGACGACTTCGAGGCCTACACCGACGATGAGGGCAGCCGGATCTATGAAGCCTGGGTCGATGGCGTCACCAACACCGTCTACGGCGGTTCGACCGTCGGCTACATGACCGCCCCGTTTGCCGAGAAGACCGTCGTCCACGGCGGCACGCAATCGATGCCTCTGACATATGACAACTCGGCTTCGCCGTTTGTCTCCGAGGCGGAGCGGACTTTCGCCACGCCGCAAAACTGGACGACCAACGGCGCTACGACTGTGTCGCTGTGGTACCAGGGCGCATCGCCGGCGTTCGTCCAAACGACCACCGGCAGCATTCTGATGAACGGCCAGGGCGCGGACATCTGGGGCACCTCGGACCAGTTCCGCTATGCCTACAAGACCCTTACCGGAAACGGCACTATCATCGCCCGCGTCCACAGCCTGTATCAGAGCAACGGCTGGGCCAAGGCCGGCGTCATGATCCGCCAGAGCGTCGAGCCCGGCTCGACTCACGCCTTCATGGCCATGACCGCCAGCAGCGGCAACGGCGCCAGCTTCCAGCGGCGTCTGACAGCCGCCGGCGATTCGGCGAACAGCGACGCCACATCGACCGTGCCCAAACCCTACTGGGTGAAGGTCGAACGAGTGGGCGACAGCTTCTCCGGCTACATTTCCCCGGACGGCGTCACCTGGACCCAGTTGGGAACCGCCGTGACCATCCCGATGACCGGTTCAGTCCTGATCGGCCTGGCGGTGTGCAGCCACAACTCAGGGGTACCCACCGGTGCCGAGTTCTCCGATGTCAAGACCACGGGAAACGTCTCGGCCGGAGATTGGACAATTGCCGAGATCGGCCTGGCGCAACCGGCAGGCAACTCGGTCGAAGGCCTGTACCTGATCGTCAAGGACAGTGCCGGCAAGAGCACGACGCTCCAGTGCCCCGACACAATCGCCACCGCCCGCACAGGGTGGCAGCAGTGGAAAATCCCGCTGAGCGATCTGACCGCGGCCGGCGTCAAAACCAACGCGATCAAATCGATCGTCATCGGCGTGGGCACCAAGGCCGCGCCGGTGAAAGGCGGTGCCGGCAAGATCTACATTGATGACATCGGTTACGGCGTACCGCTTCCGTAACGATCTATCGCATGTAGGGACATCCGAGCGGGGCCCCGGTCGCAAGACGAGGGGCCCCGTTTTTTTGATCCCGGATCCTAGACAGCCGAACCTGGTGATACCTTTTTGGGGGCCGATTGCGATCGGTCGGGAGAACGCGGCAAAGTTCCAGTCTCGGGTTGCGCCTCCTTCTGGAAGCTTCCGACCCCCCAAGAAAAAAGGGGCGTGAACGGACAAGAGTTCACACCCCTTGGCGGGCCCTGTTGCACGTCACAGGCATCAGCCTATGACAACCCGCACGCGCAGGTCCGCAGGTCACTTCTTCTGTTCTTCGACCTTCTCTTCGATCTTCCCGAGCGTCTCCTCCGAAGCCTCATCGGCAATGCCTTTGTCATCCACCTCGGCGGTCGACAACGTCGTCAGCGGCTGCGTATAGAGCATGAAGGACATGTCCTCGATCAGACCTCTCGGATCAAGAAGCTGCTTCCAGTTCTCGGTTGTCGCGCCGGTCATGTCCGCAGCCACAGCGCCTTCGTTCCTGCCGGCGCCGGAGAGTATAAGAACTTCCTCGGACGTCAAGGCGATGTTGAAGACGCGGATGTCATCGATCAGGCCGGTGAAGTATTCATCGTCGGCCGTGCCACGAGCTCCGATGATCAGCGTCGCCTGGTTGGGCGCGGCGAACCCTTTCACCGAACCGGCCATCGTTTCGAGCACCCCGTCGACGTAGAGCTTCATGTTCTTGGTGATCGAGTCGTACACCGCAGTCAGATGACGCCACTGGTTCAGCGGCATGGCGTCGGGTGTCTGCGTGGTGGTCTGGCCGACGCGGAAGTGGAACCGCCCTTCCTCATCGAGCCACAGGCCGAACCGGTTGGCGTTGCTGTTGCTGCGGTCGTACTCCAGGATCGCATGCCATCGCCCTCGGGTCTCCTTCGGGTAGATCCACGTGGAGACCGAGAACGATCCCGGCGCCAGGTTGAAGCCCTTGGGCCTCTCGACGCGGATGTAGTCGCCGCGACCGTCGAACTCCAGGGCGCCGGCCAGCCAGCCGCCAGTGGGTCGCCAGACGGGGTTCCCGAGCACAGTTCCGTTGTTGCCGTTGCCGGAACTGTCGGCAGCGACCGTGCCGGAGGACTCGTCGAGCTTCCAGTGGGCCAACGGAACAAGGCTCAGGTCCCATGCGGCGTACGCATGGTTCGTCCAACCCCACGGATAGTTGGCGGTCGCGGCGTCCTTGTAGACCGCGGTGACGCTCAGCCACAGGACGCGATTCTGCCCGTCAGGACGATACCACTGTTCTTCGGGCAGGCGGACCGCATAGCGATACACCGGTTCGAAGCCCAGCACGGACGAGCTGGTGGGTGAAGGGTTGTGGTCGAAACCGACGAGAACCTCGTCGAAGCTCTCGGCCTTGTACTCCCAGACCCTTCGGCCTGGCTTGCCGAAATCCCTCGGATTGGTCGGGTCCGGATCGGGCACATCCGACCAAAAGGCCAGCAGGAAGTAGTCGGGCGATCTCGGAGCCGCCATCTGCTGACAAGAACCGGGCAGATAACCATAACCGAGGTAAGAGCCCCACCACGCGACGCCGGTGATCGGCTGCGAGGAGCCACAGCGCCAATCGTCGGCGACGAGACGATGGAACGTGGTGCCCGCGCCGGCCTGTTCGGTCTCTATGGCGAACGCCAGATCCATGTTCCTGCCGCTGAGGGAGTGGCCCTTGGGATAGGTGAGCTTGTTCCAGGTGCCGGTGTAGGGCTCTTCGGCTCTCACCCAAACCGCAGCGTCGTTCCAGTGACTGGCGGAGCACTTCCAGCCCAGGCGGGTTGCGACGCTGCCTGGCGAGTGAATCAGAGTCGATTGCGCAGTCAACCAGTAAACGATCGGGTTCCTGGCCGTTCCGGTCTGTACGAAAGCATCTTTGGAATCGATTTTGAATGTGTACTTGTAGAGCATCGCACGGGTGTCCGGCTCAAACGTGACGTTGGCGGGACTGTAGTAGCCTTCGCTGCACGTCTGGACCGGCTCGACGGTAAATTCGCCTTTCTGGAAGGTCTTCCGCCAGAGGACCTGGCCCGGCATGCTGTATCCGGTCGGACTGCGATCGGCCGGGATGTCCTGGCGAATGCTCAGCGTGAAAGTCGCGTTGGCTGCGCTGCCGCTGGAGAGAACGTCACGATACCAGGAGGCCCAGAGCGTGATGCCGGTAATCGGGCCGGTCTGGGTGCATTCGAAGTCGTCGGCACAGATCGTCGCAGGCCAGGTCGGAGGCAGGTCCTTCGTGAAATCGACATCCACTCCGGCACTGGTGACGTCCGGCTGCTGAATCCACTTGGCAGCGACGCCGGGACCGGCGACCCCCATCGCTTGCTCGTCCTCATAGTACGGCCAATCGCGGAGACCGGTGAAACTCTGTTCCCACTGGATATAGTTCGTGGCGGTGCCCAGCTCGAAGGCCAGATCGTAGGCGTCCAGCCGCTGGCAAAGCAGCGAATTAGCGATGGGCTGTGCGGTTGCGGGATCCAGTGCGAAGCCCGACCGAATGTCGTCGCGTCGAAACTCCGCCGTGACCGCACCGTCGCTCCAGGGCTTGGGCCGGGTGAGCCAACCCCACGGATTCTGCGGACCGGGAGAACCGCTGTACACTGCGGTGATGCTGATCCAGAACACGCGGTCCTGCGTGCTCGTCAGATAGTTGCTCTGACGAAAGTACTCGGTGGGCTTGAGGTCCAGGGAGTACCGAAACACTGTGTCGGAAGAATGCGTGGGGAACTGGCTGACTCCGGCTCTTTCCTCCAGGACTCGGTCGGGCGTCGCGGTGACAACCCAAAGCAACTTGTCCGGTCGGCTGAAGGCATAGCGGCTGTCGGCCTTGGCGGTGCTCCAGAAGGCGATCCGCCAGGAGGCGGGCTTTGCGCTCGGGGCTTTGTCGCCCGTCCATCTTTGGTAAGAGCCCCACCAGGAAACGCTCGTCACCGGCATGCTGCCGATGCAGCGAAAATTGTCCGCGGGAAGATACCAGGTGCCGGTGCTGAACAGCGAGGGGATCGAAACATACGCAGGCTGGTCCCATCCGCAGAAAACAGGCATCCCGGCGGTGGGGTCCTGCTCGATCGGGGGCTGCGACCACTTCGATTGTTCCAGCGGCGCCAGAGGGACGAACGCCTCGACGATCTGAACCTGGTAGTCTTCCACTTCGCCGTCTGCGGCCAGACCGTTGTATCGCAGGTTGCGGACTGTGCTGAAACGGAAACGCGCGAAGGTCCTGCCTGTCGTGGCTCGCGCGGGCACGGAAATCGTCAGTGTGTTGACGCCTGCGGACAGCAGTCTGTCGGTGGCGATCTGTTCATCGACGTCGCCCCAGTCGCCGTCGGCGTTCCAGTCAATCCAGGCGTTCAGATACCCCTGCGTGGAAGCGGTCACCTGCACAGTGGCGGATTCGCCGGGGATCAGGTCGGTGAGAAAGACCACGCCGTCTTCGTCGGCCACGCCGGCATTGTCGTCGCCGGTGGCGGTCGCATTGGGCTGGCCGTCCGATTCTCCATCAACCGCCCGACCCAGGTAGACGTTGGGGGAGATGTAGTGTCGGGCGCCGTCGCTGGCGAGTTTCGTCGGATAGGTCGGGTCGGGAGCATCGCCGAAATCGATGTCCTTCTGAGGCGTCCCCACGATGACCAGCGACAGGTCCATCGCTCTGCCGACAGACTCGTGGCCGGGGGGATAGGTCAGCGGAGTCCAGTCGTACTCGGAGTTCCGCCAGACGGCGTTGCCGCCCGTCTGGAGCGCTCGCCGGGTCGTTTTCCATCCGAACTGGTACTTCGCGTCCACGGCGGGGACTTCCTTGATCTCGATCCAGTAGGTCGTGCCGAGCGTCATCGAGAAGAGATTGTCCTGTCCGTCGAGGCAGATGTTGTACTGGAAAGTGCGTTTATGATTCTCGTTCTCGTAGAGGCGGGTGCTCGGTTCAAGCCAGCCCTCCTTGATGTTGTTGGTAATCTCACGGACGTCGTAGCGGTACTTCGCAATCTGGCGGGTCCAGAGCAGCGTGTCCGGCCGGCTCCAAGGAATGGAACTGGTGGCGGGCTTGTTCGAATAAATGTTGATCTCGAACACCAAGCTGTCAAGCCCGAGGGTGGGCAATACGTCGTCCTTGAACGAGCCCCAGAAGTGAATCTCGGTCAAAGGCCCGTTCTGTGCGGCGCGGAAATCCTCGGCCAGACTCGACCCCCGAAGGTCCACATCGATGCCGGTGGCCTGCGTGTCGGGCAACTGGGCCCAGTGCATCGCGTGTGCGTCGCCCGTTTCCCAGGTGCAGAACTTGAGGGCTTCCTTGACGTGGAGCAGATAATCCTCGGTTTCACCGTTGGAGAAGACGCCGTCGCCGTTCCAGTCTTTACCGACCTTCTGGTCGGTGATGGTGAACCGGGCCCATACGTAGCCGGAGACCGGCCCGATCGCAAAGCTCGACGGCCCCAGATCTGACAGCGGTCCCTCGAAACCCGCGGGCACCGGGAAGTTGACCAGCACATGTTCCGGCACGCTCACGCCGCTGCAGGTGGAGGCCCCCTGCCAGATACCGTCGTGATTCCAGTCGAACAGGACGTTCACATAAGCGACGCTTCGGGTGGTGTTGTGTACCTCGATGTCGATCGTCGAACCCCAGGTGGCGGTCAAACAGGCATTGCCGATAGACTCCAGGCCGGAAAAAACGAGGGCCGAGACGATCTGCGAGCCCGGCGTGCCCTTGATAGTATATGCACGAGGTTTGAGCAGACCAGCGTCGCCGTCATTGACGGTCTCGTCGCGGTTGTATTGGTCGGGCGCAAAGGTCGGGCACTTGCCGCCGTTGCCGTCGGCTTCGACATCCACCTTGGGACCGAAGTACAGCGTACCTTGGCTGTTGTGCTCGATCCAGGAGGCCGGGCCGATGCTGATGCAGGTTGGGAACATGCCTACGACCCCCTCGTCCGGGTACGCGATCACCCCTTCCGGAGCGTCGCCGAAATCGCGATTTCCTGTCGGCAGGAATTGGCCGCTCTTGGCGACGCATTCATATCGAATGCGCCCCTCGATGCTGATGTTGCGCCCGCGAAGATCGATCGAGACCCAGGCCGGACAGAAATCCGCGATTTCCGTGCTGGCGCCGAAAGAATAAGTCTCACGGATCTCCGTTCGATCGGCGATCACGCGATAGGCGATGTTGTTGTTGTCCTGGGAGGGATCCCTGGTATCCGGCATGGGTGGCGAGGTCCGATCCGTCCAAGATTGCTTCGTCCAATTGATCCCGACCTCGAAGAAGCTACTCGTGGCGGAGAGCGGGTCGAGCACGGTGACCGTGAGATCCAGTTCGACGACCATCTTCTGGGTCGAATCGACCGGTCCGTTGAAGAACCACTGGGTCCACCAGTCCGATCCGGCGTAGTAATACCAGCTTCCGAAGTTGAACCCGGTGCCGCCGCCGCGGACGAAGTTGCCCTGATTGTTCAGTTCCAAGGTGAACGACCCCTGCGCGCTGCAGACGGTTCCGCCTCCCGCGACCAAAGCCGTCAAGACCACCGCAACCACAGGTCTGCTGAGCATTTCCTTGATCGAGCTCATACCCAAAAACCTCCCAAGAATGACGCTGGACACACTTCCACGAATCAAAAAGAAAAAGCGACTGCACGGTTGTCATCCCCTTGGAAACGCCGGATAACGGCGTCAGCGGGGCGGGCGCGTAGACTGTCTCCACGTCGTCCCTGTGGGATCGACCCGGAGCACCCCTTGCTCCAGTAAAAAGTGTGGACCCGAAGCAAAAATCACCTTACCGCCTCCCATGACACGGCCTTCCTGAGATTCCTGGGTGCCATGTTGTTGTTGAAGAACTACCCACACTGTTATCGGGCGATCCAGGACGCTTCTGCCGCAGTCGCTCGACGGAAATAATGTGCCGGACCGAGCCGGGAATGTAACGAATCGGCAAAAAAATACTCGTCGGGGTCTAAAGACGACGGATGCGGAAAGAAAGCATGAAAACAAGAGAGGGAAAATGCGGGGCCGCAGACAAGCCTGGGGCCCCGCTTTCAATTCGGTAATAACCTACCGCGCGAGATCCAACCACGTCGCGGCCAACATGGCCAGGTTCCCGTGGTCGGTTGCCCCCTCCGGATTTGGCGTGGTCGATGTTCGTTCATCCGTTTCCAGAGGCGCGAATGTCGTGAGCTGGAAGGCCAAATCGATCGGGTTGACCCAGCGATCCCGCATGGTGGTCCCGCTCTGCCACTGCGACCCCAGCACCGGCGGCCACGTCAAATCCTTCGAAATCGGCACGATCGTCAACAAAGAAGTCCCGCCTGCGTTGGACACAGTCGAGCGGGTCTTCCAGTGCCACAGATGCGCAGGCGTCTTGGTCGGATCATACAGAGCGGAAATGCTCAGCCAGTAGATTCTCGAATCCGATCCGTCCTTCGCCGCGCCCGCCGGACCCACTTCGAACCATCGATCCTGCGACAAGGTGTGACTGAACAGAAAGCAGGTGCGCCCTTTGCCGGTTGGGACCTCCGGCGGCTCACTGCCGGCCACCGTCCAGGTCCAGTTGGTGCAGTAAGTTTCCCAGATCAGAGTCCCCGGATGAGGGAACGTATCGAAGTTGTATGGCTGGGTATCGGGCACATTCGTCCAAATCCCCAAGTGAAACGCCACTGGCATATCCGGCGGCAGACTCGACTCAAACCACCCCTCAAATGCGCCCCACCAGTGGATGCCGGTCAGGGGCCGGCCTTGCACAGGTTGCCAGTCGTCGGCCGCGATCTGGTGCAGATGCAGCGCAGAGACGGCCCCGCCGGCCGGGAAGACGTGAGGTTGCGTTTCCGCCAGCGGCGTCGGTGGTTGACTCCAGATCAACTCAGAGGCGCCGGAGACTATCTTGGGATCGTGGACCTGAACGACTTGGACGCGGTAATCCTCGACCTCGCCGTCGTCGGCAGGCCCATAGCTGCTGAGCAACCCGCGCGTGCTGAAACGGAATCTGGCGTAGGTCCAACCAGGAACAGCAGTGGCCGGGACCGAGAAGCTCAGGGGGTTCAAGCCGCCAAAGAGAGGCTTATCCGTGAAGATCGCCTCCTCGCGTTCGCTGAATCGGCCGTCACCGTCGAAATCGATCCAGGCGCTGAGGTATCCGGACCTGGAGGCAGTTACGCTCACAGTGGCTTCCCCACCGATCTGGAGCGTCGAAGTGAAGGCCACGCCGTCTTCATCGTCCACCCCGACGGCATCGTCTCCGGTGGCGGTTGCATTGGGTTGGCCGTCCGACTCGCCGTCCACGGAACTACCCAAATAGACACCTGGAACGATCGTATGCCGGGCTCCGTTGTTGGCCCGCAACGTTCGGTAGTTCTGGTCTGGAGCGTCGCCGTAATCGGTTCCCCCGCTGCCGGCGGCCGTACACTGGGCACAGGTGGTGTCGGTGCCCAACCAGTCCAGCGGGGCTCCACAATCCGATTTGGTCGTCAGGTAGCAGTACCCCGTTTGGCGATTACAGCAGGCGCCGATCTGCGATCCCTTGGGTTGGCACTCGTGAAACGCGCCTCGATAGATATACGCATTACGGGCCTCGAACTCGATGCAAACCCACTCGGGATTGTACTCCTCAATGGTGTGGCTACGGATGGACTCGGCGCTTCCGGTGACAACGCCCTCAACGGAGTAAATCCGTGCGACGGACATATACCGTCCTTCGTCGTTCACGGTGGGCATATCGTCCGGCCCGGGCGGATGTCCCAGCTTGCGGCTGGACCATTCCCCGGTCGTCCACCCGAACCTGGCGATTACCGAGGTTGGCTTCGTCGGATCGACCGCCTTGGTGTACACATGGTAGTTGAGATAGCCTTTTCGCGTGGCGTCGTAGGGGCCGTTGTAGAACCACATGCGATACACGCCGCTGTCGGGATAGTAATACCAGCCTCTCCCGTCGCCCTGGCCTTCGATGTAGTTGCCGTTGCCGTCGATCAGGATCCGATACCAAACACCTGGAAACTCGCTCGGGGTCTCGTTGTCATGTTGGCCCCAGGCGGGGGATAGACAAAACAGCACGATGAATGTCGCGACGCAGGCGAACGGAACTACACGATGTGTCATGCCAAAATCCTCACCATTCAGAACCATCTCACAGCCGCGCCCCAACGCGGGCGCAGTCGGAGTCTTCCCACGGAGTACGTTCCGTCACAAGACTCCGTATCCATCGGCGGGTCTGAAGACCTCCTCCAGTGAAAACCCTCTGAGGCCTACCCCATTCCCCCAATCCCTGCGGGCGGGCGTTTATCGCCCGCGCGGACCGCAGCGGCACAGTCCGCCTGCTCCTTTAGGCCTACAGTATCGCTTTTTCTCGGTCCTTCGTCTACAACAAAATCCGACTTCATCACCCAAAAAGCGATTGATCCTTCAACGAAAGCCTCCCATGGCCAGCCGTCTGGTGATTAGAACAGCCCAAGGGAGAGGCTCTCTGCGGCTTTCTATGACTTTAGGCATACAACTCAAGGCTTGGTTCGTGGCTCCACGCCGAGAAGGTGGCGTACGAAGAAATCCATGCGGCGTCTCGCGGCGTAAGGGGTTTCACCCACCCCGTGACCACCGCC
>JAGPGT010000301.1 GCA_018055905.1 Phycisphaerae bacterium
CGTGCCGTCGCGGTAGAAGGCCGGCCAGAACGTCAGCCATTGCCCGTTCGAGCACTGGGCGTACAGCGATTCGCCCGTCGGTTCGGTCGCCCCTTGACGGAGAAAGATCGGACCGAACTCATACGTGGCCGTCATCGGGTACGCCCACAACCTGCGGCCCACGTACGTCGTCTCATCGGACCAGAGCCCGTCGGCGTCGGTGTCTAGGACCAGCAGAACGTCGCCCGGTGAGCGGATCGAGCGATAGGTAATCCCGTGGATTTCCCGCTCCCCCGCGCGGACCACGAAGTACACCGGCTCGCGAGGCGCATCCGCCGGTGTTTCCAGAATGTGGGTCGGTTTCACCGTCGTCGTGGTTTGGTGCTGAAATCCCATCTCCCCCACCGGGCTGCCCCGGAACGGCGACGTGAACTTCAACTCGGTCCTGGCCACTGCCTCGCCCAGCCCAAAACCGTCGGCAAAATCCGGGTCCACGTACCCGTCGGAGGTTCCGTCGGTCCCTTCCGGCCACAACTGTTCAACGATTTCGTAAGACGATCCCACGGCCAGAGGCCTCGCTTGGCTCGGATACTTTTGTCGGTCGAACCCCGTCGGAATGGACGACTCACAGGGATCAGCACTTGTCGAGGAAGAAGAGCCACTCGGTACGCGTTGCAGAGGAGAAGTGCTCGACGGGTTGGCAACGAGGGGTACGTCTCCCCTCGGGCCTGTATAGGTTCGAGGATCTGTTTCCGCTTCTGGACCCGCCAGCCCCTGGCGGGTCGGAACCGCCGCGATGGCGGAATTATCAATTGGACCGGGGGCCGTAGCAATTTCGGGGTCGACAGCCGCGTCGGCCCGCCTGGATGAATCATGCCCTTCAATCCGGCCAGGCTCGATCGTGTGCGAATCCACAGATTCCCACGATGCCGGCATCGGCCGCCTAGCGAGGCCGGCGAGGTGCGGATAAGTCGCAACGGAACCGACCCCGATCACAACAACCGCCGCGGTCGTCACGACCAGAAGATTGGTCTTCACCGCGGTCAGCGCGCTGTCCACCAGACCGCCCAGGGTGGACGCCACCCCAGCGGTCGTCGTTGGAGTGGCCAAAGACCCGCTGATCAAAGCGATCTTACCCAGCTCCGTCATCAGCGCCGGCGGCACCGCTTCAACTGCATTTTCCGTCAAGAGCAGACCGAGCGTCCCGGCGGCAACGAGTATTCCGCGTCGGCGGAGACCCGCCCGAAGCAGTTCGACCCCCATCTCAATCCTCCGGGAAATAGTGGCTTGGGAAACGCCCTGCGCCCGGGCGATCTCACGCGTAGAACGCCCTTCCAGAAAGTGCGCAATCAGAATACTGCGCACCTGCGGATTGAGCAGGTTCAGCCCTTCATCCACAAAAGGAGAGATCTCCCGCCAGTCGGTTGCCTCTTCAGATCGCAAGACCGCATGGTCGGCCTCGCGGCGTCTCCGCGTGGCGTCGCGACGAACCTGGTCGATGGCTTTGTGGGTGGCGACGCGGTGCAACCAGCCGGGCAAAGAACCCGTTACGCTGCCGGCATCCTTGGCCAGTTGCAGAAATGTGTCCTGGGCGATGTCCGACGCCCGATCGACATCTGCCAGAACCCGCAAGGCCGCGCCGTAAACCAACCCTGCGTACCGCCGGAGAATCTCGGCAAACGCTTCCGCGTCGCCGCTGCAGGCGAATCGTCTGAGCAGAATCGCTTCGGTTTCCGCCATATCGCGTCATCTCCAAAGGCCTACCGTACGTCGAAGGTTCACTGCGTACGGAGTCCAAGCTCGGGTTACCTATTTATAAGGCGTCGAGTGCGGTGAAACGATTCAAGAAAAATTCGAAAAAACCGGATCATGCGCACGGCTGAGACCGAAACTGCAGGGCTTCGACATACGTCTTCACCGTGGCCGAAACCATCGTGCTGACAGAATACTTCTCGCGGACATGTTCCTGGGCGGTCGCGGCCAGCCGGCGGGCGCAATCGTGGTCGTCGAGCAACTGCTTGATCGCTTGTCGAATGCTGGGTTCGCTGTTGGGCTCGAACGTCAGCGCGGTCTGATTGGGAACGATCAAGTCGTCGACCCCGCCCTCGCAGGCGGCCACCGCAGTGCCCACGGCCATCGCCTCCAACAAGAAAGAACTGAATCCGCGGAGGGGTTGCGGCTGGACAAAAATATCCCCCGCCGCGACGACGGACCGCCAAGGATTCAGGATCGGCACGAGCGTGACCATGTCCGACAGACCGAGGGTTTCAATCATTCTGCGAAGGGCGTGTTCCGCAGGTCCTGCCCCCATCACCGCCACCATGAACTCCCGATTGTCCGCCCGCAACGACTTGATCGCCTTGAAGAAATTTGCGAAGTGCCACGCACGCCGAAGCGGATAAGCCACCACGACGCTCGGCAACCTCGACGGGTTTGAAAAACACATCATGTCGGTGTCCACGAAGCTGCCCATGTTGATCTGGACAACCCGGTCGGCAAAACGGGGCAACGCTCTGGAAACGTGCCCATGGATGGTTTCGGCGGGTACGACGATCCTCGCGCAACGATGTGATGAAAGAGGCAACCGGCGCACCTTCGCGGCCAAGGAGTTGACCATGATTACGTACGGCAAATCCAACCGGCGGGCGATCTGACGTGTCAGGGCTGCCCGGCTTTCACAGAGACAGTGCAGGACGGTGGGTCGAAACCGCTCCAACTGCAAGGTCAACCGATCGATCCCCATGTGCTCCATCAGCGGAAGAGGCACAAGTGGATGGGTGAACAGCGCCGCCGGCGCAGGAGCCACCGACTCTGTGTCAAACCCCGGCGGACAAATCAAAGCCACAGGGATCGATTCGTCGGCCATCCCCACGAGTAGGCGACCAAGAAACGGCGCGTGTTCCGTAAGATTCTGCGCCGAAACGATCAAGACCGGGCGCAGCGACTTGCGGAGGGTCGCTCTTTCCATTTCGACCGGTTCACTTGTGTTGCTCCACTGTGTTTCCATGCTGTTCCACCGACCATCGAACACGCTGATGACTTCAAGTCATCTTACTGCAAAACCCCCGTACGGGCCATGTGGCAGAAAACCTACACAGGCTGGGCCTGGGTTATCTGCTTGGTCAGCTCGTTAAGTAAGGCCTCCATCTTGGGATCGGATTGCTTCTCCTCGGCGATCTTGCTGCATGCGTGCATCACCGTCGTATGGTCCCGGCCGCCCAAGTGGCCCCCGATCTCCTCAAGGCTGTGCTTGGTCAACGTCCTTGCCAGGTACATGCAGATCTGCCGAGGGATCGTGATGCTCTGGCTGCGCCGCTTGCTCTGGAGATCGGTGAGTCTCACGTCGAAGTGCCGGGTGACGACCTCGATGATGTCGGTGATGCTGATGTGACGGGCCGCCAATTTGATCTGGCCTTCCAGGGCCCGCTGAGCAAGCTCAAGCGTCACCGG
>JAGPGT010000302.1 GCA_018055905.1 Phycisphaerae bacterium
GACCCGCTCAAGTTCCGCCTTGGCCGTCTGGGCCCGACCCGCCAGACGCTCTTTCTGATTCGACAGGTTGTTGCGGTAATTTGAGAGGCTCTGAATCTCGTTATGGAGTTGAGCGGTCCGACGCACGATATCGATGATTCCCGATTTCTCGTCTTCCAATTCCGCCTGGAGCGAGCGGAGCTGGAGGTCCACCTCGCGAACGATCTTCTGGATCCGCTCGATTGCTTCGTTCTTTTCCTTGACGATTTGATCGCAGCCGACCAGATCGTCGCGGTGCTTGCTCACATCGCGTCTGAGGGCCTCCCCCTGGACCCGAAGCCGCTCGATTTCTTGCGAGGCAGTGCTCTTTCGCTGCTCCAACTCCAGGATCCGCGAGCGAAGGAATTCGATCCGCTGGAGCTTCTGATCGATCTGGCTCTGGATGGCCACGAGAGAGTTGCCGGTTTCGCTCAGCCGATGTTCCTTTTCGACGATCTCGTTGGCAAGCCGGATGGCTTCAGCCTCGGCGATTGCCTCCTCGGCCGTCGCGGCCGAGAACCGCTCTTCCAACTGGTGAAGAATTCCGTTCTTTTCGTCGAGCTGATCTTTGTTCTTGCCGTACTCGACCAGCGAAAAATTCACCTGCAATTCCTTGAGCCGTTGGCTGTACTCGAGGTAGTTACGGGCTTTGCCCGCCTGAAGCTTTACACTTCGGAGGCGTTTGCCGACCTCGTCTAGAATATCGGCTAGGCGAAGCAGGTTCTGGTCGGTGCGTTCAAGCTTGCGGAGCGCCTCTTTCTTATGGGCTTTGTACTTGCTGATGCCGGCGGCTTCCTCAAAAACAAGCCTTCGGTCCTGCTTGGACGCACTGACCAATTGTTCCACCTGGCCCTGCTCAATAATCGAGTAGGCACGGGTGGCGACACCGGTGTCCATGAACAGCTCGCGTATGTCCTTGAGCCGTGCGAGCTTGCCGTTGATGCGGTATTCGCACTCGCCACTGCGGTAGATCCGACGGGAAATCGAGACCTGCTCGGTTTCAATGGCCAAACAACCGCTGGTATTGCCCTGCGTATCGGCGCTGTTGGAGTTCGAGAGCACCAAGGTCACTTCCGCAGCCCCGAGCGCCTTGCGGCTGCTGCTGCCGCTGAAAATCACGTCAGCCATCTGGTCGCTGCGGAGACTTTTGAGTTTTTGCTCCCCAAGCACCCACTTGACCGCATCCACCACGTTGCTCTTTCCGCAACCGTTGGGTCCGACAATCCCAGTGATCTTGGCGTCGAAATTGAACTCTGTCTTATCGGCAAAACTCTTGAATCCGTCGAGTATGATCTTCTCAAGTCGCATGAGCTCCCCAAATCGTCCTGATTTTCCAAACCACCCTGCTCGTCCGGCATTGAAACGACGCCACCTGTTTTATCGGCCTCACAATGGTCATTTCTTGACTGGAACCTGGATTTCCGGCGGCGGCCCCCGCCAGAACTCGGCATCCAGAGCCCCTGTGGAAATCAGTCGTTCCAGGATCGTGGTAACCTGGGCATAGGAAACTCCCAGCCCGCGTAACTGCCCGTCGGAGGTTGTGGTTGCCTCGGTCCCTAAAGCCCGGACAATGTTTCGAACGTCGAAATCGGTTCGAATGGGCCCTATAATACTAGGCTTGATGGGGTGTTTGCGAGTGATAGAGATCAAATCCTCGCCGGCACGGGTGTTTACCACGATGGAATGGTCCTCGGATTCAACAAAAACATTGTGATTACATTGGAGAGGCCCTCCGAACAACACGATTCGCGGGTCGCCTCGTTGAGTGACGAACACCGCCCGCCAGCCGGTCTGAAGAACTTGTTCCAATTGGAAACTGCGGCCGATCGATTCTCGTCGAATCGAGGGATCGTTGATCTGTCGGAGGTACTCATAGGCAGCCAACACAACCGCCTTGTCGTTGTCGCGAAGCAGACGCAAGGCCAGAGCCGAAGCGTCGTTGCGCCGGGCGGAAACCATCACCGCGTTCATGGCCTCCATCCGCAATGGAGATTTGGCGTCCAGAGCCATTTCTCGCAGAACCGCGAAGCCCCGGTCGTCCCCCAAACCCAGCAGGCATCGGGCTGCCCGCATCTGAACTTCTCCATCCGAAACCTTCAGCAGCGAAGCCAATTTGCCCGCACTCTCCCGACCGATCGCCTCCAGGGCGATTTCGGCGCCTTCTTTGTCCTTGCCCACGGCCAATTGATGTACGAAGGCATTCACGCGGGCCTCATCAAGATCTTCGGTGGTTTCCAGGTACGTTGCGGCGACCATCGCCAAGAAACGGAGCTTCCGTAAGCGATATTCCTGGGGGATCTGTACCTCGATGTCGCGAGGAGAAACGGCGCGGGCCACATTGGCGCCGTATCGTTCGCTCAACCGGTTGCGAATCGTGCTGGCCACCCGGTAATCGGCCCGACGAAGCCGTAGGATCGCGGCATACTCGAAAAGGGTGCGCCCCCCCCCGATAATGTGACCGGTCTTGAGGTGATTCTCCGTCGTACCGCTGACGATGAACACCGGTCCCTCTACCGTCGCCAGTGGCTTGGTGTCCACGCCGAACGTCCCCCGAGCCACCAGATCGGCTTTGTACAGCCAACCCTCGTTGATCGATGTGGCCTCCGAGCCCGGGATCAGCGAGACCCGGACATCGAAATGTTCGTCCACCGAGGCGGTCGCAGGCACGAAGGCTTCCAGCCGCACGACCGCGGTGTTCTTGCTGTTGAGCAATTGATCCAGGTTCACTCGCTCGGTGGGCAACTGAGTGAGGATGTACTGCTTCAGATACGACCGCAGTTGAGGAGGACAGAATGCAGAACCGGTGCCAGGCAAACCACCTACCAAACCGTAGCCTTCGACCGCCACAGGCTCCGGCTTGGCCAGTTCGGCGACAGACCCCACAGTGGCTCCCAGCGCCAGGGGGGACGTCGAAAAATTGTCGGTATTCTGGGCTTCCTTGTGGCAACCGATCGCCAGCAACGCCGTCAGAACGGCATACTTCAAGGTTTTCCAACCAAAGCGTTTCATTCGTGAGTACAGCAAAAAACAGGATTAAGACCGAACATACTTGACGCAATCATATGCCCCTAGAGGACTTTAATCAATCAAATAGGTCAATCATCCGCCCTCACTCACCCATGATCTGGCGCACAACGGTCCGAGTGCGGTTCCGCGTGTCGAAATCGATCAGGATGATCTGCTGCCACGTGCCCAAGGTCAACCGGCCGTCGACAAAAGGGACGCTCAGAGAAGGTCCCAGCAGGGAGGCCCGAACATGGGAATGACCGTTGTCGTCGTGCCACGTATTCTCGTGCTCATAAAACCCATCCTGGGGAGCGATTCGCTCGAACGCAGCATTGAGATCATGATTCGCCAGTCCCGGTTCGTACTCGGTCGTCGTCAAACCCGCGGTCGAACCCACGACGAA
>JAGPGT010000303.1 GCA_018055905.1 Phycisphaerae bacterium
ATTGCAACTTGTTATAGACACGGACCGGACCGTGGTTGCCCGGTCCGGCCGGCGTACAGACGAAGCTCCCCTCGACTGCGTCGAGCTCGCGGACATTGCTCCTGGTTCGATAGGTCCACTCGCCGGGCTCATCGGGCATGAAGCGTATCCGGTAGACGCCCTCGCCGTCGTAGAACCCCGCCGGAGTGAAGACACGGTTCCCCCGGCGGAACTCGCCTTCCAACTTGACGTCGACAAACGGGTTGCCCTGGGCCGGACCGGCGAGAGAGACTTCAAAGATGTCCCATTGCTCGACCGGGCAACCGGGAGATTGTCCCGCCGAGGTCGTGGACATCGCGATACAAAGAACAGTTGTGATAAGAGCTTGGAGAATTCGGCTCGTCATCGTTTGCATCATGCTCACCTCTTGCATCTGCATGTCGATAGTGCCAGGCCCGTCCAGGCAACGTACCCTGATCGTATCCGATTCGGCACAAAGACGGAAGCTTCGATGTATGGATCGAATTGCCCCGCCCAGGCTATTCTTTCTTCTTACCGCCGAAAATGGTGCGGCCCAGATTGATGGCTTTGTCGAGGATGTTCGTGATCTCACCGACCGTTTCTTTGGGCAGGACATCGCTATTCTGTTCGGCAATGCCTTGGGCGACCGCCAGCAGAATCTTGCTGATCAAAACGGCGGTGTCCATCCGTTCGTCGTGACCCAAATCGGTCATGGTGATCGGGGCGACCTTGAGACTCGTCGCCTGTACCTGTTGGCCTGGGAGGGCGGGCAGACTGATGTGCACGACGATGTCCGGCGAGATTGTGAGCTTGTCGATAATCAAACGCTTGCCTGTGGGCTCGCGAGGCTCTCGCAGGGGCTTGATGACTTCGTAGAGGTTGTTCTGCAGCCCTTTCTGCTCGACAAAAACCTCCATACCGTTGAGGGTCATGTCCTTGATGACAATTGCGTCGCCGAAGAGCGAGCGGGCGTCGGCCTTGACGCTCACCGCCTGGAGCGTCAGCAGGACCGGACCTTCGTAACCCTGCGGGTTCTTCACCGTGAGGCTCTGGAGACCAAGTGAACCACCGAGAAAGGAGACGTCGGCGTTCCCCACCAGGACGGGCACATTGAGCGTCTTGACGCCGGCCGACTCGACTGCCCCCTTGACGGCTCGGTCCGCCAAGATCATCACACCGATGACAGCGGCGACGATCAGAACCGCCAGAACCCCTAGAACCGTTACGATCCGCTTGAACAGTCTTCTCATATCGACTCCCTCGCACAGATCGACCGTACGTACCCCGCAGTCAAACGGTCCCCCCCTCTTCCCGGCGGATCTTGGCTCCGATGGCATTGAACCGCTCCTCGATCCGTTCGTAGCCACGGTCGATATGGTAGACGCGGTTGATCGTCGTCGTCCCCTCTGCGGCCAGGGCTGCCACCACCAGGGCTGCCGAAGCCCGCAGGTCCGAGGCCATCACGGGGGCCGCGATCAGTTTCTTGACCCCCGCCACAATCACCGCCGAACCTTCCTTGCGGAGGTTGGCAGCCATCCGGTTCAGTTCCGCAACGTGTAGAAACCGGTCGGGAAAAATCTTCTCCACTACAACGCTGTTGCCGTGCGCCAGGGAAAGCAGAGCCATGAACTGAGCCTGGAGATCGGTTGGAAAACCGGGATAAGGCTGGGTCGTGATGTCCGCAGGGTGGAAGCTCTCGCAGCCGACGACCGTGCAGCCGTCGCCGTTCGGCTCGACGGTGATGCCGATGATCCGCAGGCGATCGACGACCGCCATCATGTCCTCCAGTCGACAATGGCTGATTTTCACCTCCCCTGCGGTGATGCCGGCGGCGCACATGAAGGTGCCGGCTTCGATGCGGTCGGGGATCACCCGGTACTGAACCGGGTGCAGATGGCTGACGCCGTCGATAATCAGTCGCGGCGAGCCGATCCCGGTGATACGGGCGCCCATCACGTTGAGGCAATTGGCCAAGTCGGCGATCTCGGGCTCGCACGCCGCGGATTCGATGATCGTGCGACCCTTGGCCAGCGTTGCAGCCATCATCACGTTGGCAGTGCCCAGCACGGTGGAACCGAACGGTCCCCCCAGAAAGATACTTGCGCCTTTGAGTCCGCCGGGGGCCTCGGCGATGACGTAACCGCCTTTCAGATGGATCTGGGCGCCGAGCTGGCGAAGACCGTTCAAGTGCAGATCGATGGGGCGGTCACCGATGGCGCAGCCACCGGGCATGGAGACTTCGACCCGTCCGCACCGGGCCAGAAGGGGACCGAGGATGCAGACGCTGGCCCGCATCTTGCGAACGATATCGTAGGGCCCGACCGGATTGTCGATTGTCGTGGCGTCGATCGTCAGCGTCCCGTCGTCCAACCGCTCCACGCGACAACCGATGTGATCGATCAAGTCCTTGAAAACGCTGATGTCGGACAACCGGGGAACCCCCAGAAGCGTGGACCGACCGGGCGCAAGGAGAGCCGCCGCCATGATCGGCAGTGATGCATTTTTCGAACCGTTGACTTCCACTTCGCCGGCCAGTCGGACCGGACCTTCAATCTGGAATACATCCATGATTTGTTTTTACTATCCGTGTCCCATCATTTACATTTTCCGAGGCGACGCAACGTTGCGGCCTCCGGTTTTCGAATCATCATAGTATATCGGCAATCAAAAATGTAAATCGTGAACTGTGTCGAACGGGGTTGAACAACAATTTGGACCGATTTCTTTGGCAGACATAATCCCGGTCGCTGCGGGTGTAGCGGTGTTCGCCTGGTGGCTGTTGAACACCTCCCTGGGTCGAACTTCCCTGGTACAATCCAAACCCCGCAGAAACAGGATGGGGTTCCTGGTGCCGTTCGCAGTGTTCTTCGTGTGGCTTCTGACCGGGGGATTGTTGTCTGAGATCTTCAAGCCCTTGGCCCGGCGGCTCGATGAATCCGAAGCCTCCTTCCTCATCGGAACGCTAGGTGCCCTGGGCTCACTGGTGGTCATCGCCTTGATCTTGTTCGTGGCCCGAATGGCGTTCGCACGAGGTCTCAAGGGCTTGGGGCTGAACGTGCGGACCGTGCCGCGGGACCTGGGCCGCGCTTTTATGACCTTGCTGGCGGTCTGGCCGCTCGTGGCGGCGGCTATGAGCCTGACCACTCTGGTTATGAAGGTTCTTGATGAGAACTTCGAGATCCCTCAGCACGAGGCTTTGCGAGTCATCACGCACTCCAACTCGGCGTCCCTGCAGACGCTGATGATTGTTCTGGCCGTGGCGATCGCCCCCCTGATTGAGGAGCTGCTCTTTCGCGGCCTGTTCCAGACGATGATCCGATCCTACGTCGGCCGCCCCTGGCCGGCGATCGTGATCGCCTCGATCCTGTTCGCGGTCATTCACCGGGACGCCGAGCATTGGCCGGCCCTGT
>JAGPGT010000082.1 GCA_018055905.1 Phycisphaerae bacterium
CCACCACAGCAAAGCGAAAGTCCCCCTCCCAGGCCGTCGCCGCTAGTTTTCAACCGCTTCCTTTTTGAGCGGGGTCGTCCACAGGTAGATCGTATGACTACCGAACTCGTCGTCTCCAGGCAGGTGAACCACTTGGTCGGGCGTTACACCCTTCATGTCGAAGTCGTGCGAGACGATCCGCGAGCCGGGTTTGAGCTTCTCCAACTGCGGAATCAGCTTCACATTCAGGGACGGCAACAGGTACAGGGTCACCACATTGGCGCCGCTGAGATCGAGCGTGAAGATGTCCTTCTGTTCGATGGTCACCAGGTGCCCAACGCCGTTGTTCGCCACGTTCTCCAACGATTCCTTGACCCGCTGCGGATCGATGTCGTAGCCGAAGGCCCTGCAACCGTACTTCTTGGCGGCGGTCACTGGGATTCGTCCATCGCCGCAGCCCAGGTCGTAGACCACGTCGCTCTGACGCACCTTGGCCAGTTCCAGCATCTTGTCCACCACCTCCTGCGGCGTCGGCACAAAAATGACATCCGGTGCGCGGGACTGCGAGGGTTGTTCCTTCTTCAGGGGCGTGGTCCAAAGATAGAGCGTGTAGGTCTGATCCGGGTCGTCCTCGTCTTCGACTGTGACGACTTGGTCGGGAATCACGCCCTTCATGTCGAAGGCATGCGAAACGATCCGCGAGCCGGGTTTGAGCTTCTCCAACTGCGGGATCAGCTTCACATTCAGGGACGGTAGAAGGTACAGCGTAATTACGCTGGCGTCACGGAGGTCCAGCGTGAAGATGTCCTTCTGCTGGATCGACACAAGCTTGCCGACGCCGTTCTGTTCGACGTTGGCCAACGACTCCTTGATCCGCTGGGGATCGATGTCGAAACCGAGGGCCTTGCAGCCGTACTTCTTGGCGGCGGTCACCGGGATTCGTCCATCGCCGCAGCCCAAGTCGTAGACCACGTCGTCTTTGGTGACCCTGGCTAATTCCAGCATCTTCTCCACCACTTTCTGCGGCGTCGGCACGAAAATAACGTCCGGCTTACGGAGCTCGACGAGGGGCGGTTCTTTCTTGAGGGGGGTCGTCCACAAATAGATCCGATGACTGCGAGGCGATTTCTCCTGACCCTGCACGGTGATGACCTGGTCGGGTGTGACGCCCTTCATGGCGAAGTCGTGCGAGACGATCCTTGATCCCGGCTTGAGCTTCTCCAGTTGTGGAATCAGCTTGACGTTCAAGTCCGGCAACAAATAGAGCGTGACGACACTCGCTTCGCTGAGATCCAGTTTGAAGATGTCCTTCTGCTGAATGGTAACCAAATGCTCGAGCTGGTTCTTCTGAACATTGTCGATCGATTCGCGGATGCGATTGGGGTCGATGTCGAAACCGAAGGCTCGGCAACCATATTTCTTGGCGGCGGTCACCGGGATTCGTCCGTCGCCACAGCCCAGGTCGTAGACCACGTCGTCCTTCGTGACCTTCGCCAGCTTGAGCATCTCGTCCACGACGTTCTGGGGCGTCGGCACGAAAATCACGTCCGGTCTGCGGGGCGGCTCCGCGGCCCACGCCGACGAGATCAGACCCATCCACAATGCAACCGCACAGACGAACGACGTTTTCCTGGTCATGGTCTACCCCTCTACAGAAACGGTTCCACACTTCTTGCCCGCGCAGACGACACCATTACACGACGTGTAGGCTTGTCATTTTATTGCGTAGGTGACCAAGACAAAATCCCCCAGACGAAAAATTTCTGCGCCCTGAGAACCGGGCCTACGTGCGGCGTACCCTCGTGGGCGGGCACCGTGGAAGGAACTGAATAGGATCGGCTTACAGTCCGCTGGAAGCACCCAAGAGCGACAACAGATGGTCTCGCTGCTCCTGAGACAATTTCGGCCGCAACAGGACGAGATGCTGCGCCACCCTGAGTTCCAGATCGCCGTACGCATCGATGAGGTCCTCGACCTGCGACAGGAACGCCTCGCCGTCAATCCGGGCGGTATTGAGGCTGGCCGCGATGTCCTCGTGCACCTGGCTGAGCCTGTTCCTGAGCGTCGCGACCTGGCTGTCGAAATCAGGATCCTGCTGTCGAATCCAAGCGATCTGTTCGTCGGTCAGTCGGAGTTTGGCGACAAATCCTCGTCCGATCTCTGCCCCGCCTCGGTACTGTCGCGTAAGACCGGCTCCCCCCCGCCCTCGGGACTCGCCGGAACCGCGACCGCCCATATACCCCCTGCCGCGAATCGCCTCGGGAGCACCGGCCCGCCATCGGTATCGTCTCTGGATTTGGCTTTGCACCGAACCGACGCAGAAGTCAAGCAGCGTGCGCATCTGGGACTGCGAGAGAGTATCCTGCAGTTGGGTCAGGTGTCGCCCCACCATTCTCAAGACCATCGCATAGGACTCGACGACGCGACCAGCTTGGGCCAGGATCTGCTCGCCCGCCACGTTCGTATCGGCCAACATCGCCGACAGGTCTCGCTGTTCGACACGGACGGCGTCCATCAATCCGCGGATCTGCGCATCGAACTGCCGTTCAGCCTCCACCACGCCTGTGGGGGCATCCCGCAGCCAGAATTTGCCGTCCTGCGCAAGTTCTTCGGTTCGGCCCGTTCCATCGGTCCAGCCGAGGTAAAAAGAGGTCGCGCCCGCTGCGACAGAGACTAGAACGAGGATTGGAAGGCTCCGACGGATCATTTTTCATCCACCCTCCACCGGCGTCCATTCATCCTGAAGCACCAGCCAAGAGAGGCTCTCCCCTGTGTCAAGACCCAAGGCCGAGATGTAGGCAGGTGGGTCGGCCGGGCCGGGGATCGGTGCCCGTCGCGTGCTCCAGCGTCCGCCCCAATACCCCATGGGCACGGCCACCGCCAGCGCCGCAGCGAACCGAAGGGCCGTGACGAGACCGGCCGAACGAAGAACAAACCGACGACGGTCCTTCTCCCGAGGCGCAGCTTCCGTCGACGAATCGAGTGATTTGCCTCGCTCGGAGACAGGAACCTCCCATGCGCCCAAGATTTCCCACGTTTGACGCACGTCGTCGAACTTCTCCCGACACCGCGCGCATTGCCGGAGATGCCCATCCAGGGCCTCCCTACGGTCTGCGCCCAGCCGACCGGCCGCCAGCTCAATCAACTCGATATCTTTTGCATGCTCCATACGCACTGCCTCATTTCTTGAACGCCCGAGCGACCCGGCCCCCTGCGGCGTCAACTCGAAAAATCCCGATGCTCCAGCAGATTTTTTCGCAGATTCTCGTACGCCCTGACCAGGAGGGATTCGACGGCCGACTTGCTCCAGCCGGTAACCTCGGCGATCTCCTCATGGCTGAGCCCTTCATAACGGTGCAGAATCACGGCTTGACGCTGCCTCTGGGGCAGTTCCGCCAGCGCCCGCTGCACGAGTTGCGCCAGTTCCGATCTCTCGACCGGGTCCTCTTGCGCCGGCGCCACCGCCTCTGCTTCTACGGACTCCAGCGACGACGGTGAACGCCAGGCCTTTCTCCGCTGGTCCATGCTCAGATTGTGCACGATCCGGTAGAGCCAGGTGGTGAACTTCGACTGCGGCTCGTATGCGCCGGCCGCCTGTCGCAGCCGCAGGAAAGTCTCCTGCGCCACGTCCTCGGCCTGGTGCCAGTCGCCGAGCAGACGATAGGACAGACCGAGCACCCGGCCCCGATACCGCTCGGCCAAAGCCCCCAGCGCGGTCATATCGCCTCGGCCGACGCGTGTCATCAGTTCCGCATCGCTGATTGAATCGTTTTCCATAGACTCCGATCGAACGGTTGTAATCGCGATCGCCCTGCCCCTGGGCGAATACGGTCCCGCGTTGCAGTCTGTTCGGCCAGAGAAAATCTTTGAAAAAAGACCGCAGGTTTCCTGCATGGGCGACGTTCAACCCATGTGACCAGAAATCGTTCCGGAACTCGGTCGTATCCTCAAGCTAACAAACCAGAACATCACGGTCAAGGAGAACGGACATGAAAACCACGATGCTGCTTTCGACACTCGCTATTATCGGATCGCTGACACTCGTTGCCGGCGCCGCCGGACGCGGAGCCAACCGGAATGGGAAGAAGGGACCGGGCGCTCAGCCCCCTGCCATCGCGACGCTCAGTGACGTGGAAGCCGCGGACATCTTGCACATGCGACAGGAAGAAAAAATGGCTCGCGACGTCTATCTGAACTTCGCCAAGACGTACGGCTGTGCGGTCTTCTCCAACATCGCGGCAGCGGAACAGCGTCACCTGGACGCGGTGGGCCTGCTCGTCATCAAATATGGATTGGAGGACCCAATCGTCGACGACACACCAGGCAAGTTCACCTGGCCGGAGTTTACCGCGGCCTACGAGGCATTCATCGCGGCCGGCAGTGGTTCTCTACTGGACGCACTCAACGTCGGAGTGCAGATCGAGCAGCTCGACATCGATGACCTTGCATTGGCCCTGCAAAATACGGACAAGAGCGACATTGAATGGATCTATGAGAATCTGATGGCCGGCTCCAACAGACATCTGGCCGCGTTCAATCGCAACATCGCTTCCGGCGGGACCGGTTGCGTCCTCCAAGGCACAGGCGGAATGCGGAACGGTCAGACCGCACAAGCCGACACGGTCGCATCACGCGGTCGGGGCAGAGGAGGAAAAGGCAATGGCGGCAAAGGCAACGGCGGCGGAAACGGCCAGGGCGACAGACAGCAGAGACGAGATGGAAGCTGCCTACCCACTCCTACAGCCTGATCCATTCGACAAGTCTGTGACAATGCCGGGGAATCCCGAGGGGGCTGCATCCCGATGGATGTAGCCCCCTTTCTCTTTGCGCGTAATAACCGGAACCGTGCTTGGCACGAGCTGGCCGAGCTAGGTCGCCAGCAGGGGCTCCGTCCGGTCGACATGTGGCGAGATCGAGTTCGAACCGTTCACTGCCGATTCGGTCTTGCATCCGAGCCGGTTCGAGCATAATCTGGTTGAGCCGGACGGGTGAAGGCGTTTGGGCCAGGCCCAGAACCGGTTCGCAGAGCGATCAGTAGTTTCAAAGGCAGAAGGTCCCTCAAGACACAGGTTTTTCACGTCGGAAAGCCCCAGGTGCGCGGCGGGATCATCGTGGGTTACCAGACCATGGACAGCGAACGGCTATTGTACGACATCAACGAGTTGAACCATCTGTTCCGCGGCAGCGCGAGCGTGGAAACCCTGCTGAGCAAAGTGGTCGAAATGGTCGCCGAACGGACCCAGTCCGCGGTGTGCTCGATCTATCTCTACAACCCTGAAAAACACGAACTGACGCTGCGGGCCACTTACGGCTTGAACCCGGACTCGGTGGGCCGGGTACGTCTGAAGCTCGGACGAGGACTGACCGGCCAGGCCCTCCAGGAGATGCGGACGATCTGTGTAACCAACGCCAGCGAGGATCCCAACTATCAGTTTTTCCCCGGCATCTTCGAGGAACGGTACAATGCGTTCCTGGCGGTGCCGATCGCCCGTGGGCTTTCCAGGATGGGCGTCCTGGTCCTCCAGCGGGATGCGGACCACCGTTTCGATCCATCGGACATCACCGCCCTGGAAACGGTGGCCTCACAGCTCGGCAATATCATCGAAAATGCCCAGTTCATCATGGGGATTCACGAACCGGCGCAAGAACCGGTAAAGAGCCTCCCCGCGGGACTGAAGTTCGTCAAAGGCAAGAAGGCCGCCGAGGGGTTCGCCTATGCTCCTGCGATGGTCCGAGACCGACAAAAGAACCTCTCACTCCTGGCAAGCCAGGAATGTAGCAAAACATACACTCTGGAAGACTTTCACCAGGCAGTAACCCGTACGGAAAGCCAACTGGAGGAACTGCAGGAGCAGGTCGAGCACAAACTCTCGGACGCGGCCTCGCTGATCTTCGCGGCGCACCTGATGATCCTCAAGGATCGGGATTTCATCGGCAGGATCACCGAGAAGATCAAGTCCGGCATCAACGCCCCCCAGGCGGTTGTCGAGGTCGCGACCGGTTACATGCGGAACTTCCTCCGCAGCGACAACGACTACATGCGAGAGAAGGCCAACGACATCGAGGACCTCGCGACCCGGCTGGTCGGCAATCTCACCAGCCGAAATGACGAAAGGGACGTACACCGCGACCACGTCATTATCGCCCGCGGGCTGTTTCCCTCGGACTTGCTCAAGCTCTCCTCCGAGAGGGCCAGCGCGATCGTCCTGGTCGGAGGCGGAGCCACCAGCCACATCTCGATCCTGGCTCGTTCCCTGTCGATGCCCATGGTCATCGCCGACAACCACGACCTGCTGAACGTGCCCGATGGTACCCCCCTTCTGGTCGACGCGGAGATGGGCAATGTTTTCGTAGATCCTGACGACGATGTGCTGGATAAGTTCTGGGCCCGCCAGCGAGCCCGTCTGACCCTGGCCGACCAGAAGAAGCTCATGAAGCCCGAGACGACGACCGCCGACGGCTTTCGCGTGCAGCTCCTGGCCAACATCAACCTGTTGACCGACCTGAAGGTGGCGACCGAGCTGAGCTGCGACGGGGTCGGCCTCTACCGAACGGAGTTCCCGTTCATCATCCGCACGACCTTCCCCTCGGAGGCCGAGCAGTACGTGATCTACCGCAAGCTGGTCGAGTCCATGCCGGGAAAACCGGTGACCTTCCGCACGCTCGACGCCGGCGGCGACAAGATCCTATCCTACTACCACGACATCAAAGAGCAGAACCCTGCGTTGGGCATGCGATCCATCCGGTTCTCGTTGCAGAACAAGCCTATCTTCGCCGAGCAGGTCCGCGCCATCCTGAGGGCTGGCGTCGGAGCCCACCTTCGAATCATGTTTCCGATGATCAGCTCGCTGGATGAACTGCACGAAGCCAAGGAGGTTGTCCGGGAATCCATCGATCTGCTGACTCGACAAGGCATCGAGCACAACCTCTCCCCCAAGATGGGGATGATGGTCGAGCTGCCCGCTGCGGCGGAATTGGCCCAGGAGTTCGCTCGCGAGGTGGACTTCTTTTCAATCGGGACCAACGACCTGATCCAGTTCCTGCTTGCGGCCGACCGCACGAACGAGGCAGTGGCGGATTTCTACCTGCCCCACCATCCGGCGGTTCTCCGCACCCTGAATCGAATCGTCCTGGCGGCATCGGCAAACAACTGCGACGTATCCCTCTGCGGGGACATGGCCCACCAGAGGCAGTACATCCCGTTCCTCCTGGGCATCGGGATCCGCACCTTCAGTGTGGACCCGATCTTCCTGCTGCGAACCCAACAGGCGATCAACGCCACGAGCCTGCGGGAAGCTCAAACCCTCGCCCAGGTGATGCTGACCAAGAGCCGAATCAGCGAAATCGCCGCCTTGTTGCCGACCCCGTCCACCCCTGCGGGGCGCTAGTTCGTAAGAATCCCGCAATAGGTGGGGGGCCCGATTCAAGTGAAACAAGGGACGACATGTTTCCATGGCTCCCGCCTGACTATTTTTTGGGGAATCCTGCAATGCGTCGCGTCCTTGACCGTCCCCAATGCGTTCGAGGTTTGCGCTCGACTGCAAATTCGCTTCGCAAAGACAGTTAAGACACACCGCAAACCACAATACAGCGTAATTCACTTTCAGATCTAGAAAAATTGTCCGTCAAAAACAAAGAATTCTGGACTTTTTTTTCTTGACATTTCTGCCGAGCGACATAGGATGCACCGTGGAATCGAAGAGGAACACCGGTGCATGATGTCCGGTGGGATAAAACGGATTGGGAACCAGCGAGGTGAGAAACCGGGTGTAACCCAAGGAGGATGGATGCGGTGATGACAAGCTTCACATAATCACTCCTGCGAGCTCGTAACCCAATAACCCAAGGGCCTGTGTTCTGCCGTTTGGGTGAATTCGTGCGGGAAATCTTCTGTCTTTGCAGCGTACGGGGCTGGGACGCGGCGATCGTCGGCCCGATGCTGGAGACTCTTGAAAACTGCCGCTTGCACTGTTTGTCATGGCAGTTATCTTCCGCGCGGCGATGTTCGTATGACCTCGCACGGGATGATTCGCGGCCCTCTGAAAGCAGCGATGTGTCGCGAGCACGCAAATCCTATATAGGGTGATTCGAGGGATATGTCTATCGATATGAAATAGTGTGACTTCGGTATTGTCGTTGTTGACGCGTCAAGACCATCGGCATGCCACCATCGGGAATCCTGCTAGCTAGGACTGTTGAGGGAAATCGTAATTGGCCCGTGTGCCATTCACTAGGATAGAAGAGCTGTGATGAAAGGAGTACAAGGATGAAGACTAGGTTGTTGGCAATTCTGTTGGCGTTGGTTCTCTGTACGGGAGTGGCTGTGGCGGACCGAGAGAACAGCGCAAGCGCGCATGTCGCGGTCCAAGTAGTCGAAAACGTCAGTGTCGGGGTCATTACCCCCCTGGTGAATCTCGGCTCGGTCCAAACCGGACCTGTCGCCGGCCAGATCGCGTTCCGCGTGGACGCCAACGTTCAGATCGTGAACCTGCAGGTGGCCGTATCGAACCTTTATAAAGACGATGTCCCGGATTCTGAATGGCAGATTCCAGTCGACCTCAACGCCGGCGTGGTTGTGGTCAATTCGGACAAGATTCGCGAGCAGCCGTCGGGCTCTGACAACGTGTTGCCCTTCAAGGAAGGCGCCGCCGTCGGTCCGTACAGGAACGGGATGGTGACTTATTCCCTTCCGTTCTCGGCTGGCCAGAACGGGCATTTCAGCGAGGACGTGGTGGTGCAGTGCACGTGGAACCAGCCCGATCCGGAGCTGCCCCGGGGCGAGTACAGCGGTATGGTGGTTTTCACCGCGATGGTTCTCTAGGAAAAATAGAACTGTTGCTTCTGAGTATGTAACGAATTAGTTAGTTAGAGTAAACTTGTGGAATCAAGACTCTTCGAGGTCCGGGCCAATTACGATCTTTTCCGGGATTCGAACGAAGGATGCGGGGAGATGAGGATGAAGAAAGGAACGAGCAGAAGCAAACGTTTTGCAGCGGCGTGCGTCGTCATCGGTTTGTTGCCCCAGTGGCTGGCGGCGAGCGTCGCGATCAAGCCGGCGTTCGTGGAAGTGAACCTGGACGAAGGACGGCCGTCTGGGACTTTCTTGATCTCCAACGTCGGTGAAACGGAAGAACGGTTTCGAATCAATGCAAGCCACTTCGTCTATACGGAAGATGGGGTGCTCAAGCAATCTCCCACAGGGGATTATTCCCTGGCCCCTTTCATTCATTTCAATCCGCGAGAGCTGACCCTGGCCCCCAAAACACAAAAAGCGGTCCGTTTCGCCATCGTGCCAAGAGGAAAACTCGCGGAGGGAGAATGGTGGGCCGCCATGGAATTGGAGTCGTTGATCGTCAACGATTTTGTGGCTCAGCAGGACACCGCCGGACGCACAGCTAAGCTCAAAGCGGTCAGCCGGATTCTGGTGCCGATCTTCGGCTCCGTCGGAAAGACTTCCTATGCAGGCCACATCAAAGAACTTGGGGTGGAAGTGGAACAGCAGGCGGTCATCCTGAAAGGCCTGGTGGCGACGACCGGAACGGGACGTCTGCGAGTGGAAGGAAATTACGAGATCACAGATCTGGCCGGCAAGGTGGTGGACAGCGGTCCGTTCGCGCTGGGGTATGTCCTCAGGAACGCACAGCGATGGTTCACCCGAAAGATCGAGGCCGACATTCCGAAAGGACAGTACCAGGTCAAGATCACTCTCCAGGCTCTGCATGTGGAACGGCCCCTTGTCGGCGAAGCGACGGTCACATGGCCCGAGGTGCCATCCGCCGAGTCAGCATCCCCGGTAGGACCGCAGGGGTTGGCTCCCTCGGTCGAGGGACCGTCAAATCAACCGAATAACTCTGCAAAGGAGAGCAAACGTGGGGAGGTGCAGGGAAGCGCCGACAGTCCGTAGATATGGGAAATCCGGGACGCCTTTACGGCATAGGGCTGTTTCTCATCACAACCGTGTCGATTCTGCCAGGTTCGGTTGGGGATGTAATCCCGGGGGGAGATCACGCAGAGCCGAGGGAGGACGTCTCTCCAGAGAGAGAAGACTTGACAGGCCGGATTTTGTCTTTGCCTTCGTATGATGATCTCGGTGGTCGTTTGGGAAGTCTTGATTGGGTCTTTTCCCTCTGCGACCCCAATACATCGGGAACCTCTTCAACACCCCTTGCGGCAGCGGATACGGCATTGCCGAGCGATCCGAATATATCCTTGGTCCTTGTCGGACCTCATTGCAGTGATCCGAACACCGAGGAAACGGCAACCACCGAGTTGGTCGGTTTTGTCGTCCGAGGACGATGGCTCCATGAGCGGCTCCAGATCACCGATCTGGATTCAATTGTTACCCCCGACGGGAGGCGGTGGTTGCCTTTGCTCCGTGTGCTCAACGCTTTCCAGATCAAGCCTGAGGAACAGGCAAGCACCTTACGATTCACTCCGGAGGGTGTGGGCGTGGTCGAAGTGGACATCGCCACAGGAAAGATCCAGGTTCAAAATCGGACACGAAAAATCCCCTTGCGACAAGCGGTATCCGAGATCACACTCAAACCCGATCTCTACGTGCTCCCCCAAGACCTATGGGAGATCCTCGGGATGGAACTGCAGTGGGATCCGGAGATGTATGAGTACCACCTTCAACTGGATCGAAAACTCAGCATCTGGAAACTCCCGTCGGGGTCGTCTCTGTTGGCCATTCCGACGCGATTTGTCGGAGCCGATCTGCCGGAGAGCCTCCCGCCTGCGGATCGCAGCCGGGCCCCGCTGCAATTGATCCAGGTGGATTGGAGACCCAGCTATAACTGGCGGCGAAGCACCGGGAACGGTTCGGAACAATCGGACATACGAACCCTCCAGATCGACGGCCCCCGCGAAACTTTCTGGGGGAATCTGTACAAGGGACAATATCGAGTCCATGTCTCTCACCCCAGCCGGGTGTGGTCAAACACCCAAGGGTGGCAATGGCCCAACGACGATCCCTATGTCGCTCAGTTGGACTGGTTCGAATGGGTCCATCGGTTGGGTTCCGCCGAGATTACGACGGGGGATTCCTCCTTTGGCTTGAGCAATTTGGTGTACCCGACCTTCCAAGTCACCGGTGTTCGGATCAACGGATTGATTGGTTGCACCGCCGACGAACTGCGTGCAGACCGTTCGAACCGCGGCCTGTATCAGTATTTCGGTCGGACTTACATCTTCGAAGGTCCGGCCCCCATCAACGCGGAGGTGGAGTTGCTCATCAACGGCAAGACCGTCGACATCCAGAGCGTCCGCCCCGACGCAGAATCTCCGCCGGGAATGGGGGTCTACCGTTTTCAGGATATCGAACTGCCCTCGGGCATCCTGAACGAGGTTACGATTCTGATTCGAGAAAGCGGCGGCAACGAGATTCGAGTCGAGAAAGCGATCGCCGGAACCCCCCAGCTCCTGCCCAAAGGACGTGCCGCCTATTTGGGCGTTGCGGGAACTCGACGCGAGACCATGATGTCTCCGACAGACGCCTTTGACGCCGGCGATTTCTACGGCTACATCACCGGAGGCCGTGTTCTCTATGGACTGACGGACCGGCTGACGGTGGGTGCCACCGCCGCGACGGAAGAGGATCATTATCATCGATTCCTGGGGGTGGATCGCTCCTCGATCCGGCGTTCCTATCCCAACTCGAGTCGCCAGGTCGGAACGACCCTTTCCTACATGCCCCTCGACAATCTGATCCTCTCGGGTGATCTGGCGGGCAGTTGGGGCCAGGGACAGGACGAGTACCAGGACGTGGCGGCGCGCACCCAGGCCGAATACCTCCTCACCCGAGACTTCACATTGAACTTAGATCTCCTTCACCTCGGGTCGGATTATTTTGACGGCACCAATCCGGAAATTTCCGATCGCCAGGGCGGCGAAACAGGGTTGATCTGGAGACTGCACCGGAACTGGACCCTGGAAGCCGGCCTCGGACAGATGCATAATAATTTGGATGAAGAAAAGCAGGAAACGACAGAGGTGGACTACCAGAATCTCGGAGTGACCACGACGATCGTGCCCCGTACCTCGTTGTCGGCCCGTTTCCATCGTCTGGACATCAGCACGGAGGAGAATCCGCGATGGTTGACGGAACTTGGATTACGCGTCATGCCGAGTCGTGACGTGAGTCTCTTCGGACGGGTCTATCTCGGCGAAGAGCTCTCGGTCGAGGGGGAAGACCGGTTTCTTTCCACATTGCGACTCCGCCATGCGCCTCGCCATCTGCGTCCGTCGCAGTACTGGACGCTGCGTAAATCGCTGGACGTGGGCAGTTCCATCGGGCTGGTGTATAATGACAGCGACTATGAAGAATCCCTTTCTCTGGTGCATGACCGGAATCTGAAGATCAAGGGCCATCCCCTGCGGTTGCGTGCGGAACTTCTGACGGAACTGAAGGACGACTCAGAGGGACCGGGCTATGGTTTTCGCGGACGCGCCGAGTACCTGCTTGACAATGTCGGATCCAACTATCTCGGGGCAACCGCAGACTACCGCTATGGAGACTATGCGTTCACTCTTTACCTGAATCTGCGAAACCTCTATACCCAGCATGACCGACGGATCGTGAACATCACGGCAAGCCGTGTGCGAACAGGTTATGGCGCGGTCCATGGCAAAGTCTTTGTCGACTATAACGGCAACCACCTCCTCGACAGCGATGAACCGGGCGTTCCGAATATCAAGGTCCACCTCGGTCCCTATCTGACCGCGGTCACCGACCAGAGAGGCTACTACGTGCTTTCCGTCCCGTCCAACACCTCTGAGGTGCGTCTGTATCTGGATCCGGATACGGTTCCTGCGATCTACAGCGTGACGCATGGAACCCAGCTGGCAAAAACGTATCGGGACAGCCTGACCGAAGTGAACCTGGCCTTGTCGCCGTTGATTTCGCTCCTCGGTCACGTCGTTGTGGTCGAGCCGATTGCTCCCGACCCCAACGCTATGCATCCTACTCTACCCGAGATCCGAGCGATGTTCCAAGACACTCCCGACGCCCATCGTTCTGACACCACGACAAGCCCTCTAGCCGGCGTGCGGGTCTACCTGACCGACACCCAATCGGGGCGTCTGACGGCGGAATCCTTCACTGCCGCCGACGGCAGCTACTACATAGGCGACGTCAAGCCGGGCCGGTACTGGCTCCGCGTGGACCCCCGATCCCTTCCGCCGACCTACACATTGGTCGAGTCGGAACGAATCCTTGTCGTCGAACCCACGAGGGAGGATTTTCTCGAGATCGAGATGCCTGCCTTCCAAGCTACAATCGATGAGTCCCATACGCTTGAGAAGGACGGATCAAAGGCAACTCTCTGAAGCGGACGGGCAAGCAACGCATCCGGATTCCCTGATGCCGGGATCGCCATGATCTCCGCACATGTCCCGGGTCACACCAGCCCGATGACTCGAGAATCCGGATGCAGGTTTGTTTCCCGGATCGACAGAACTCGCAGGCCTGAAATCCGAACCTGGTAGCCTCCCCCCCGCTCTACTGAGCCTTCACATCATAGCAGAACAGGACGTCCGCCCAGCGAAGATACAGCTTGCCGTCGCTGACCACGGGATGGGCCCAGGCGGTTCCTCTGGCCCCCGGACGCTTGGGCAACTTGAACGTACCTTTGAGACTGTACTTCTCGGGAGTCGCTTCGACGAGCGCTACGGTGCCGTCGTCGTACAGGAAGTACAGGCATCCATCCGCGTAGAGAACCGAACCGGAGCCGCCGCCGGGCTGGTCGGCGTGCCACAGGATCTTGCCGGTCTTCATCTCGACGCAGGTAGGCTCACCTTTGTTGTGGTTGTGTCCCCCGTAGATGTAGTCGTCGACCTTGACAAACCCGCCGTGATGGTTCTGAAACTGGTTCCTGTCGAGCCAGTACACTTCTTCGGCTTTGACGCCGTCCCCGTCGCGGGACAACCTCAGCAGAGCCGAACCTGTCTGATAGGCAGTAGAAGTAAAAACGTAGTCGCCTTCGATCACCGGCGTGGAAATGTTCGCCACACGGTTGGCGATGCGGTTGTAGCCCCAGAGGAATCTGCCGTCATCCGAGACACCGACCACGCCCTTGTTGGTCAGCTGGACGTACTGTTTGACACCCGCCGCATGACTGATTCCAATGGAGGAGTATCCGGCTTCATCCTTGCCATTGGGTCCGATGTCGGGCATGGAACAGGTCCAGATCACATCGCCGGTCCTCTTGTTCAGAGCAACCAGAACCGCCTTCCGTCCCCCCGGCGTACACAGCAGTCGATCTCCGTCGATCAGAGGGGACTCGCTGAACTTCCACTGGGGATTACTCGCTCCACCGAGGTCGGTCAGCAGATTCTTCGTCCAGACTAGCTTTCCGTTGTCACCGGCAACACACACGACGTTGCCGCTGGTGCCGATGGCGTACACGAAACCGTCCTCAACCGTCGGAGTGCATCGAGGGCCGTCGTCGTGGCCGGCGCCGATCTTCGTTGCCCACAGTTCCTTCTGCGTGTTCAAGTCGTATGCGTAGACGTACTGGGTTTTCTCTCTGGCAACCTGCCGGTCGCCCATCGTATAGAGTTTGCCGTCCTTGATGGCCACGGTTGAATACCCCGACCCTAAACCGGAGATTTCCCAGAGCAGCCTCGGGCCGCCTTCCGGCCACTGCTTGAGCAGGCCGGTCTCCCTGCATACGCCATCGCGATTCGGCCCCCGCCATTGCGGCCAGTCCGCCGCACGTAGCCCCCCCCCCAGAACTGCACAAACGATACTGAGAACCAGGACAGACCTTGTTGCATTCGTCATCATGAATTCCTTCCAAATCCTGATTGACCTTCTCCAATCTGCACGCAGGGACTCTCCACCCTGTTCACCGTTGCCGTATTCTAATATACTTCAAGGAGCAATTGTGTTCGCAGAAAGTGGAGAAAACCGAATCCCTGGCAGATTCAAGGAGACGATTGTGAAGAATCTCACACGACGCGACTTCGTCAGAAGTTCAATGACCGCCGGGACAGCCATGACAGCCGTCGCGGCATCGACCGCATCATCGCAGCCCCAGGCCGCAACCGAAGGGTGCATCAAAATCGTCGCCCTCTCGTGCAGTCCGCGTAAGGGACAAGGCACAGCCACTTCGCTGGGTGTCTGCCTGGAGGCCGCCCGGCAGGTCAGCGACAGGATCGACACTGAGTTGATCGAATTGGCCGATTTCCGAATCAACGG
>JAGPGT010000304.1 GCA_018055905.1 Phycisphaerae bacterium
ACACGCCGGACAATCGACGCCTTGATGACCAACGACACGAGACTGTGTTGCGGATCGTTCGTCTGGAGGCGAAGTTCCCAGGTTCGGTTGGGGATCGGCATCGAGCCGGAAGGAAGCTCGAATTCCAGGATACCGCTCTGACCGGGGGGATATTCCTGGCCCGCCTCGACGCCTCGCGTCGCAACTCCACAACAACCATGGATTTGCAGAATCTTCAAAGGGGCAGTACCGGTGTTCGTGAAGCGGAATTCGCCCGTATGTTTCGAATCCGTCCCGATTTCCCCCAAATCAAGCAGGGGGTTCTCGATCGTGATGGTCGGAGCCAAAACCACCGCAGGCACATCGACTGCCTGCCCCGGTGACGCCGACTCCTTGGCGGACTCTGAACCCGCGAGGTTTCCGGGCGGAACCTGGACGTTCGTCGAACGCTCGACTTGCCCAGGCACAGCGTCCCCCTTCGAAACTTCACGCTGGCACCCCGTCAACACCACTGCCAGCAAACACACCACCCAAAACATCCAGGACAAGCCGGAATCCTCCCTTCCTCGTCGGGGAAAACCCAGGAGAGTCCTGCCGTTCTCGGTCATTTGTGAACTCCCTAAACTTGGAATCAGGCTGAGAAACTCTATATGGTCGTACGCATTGTATCGCAAGACCACTCCGCCGGCAAGAAGTTCCGCTGTGCCTCCCAAGCGACCCCAAGACCGGAAATCACAAAATTCCTCTTGAAAGGGATTGTCCAAACGATAAAATTAGTGGTTTCGACAATCTTTCGGAGCCATGAATATGAAGGAAAAAATACACCCGAAGTACGACAAGGTTGTGGTTCGTTGCGGTTGCGGCAATACGTTCGAGACCCGCAGCACGGCTGATGAGATCCACGCCGAAACCTGTTCGATGTGTCATCCGTTCTATACGGGCAAACAACGCTTCATGGACACCGCCGGCCGCATCGAGCGGTTCCAGAAAAAATACGGCACGTCGTACATGAAAAAGGGCAAAGAAGCACAGCAATAGCTGCCCCGGCCGAGAGTCTGAAAAGCTCCTGCTCCCGGAACGCAGGGCAGGGGCTTTTCTTATGCAGGGAACGCTTCGTCTCAGCGAAGGGCGAGGCGTTGTTGTGTTTTTGCGTTTGCCCTTGAGTGCCGATGAACAGAGAACAAGACCACCTCTTGGCCCTGCTTGACGAAATCGACGCACGGTATGAGCAGATCGAAAAGCAAATCTCCGATCCGGCTGTCGCCCGAGAGCCGGCCAGGCTGATCGCGCTTTCCAAAGAGCGGGGCAAGAATCGACCGCTCGTCCTGAAATACCGCGAGTACAAAAAGTTGGCGGGTGAGCTGGCCGAGGCACAGCAGATCGTGGGGGACGCAACCGCCGACGCAGACTTTCGCGCCATGGCCGAAGAAGAGGTCGAGCGCCTTACCGCCCGCAAGGAGCATTTGCTCGAAGAACTCCTAAATACCCTGATCATGGCCGACGATATGCACGTCGACTCGGTCATCATGGAGATCCGCGCCGGAACGGGGGGGGAAGAGGCCGCCCTCTTCGCCCGGGACCTCTACGACATGTACAGCCGATATGCGGCCAGTCGCCGTTGGCGGATCGAGCAACTTGACATGAGCCCCTCGGACATGGGCGGTTTCCGCGAGATCATCTTCAACATCAAAGGCGAAGGGGTCTGGTCGGAACTAGGCTACGAGGGGGGGGGCCATCGCGTCCAGCGGGTGCCGGAAACGGAGGCCCAGGGCCGCATCCACACCTCGGCCGCCACAGTCGCGGTGTTGCCCGAGCCCGAGGAAGTCGATATCCAGATCAACCCCTCCGACGTGATCGAGCATGTAAGCCGATCCAGCGGTCCGGGCGGACAGAATGTCAACAAGGTCAGCAGCGCGATTCGCCTCGAACACATCCCGACCGGCATCACCGTCAACATGCAAGAGGAGTCCAGCCAACACAAGAACCGTGCCAAAGCTTGGCGAATCCTGCGAAGTCGGGTTTTTGAACTCTACGAAAACCAGCGCCGCGCTGAACGGGACTCGCAACGCCGTAACATGATCGGTTCGGGTGATCGGTCGGAAAAGATTCGAACGTACAATTTCCCTCAGAACCGGGTCACCGACCACCGCATCGGCCTGTCGCTGTACAACCTGGATAAAATCATCGCCGGGAATATGGGCGAATTGATCGCGGCCCTGCGGGAATACGACCGGCAACAACGATTGAAAAACCTGTATCTAGCGCCGAAGACCGGCGTTTCAACGACCAAGTAGGCAGAAAACGAGAATTCGAATATCGAAATTCGTGTTTTTCTTAGCTTCGTTCTTCGAGTCTCGGATTTGGTTTGATTTATGATCATCGTCGTCACAGGAATGGTGGGCCTCAACAAGAAGAGCTATCTTGAAGAGGTTTGTCGATACGCCCAGCTCCAAGGACGATCCGTCGAGCTTCGCAGCGTCGGAGACATGATGTACGCCGAGGCGCCGGACGTGCCACCGGGCAAGATCCTGGATATCTCTCTCAAACGATTGGCTTCGCTGCGCCGCAGCGTGTTCAAGGACATCATCCTCCGGGCCCGCCAGGTGCCCAATCTGATTGTCAACACCCATGCCACCTTCCGCTGGCGGCACGGGCTCTTCCCCGCCGTCGATTTCGACCAGATGCGACAGCTCAACGCGGACATGTACATCTGTCTGGTCGATGGCGTCGTCGCGATGCACCGCCGGCTCGTGGATCAGCACGCGGTCGAACACAGCCTCAAGGACCTGATCGTCTGGCGGGAGGAGGAGATCATCAGCACCGAGATGCTCTGCAAGGGCATCAACGACCAGGTCCCCTTCTACTGCCTGTCCCTGGGCAGCGACGAGCCGACCGTGGACACCTTCTACCGCCTGGCTTTCGAGCGCAATTGCAAACGAGCGTACCTGAGCTTCCCGATGACCGCGGTGGCCCGACTCCAGAGCGTCATGAACGAGATCGGCCAGTTCCGCAAACGGATGAAGGACCTGTTCATCTGCTTCGATCCAGGCGACCTGGAGGAGTCCCACCTGCCCGCCATCGCCCGCCAGGCCCGCGAACAGGGCCTCAAGACCGCTGAGTTCACAGCCGGATGCGAACGGGCGATCCTGGACGTCGAGGAGGTCCTGCAGATCGAGCGGGACATCAACAACCAGATCTATGCCCGCGACTTCCTGCTGATCGACCAGGCGGACATGATCATCAGTTTCGTGCCCGCCATGCCCGACGGCCGGGCCGCCATCTCCAGCGGCGTCGAACGGGAGCTTCAGCACGCCCACGAAGCCGCCAAAGAGGTCTACGTGATCTGGACAGCCCAGCAGGCCCCTTCCGTCTTCGTCACCCAGACCGCCAACAAGGTCTTC
>JAGPGT010000305.1 GCA_018055905.1 Phycisphaerae bacterium
GACAAGGCGATGAGCGAGGGGTTGAATCACTTCACGTTTCACACGTTTGCCCACAGTCCGGACCAGGCGGGGTTGCCGGGCAATTACTACCATGCCGGCACCCATATCAATCCCAATCGCGTGTGGTGGCCCATGGCCGGACCTTTCATCGAATATCTTTCCCGATGCTGCTATCTGCTTCGCAAAGGGCTGTTCGTAGCAGATGTGTGCTATTATTACGGTGATCAAGCCCCGAACTTCGTATCCGCCAAAGGCGTCGATTACAGCCCGGGCTGCGGCTATGATTATGACGTCGTCAACAGCGACGTGATTCTGACTCGCATGACCGTCAATGACGGCCGAATCACACTGCCCGATGGCATGAGCTATGCGGCACTGGTGCTGCCGGAACGGCCGGACATGGATCTGGAGGTCTTGCGGAAGCTGGTACAGATGGTGGAGGCTGGCGCCACGGTCATCGGTCCTAAACCAATTCGAACCGGGACCTTGGTGGATTATCCCCGCCGTGACGGCCAGGTGGCCCGCCTCGCGGACACGCTTTGGGGCGCCTGTGACGGCGAATCGGTCCGGGAACATCGATACGGCAAGGGACGCATTGTCTGGAACCGTTCCGTGGCTGAGATCTTGCAGGAGCAGGGGATCGGTCCGGACTTCCAGTATACGGGCTCCGACCCACGCACCCGGTTGGATTATGTGCATCGGCGTACAGATCAAGAAGACATCTACTTCGTAATCAACCTCAATGAACGCTGGGAGACCGCGGCCTGTGTCTTCCGTGTCAAAGGCAAGAGGCCGGAATTGTGGCATCCGGAAACCGGCCGGTGGAGCGAGATACCGGCCTATGAGGTCCGGGACGGAATGACCCGCCTGACCCTGCATCTCAAACCCGCGGAATCGGTATTCGTCCTCTTTCGCAAGTCGGTCACCCCGACCCACTTCACTCGTGTCGAAACACGCAAGACCGTACCTTTTGCGGCGGCGCCGGCATTCTCGCCGCACTCGGCCACGCCGGGTGGACCGATGTGGTTGTCGGACGACAAGACAGATGTCGCAGACCAGCACATCGTGTTCGATTTGGGAGCGGTCCACTCTCTCAAGAAGATCAGGCTCTGGAATTACGTCGAAAGTGTGCGTGGATTCATGAACTACGGCGTCAAGGATATGGAGATCTGGACGTCTCCCGACGGCGTCGAGTACCACAAATGCGGCTCGTTCTCCCTGAAGGAAGCTTCGCAAACGGAAGACAAACACTATGAGCAGGATCTCGCCGTGGAGATCGATCGCGCCCGGTACGTTCGTTTCGACATAAAAACCAATCACAGCACGGCGCAGTACTCCGACGGAATCAGCAAACGCGTGGGATTGTGCCGGGTGAAGTTTTTCGGGGATGACGAGATCTCCGGCGTCAAGATTCACGCTGTGTCCAGCGGCACGGCGTTCGATCCTGCCTCGGACGAGACGATCGGGCCGGCTCGACCCGATGCAGAACTGAGGATGGATGCGGCCCATCGCCCGTATCTGAGGGTCTGGACGCCCGGTACGTACGTGTTGCACGGCACGAGCGGGCAAGCGGAAGAAGTCGTCGTCGAATCCGTCAGGCGGCCGTTGGAGATTCCTGGTCCGTGGCAGGTGAATTTCCCACGAGGTTGGGGCGCGCCGGACGAGACGATCTTTCAGAACCTCATCTCCTGGACCGATTCGGAGCATGACGGCATCAAGTATTTCTCCGGACGAGCCGTGTATCGCAAGGAGTTCGACGTCGCGCAACGCGATCTTGACGAGAGTTCCTATGTGGAACTCGATCTGGGTGTGGTTCACAAAGCAGCCCGTGTCCGGTTGAACGGGCGGGAAATCGCCATTCTGTGGAAACCGCCGTTCTGCGTCGATATCACGGATGCCATCCAAGCAGGGAAGAACGAACTGACCGTGGAAGTTGCCAATACCTGGACGAATCGCCTGATTGGCGATGCCTTTCTGCCGCGCGAAGAACAGTACTGCCGAACCAATCTACATGAAAGATTGTCCCGGAAGGATCGACGCCTGCAGCCCTCCGGCCTATTGGGTCCGGTGACGATTCACACGGCTACTCACGTGTATACCAAGTGAGCAGAAGACTCTGCTACCGGGGTCGACAAGCTCAGATAGATCCTGATGAATACGCCGTCACGTCCTATGGGGCGACCTCATCGGGTGCCAATTCGAGACTGACCGGTTTGTTTGATTGCCATTTGATCCAGAGCACCAGGTCGGTTCCATCGAGGCGGTAGCGGTGTCCCAAGCGGAATGACTTGCCCTGCTTGACAGGCTTGCCGTCGATCTTCAGGGTTGCGCCGGTGTCTCCCCAGTTCATTATAACCATCGGAACGTTATAGACGGGAGATTCCGGGCCCGCTGCCAAGCGGCAATGGAGAACCGAGGTGGCCATCGGGTCGGTACAGTCAATCCGATAGGCGCGCTCGCCCCGATCATAGCCGGCGCTGGTATACCCTTGACCGTGCACGCTCATTTGGGGAGCCCGAGACCAGCTTCTGGCGAGGGTCACCAGGTCCGCAATCGGTTTGTCCGTCATACCATAGAGGGCGTTCCACCACGAGCGACCGTCTTGCTCGTGTATGGGCGGCGAGGACATCGGGCAACCCAGGAAATGGGTGGGGCGGTCCGCCGCCTGAACGGCTCTGCCGTCGCATCGCATCTGGCCCACCGGCCAGTGGTTGCATCCGCTCGGCACTGACAGGCCTCCCTGTTCGAGACAGAGATCCGTGACGTAGTGCATCTTGCTGCCGGGCTCGAAGATGCTGAACGGCTTGAAGTCGGAGCGGAAGTTGAACATCTGGATGGTGAGATCCTTGGGGATCGGCTTGTCATTTTTCTTCGGGAGGAAACGCCAGTGGTTCTCGGCACGCTTGGCCGAGGGGTCGGGTACGAACGAAAGCGTCTGGGTTTGTCCCTCGAGGTTCGCTACAAAGAGGTAATCCATGTTGATCACGTCCGCCTGGAGCTGGCCGGGACCGGTCAGGGGGAGCGACTCCTGAAGCTCGTGGGGACGGCCGAGGGTGTCGGTATCCCAAATGACCTTGCGCACGCCCATGACGTCGGGATAGAGGAAGTAGTACTCATCCACCCAGCAGGCGCGTCCTGTCTTGGGGTCTTCCCGCCAGAGATGGTTGTGCGCGCTGACCGGCGCATACCGCCAGTGAACGACCGTCCGTGCGTCATGACTCTCGATGATCCGCACGTGGGAGTATCGACAGCGATAGTCCTGCATGTGCTCGAAGCAGCCTTCCTTGTCGTTATCGCCGACGCCCCAGGCCTCGACGCTCTGGTCCG
>JAGPGT010000083.1:0-9193 GCA_018055905.1 Phycisphaerae bacterium
CACATCTGATCCGTCCCTGTCATGCTCACGGCAGGACGAGGCGATAGCTGACGAACGCCACGGACCGGCTGTCGGGCGACCAGGAGGGCACGTTGATCGTGCCTTGGCCGCCGAAGAGCCTGGCCAGGATTCGTGGCTTGCCGTCGGGCAAGTCCATGATCCGCAGACAGACGTCCTTATTCGCGGGATGACCTTGAACGCTTCTGTCGTAGGAGAGAAAGACCAACAGCTTGCCGTCGGGCGACGGATGCGGGAACCAGTCGGCATAATCCAGGTCGATGGTGACCGGCTCCTGCTGCGAACCGTCGGCGTTCATCCGCCAGATCTTCATCAGGCCCGATCGTTCGGAATTGAAGTAGATCGTTCCGCCGTCGGGCGAGTAATCGGGTCCGTCGTCCAGACCCACAGCGTCGGTCAGGCGGACCTCGGTTCCGCCCACGACAGGGATCGTATAGACGTCGTAGTTGCCGCCGCGAGCGGCACAGTAGGCAAGCGTCCGTCCATCGGGCGACCATCCGTGCCAGTACGAAGGGGCCAGGGGCGTCACCAGTCGCGGCGTGCCTCCCTCGCTCGCAAGCACATAGATCCGCGACTCGCCTTCGGTTTGGTCGCTGATCGCCAGCCATTTGCCGTCGGGCGAGAAACCGTGATCGTTGTTGCAGCGGGTCGCAAAACCTGTGTTCAGAAGCTTGGGCTCGCCTGCGGTAATGGGAATCGTAAAGAGCCGGCCTCCGCCGTTGAAGAGCAGGTAACTGCCATCACGCGACCAGTTCGGCGCTTCGAAGTGGCGTCGCTCGCGATGGACGATCCGGCGTTCCCCGGTCTCGACAGAGACAATCTCCAACGTACTTTCGACCACGCGATCACCGACCTTGGCCTTCCCGAGAACCTTGAATTCGACTTCTGAGAACAAGGCGGTCTCGCTCACGGAGTTGTCGTGCGAGCACACGATCAATCCGGCATGCACCGGGTCGGGCAGCGCCACGCAGACCGAGCCCACCGGCTGCCACATCTTTCCGTCCCGGCTGACCGACAGGCCAAAGACGTTCGCATCACGCTCCAGGCGGATCGCGGCCGGGGCGCGAATGGGCGACTGGATTTCCTCGGTTGTGCCGCCCTGAACCTGGCGGTACTGCAGGCTGATCAGACCGTCGCCGTGGACGACGGCATCGACATACGGAGAGCCGGCATCGAGACTCTGGCGGATCATCCAACCTGCCTTGCGATGGGCGTTTTTGCCTTCGCCCGTCCAACGAATGGACGCTGTCATGGCCGCGTCGCCGTCGAGCTTACGCCGCAGGAACTGAAAGGCATCTTGCGTACCCCAGATGTTCTCGCCGCTGCCGGTCACGGCGTACTGATCGCTTGCGGCGTCGAACGTGGCCTTCCCTGCGGCGCCAACGACGCCGACGTCGCCCGCTTCGTCGAAGATCCCCAACGAACCGACCGGCCCATTCGCAGCAGCCACGCACAACACCATCGCGTAAATGACGGCTCCCATCGGCACGCTCCCGCCCGGTCGATCACCGGGCAATCTCGACGATCTCGATGTCCTTGTACCACGCCTCGCTCGCAGGGCCCGAATGAATCTGCAAACCGATCAGACCGGTCTGCTCGATCGATTCATCGGGTTCGGTGTAATCCACGGTCTGGACGCCGTTGAGCCACAGTTGAACGCGCCGGCCCTCGCAGCGAATCACGTACTGATTCCAATCGCCCGGCTTGAGGGCCTTCTTCAGCACCTCTGCAGCGGGCTGAGCGAGGATCTTGTTGCGACGGGACTCGTCGTAAAGGCAGCCCCAGTAGTGCTGACCCATGTCGGCCTGGTAGCCGATCATCTCGTTGTGGTTCGGGATGCGACGACTGCGGATCTGGATGCCCGCATTGGCGTGGGCCGGATCGCCGAGCAGTTTGACCTTCAGCCGCAATTCGAAATCTCCATAGGCCTTCGTCGTGCACAGGAACTCATTGCGGGGAATGGTTTTCTTCAGATTGCCCGCTACGATCGCGCCGTCCTCGACGCGGAACCAGTCGAGATTGCCCTCCCAACCGCGGAGTGTCTTGCCGTCGAAGAGCGAAATCGCACTCGTCGGCCCTTGCTGCACGAACAGGGAAACGCCCTTCTTGTTGGCGGTGACGACGTCCATCAGCCCGTCGCCATTGATATCCACGACCTCGAACTGCGTGCCGATACCGGAGTCGTCGTCGATGATGTGTCGGGAGAACGTGACCTTGCCCTTTTCGGGCCGCTGGATCTCGAACCAGACCAGCAACGCGGGTTCCCGGGCGCCGGGATCGTTGCCGTTATGGGCGAAGTATCGCTTACCTGTGACGAAGTCCATAATGCCGTCGCGATTGATGTCCGCCAGGCGGATCGCGTGGGTCTGCGAGAACTCCTTGCTGATCTGTTGCATGTGGAATTTCTCACCGTTGGAGCCTGGCAGTTGCTCGAACCACCAGATGCCGTAGTCGTGCGCCGAGCTGGTCAGCACGTCGTTGAGCCCGTCGCCGTTGATGTCGAAGACGACCATGTCCGCGCAGGGCGGGCCGAAATCGACCGCGTGGAACCGCCACTGCTCCTGCGTGCGGTCGACGGGCGCTTCCCACCAGCCCTTGGTCACGATCACGTCGTTGCGTCCGTCGCCGTTGATGTCCCCGACGCCCAGGCCATGGTCATAGCGCTCGCTGCCGGGGGCCTTGGGGCCGCCGATGATGTGCATCGTCCACTCTTGGTATGGGTCGTCGGGGATGCTGAACCAGGCCATGTACCCTTCCGGCTGGACTCCCCAGACCGCCACAGGCTTGCCGTCGCCCAGGAGGTCCGCAAACAGCGGCGTCTCGTTGCACGCGCTGCGGGTCCCCTTGTGCACCTTCCAATGACCGGGCTTATTCTGCGGATTCTCGTACCACAGGGACGGTTCGCCCATCATCGTCGTGATGATCGAATCGATCCACCCGTCGCGGTTGACGTCCGCTGAGAAGTTGGCGAAGGTCTTGCTGTATCCGGTGTTGCCGTCATACTTTCCCGGCGGCAGGATCTCGTGCATCGTCCAGTCGGGGGCCTCGTACCACACTTCGCCCGCCATGATGTCCAGCTTGCCGTCGCGATTGATGTCTCCCACCCCGACGCCCTCCGATCGGAACGTTTTGTCGAGCACGATCTTTGTGAACTGCACGGGCTCTGCTTCAACAACAGTTCCGAGCGCAACGCCGAGAATCATCGCGAGCAAGAACAATCTTCTGGGAGCAAACACAGACATGCGAAACCCCTTCCATTGGCAACTACTGAATGGAACCCATTCGAACCTCACAGCCGCCATCATGGGCATAGGGCCGCAAGGAGTCAAGAGAGAAGCTGGGCTAACCAAGGCAATTGCATGTCCTAGGAGGGCAGGATGTTACGTAAGTCCTGGTGATCCCAAGATCGGACTTTGGTCTTGGTTTCGAGGCCAACGTCATAGGTTTTATCCGTCCGCAGCAGAAATTCGGTATCGCTTTGACGAAGGTTGCTGACATGGCAGCGAACATCTACCGAACGCTTGCTCCCGTCTGACGAGTCGATTCGATCCAGATGAATCGTGACAGACCTTTTCATTGCAGGGGCCCATCGCCTGTGAATCGTCCCGCGGTACAACCTGTGGACGGCTTGCGCAACCCTGCTTACAATAAGAACTTAGAGATTCTCTTTCGATAAATGCTTATGGAAGCCCATGGTCTTGGCGTGCGGATCCATCGTTTCGCATGGCCTGCACTCTATCTATAAGGACATATCATATCCCCAATGCAATCTCTCGCTACATGCCATCACCCGGTCAATCGCGGCCGATTGACTTGACGCCCGTACACCAGTAGACTTGCGGTGTGAATGGATCGCAGAACGCAACATTCGATGGAGGACACGTCCTATGAAATCCGCGGATTGCATGATTTGGATTGCAACGGTTGTCGTGGGGTTGGGTTGTTGTCATTCGGTTGTGTTGGGGGCCGATGTGGACGAAGCCATTCGCAAGATCCGGAGGGGGACGCTGACGATCGAGACTGCGCCGGGGGCCGAGGTCCGCGTGGAGCAACAGCGTCACGAGTTCTGGTTCGGGGCCGCGTTGGCCAGCCAGATGTTCGGTGAGCGGGCGAACGCGGAGACCGCGGCCCAGTACAAGAAGGTTTTTCTGGAGAACTTCAACGCCGCCGTGACAGAAAATGCGTTGAAGTGGCCCTCGATGGAACGACGCCAGGGGCAGGTGGATTATTCGATTGTCGATGCGATTCTCCAGTGGACCGACGAGCACGAGATCCCTCTGCGAGGGCACAACATTTTCTGGGGGATTCGCAGCTTCATTCAGCCGTGGGTCCTTGCCCTGGACGACGCGACGCTCCGCGAGACGCTCAAGAGACGGGCCCTGGATATCGGGACGCGGTACAAAGGCCGGTTCGCGGAGTACGATCTGAACAACGAGATGATTCACGGCAACTACTACGAGGAACGTCTGGGTCCCGAGATCACGCGGGACATGGCCGACTGGGTCCGCCAAGGCGATTCCGATGCCGTGCTTTTTGTGAACGACTACGATATCCTGACGGGCCGGCGCCTGGACGATTACGTCGCCCACATCCGCGGCCTGTTGGATCAGGGCGTTCCCATCGGCGGCATCGGCGTCCAGGGGCACCTCCATGGCGACTCGTTTGATCCAGCGGTCTTGAAGGCCTCGTTGGCCACGCTCGCTCAGTTCAAGCTGCCGATCGTCATCACCGAGTTCAATTTCCCCGGCCAGCGATCCAAGCACTACAACAAGCGGGACTCCACGCTTACGGACGAGGAGGAGCAGGCCAAGGCGAAAGCCATCGTGGATTACTACCGCATTTGTTTCGCAGAACCGGCGGTCAAGGGCATTCTGATGTGGGGCTTCTGGGAAGGGGCCAACTGGATTCCACAATCGTCGCTGTATCGTCGGGACTGGTCGCCGACCCCGGCTGCCCAGGCGTATCGCGATCTGATCTACAAGCAGTGGTGGACCCGTTGGCAGGGCAAAGCCGACGCGGCGGGTCGATGCGAGGTCCCGGTGTTCTACGGTCGGCACAAGATCACCGCCAACGGCAACGAAACCTTCATCGACCTTAAACGGGCCGAGGGGACCAAGACGGTCTCGCTCAAGTAGAACAGGGGCCCGGATTTCCCGCGGCGGGGCGGAGGCGTGTTCTTTTGAACGACGGTGAAGGATCTGGGCTTGGCATGTGACGGAGCACCGTCTGCATCCTGGGCCCGGATGTTTCGTTTCACTCAGCATGACAAGTGCATGCCCTAACCTTTCCCGCACGGCACGGCGATGCCAGGGGTGCGACGAGAACCCCATTGCGGTCGACGGGTATGCGCGGTAGAGTACCGACACGTATTCGTATTGAGGGTGGAAACCCATCGGTTCCGCAGGGTGGCGCGGTTGCCCCTTGCATATTCGGGGTGTGGAAATGCCTGAACAGGTGCCGACGCGTGAAGAAGCATTGGCGTTGCTGAAGCAGTACAACCAGAACGAGGCTCTGATCAAGCACGCCTTGGCGGTCGAGGCGGTGATGCGATACTGCGCCCGCAAGCGAGGGCAGGATCCCGAGCTTTGGGGTCTGATCGGGCTGATCCACGATTTGGACTATGAGCAGTTCCCCGAACAGCACTGCCACAAGAGCGGGCAGATCCTCCGCGAGCACGGCTGGCCCGAGGAGTACATCCGAGCCGTGATGTCGCATGGCTGGGGGATCTGCACGGATGTCGAGCCGGTGACCGATCTGGAAAAGACCCTCTACGCGATGGACGAGCTGACGGGGCTGATCGCCGCGACGGCCTTGGTGCGTCCGAGCAAGAGCGTGCTGGACACCACCGCCAAGTCCGTGAAGAAGAAGTGGAAGGAGAAGTCCTTTGCGGCCGGCGTCAACCGCGAGGTTATTGAGAAGGGAGCGGCTCTCCTCGATGTCGATCTCGGCGTGTTAATCGAGGACGCCATCGCAGGGATGCAAGAAGCCGCCGAGGCAATCGGTCTCAAGGGCGATGTGAATGCACAGGGATTGTGAGAGAACGATGACAGTCAGACGAATGGGACAAATGGGTGTCAAGTGCCTTTTCGCTCTTGTTCTTGTTCTGCCGACCGGTTGCGAGGGCAACAAGAAGAAGTCGGCTCTGACCGAAGAAGAGATTCGCCAAAAGACTTATGCGCCGCGGCCGATCCGGCCTGACGAGATCCTCATCAGTGGCGAAACCATCACGTTCGACGATGTTTTGATCTCGCCGCCGGAAGAGGACATTTCGGGACCCTCCCTCAGGGACCGCCTCGAAGCAAGGGCGAAGGAAGTTTCGCTCGAACAGTTTCTTGCGGAGGCCCGCCCGGTGATCGAGCAGCGGCTCAATCGCAATATCATTACGCGGATCGTACTGGCCAAGCGGGCTCGTCGGGAACTGGGCGACAAAGCCGACGACGCGTTGGACAAAATGGCAGAAAAGGAACTTCGGCGGTTTATTATGGAAGAGCACGGCGGCAATGGTGCGGAGGCCGACGCGGCGCTTCAGCGTCGCGGCATGAATCGCACGACTTTCAAGGAACGTCGCAAGCGGGACTTCCTTGCCCAGTACGTGATCGACTCGGCGTACCGTCGGAATCGCCCTGTGACATACCGCGAGATCGTCGCTCACTACGACAAAGTGAAAGACCAGGAGTTTTGTCGGGAAGGCGTCCTGCAGTTGCGTTTGATCGACATCGACGTCGCCAAGGTACCGTTGGAGGATCCGAATGAGGATCGTCTCCACAGGGCGCGGTTGCTGGGCGCAGATTTGCGAATGCGAATCGAAGCCGGCGAGGATTTCGGCGAGTTGGCCAAGCAGTACTCCAACGATCCTTTGGCCTCTCAGGGCGGTTTGTTGAGACCCAGGAACCCGAACGCGTTTGCCCCGCCGTACGATGTGCTGGCCGCGAAAGCCAAAAACATGCGGGTCGGCCAGGTGGCCGGCCCCCTCGACGCACCCGGACGGGTCTTTCTGATGAAGGTGGAGGCCAAGCAAGACGAGGGATATCTGCCTCTGTCCGAGGTTCAGGATCGGGTCCGCGAAGAAATCCTGCGGGAACGCCGACGGACCGCGCTGGACGAGCTGGAGAAGGAGATCGGCCGCCAGGTGGCTCAGATTGACACGGCTCCGTTCGTCGACTACTGCTTGGAGCGGTTTTATCGGCTTGTTCGCGCAGAGCGGTAGGTATCGAGGATGGATCTCATCGCCCACGGCATCGATCTGGTGGATTTCCCCCGCATCGAGCAGATGATCGAGCGGCATGGGGATCGGTTTCTCGACCGTGTCTTCACGGCCGTCGAGCAGGAATACGCCGGCAAGCACAAGAACTCGGTGGAAAAATACGCTGGACGATTTGCCGCCAAGGAGGCGATCCTCAAGCTCATCGGCACCGGTTGGCGGGGCAGGATCGCCTGGACCGACATCGAGGTTGTGAACAATCCGGCGGGTCGGCCTGAAGTGAGATTGTCAGGGGAAGTGAAGCAAATCGCCGCGAAGCTCAAGATCCGGCAGATCAGCATCAGTATCACACACACCGCCAGCTTCGCGATTGCCTCCGCGGTCGCCTTGGCTGAATCGAATGAAAACGAACGACTTTGATTGCATCGTCATAGGAGGGGGCCACGCCGGTATCGAAGCCGCGCACGCGGCAGCCCGGATCGGGGCACGCACCTGCTTGGTCACGCTCAACAGGGCCACGATCGGCAAGATGAGCTGCAATCCCGCCGTCGGCGGCCTGGCCAAAGGCCAGATCACGCGCGAGGTGGATGCGCTCGGAGGGCTCATGGGTCTGGCGATCGACGCCACCGGCATCCAGTTCCGTATGCTCAATCGTTCGAAAGGTCCGGCGGTCCAATCCCCCCGAGCGCAGGCGGACAAGTACAAATATCAGGATTTCATGCGAGTCCGGCTTGAAGAAACGCCCAATCTGACGATCGTTGAGGCGATGGCCTCCGAGATCCTCTCCGAGGGGATGCGAGTTCGCGGCGTACGATGCGCCGATGGTACGACGCTCTTGTCCCCGACGGTCGTCGTCACGACAGGGACGTTTCTTCGCGGGGTAATGCATATCGGGACCGAGCAATTCCCTGGAGGCCGGCTGGACGAACCGGCGGCCGACTCCCTTTCGGAGAGTCTCGAATCCCTAGGCCTAGAGGTCCGGCGTCTGAAGACCGGAACGCCCGTCCGTCTTGATGCATCCACCGTCGACCTGAACCGGCTCGAATCGCAGCAGGGCGATCCCGACCCGATTCCGTTCTCCTTCCTGAACGATCGGATTGACCGCGAACAAATTCCGTGTTGGATCACATACACGAACGAGCGGATCCATCGGCTCATTCGCGACAATTTACATCGGGCGCCGCTTTATACCGGCCAGATCAAATCCGTCGGTCCTCGGTATTGTCCGAGCATCGAGACCAAGATCCTGCGGTTTGCGGACAAGGACAAGCACCAGGTGTTTTTGGAGCCCGAGGACGAGGCCCGCACGACGATTTACTGTAACGGAATCAGCACGTCACTGCCCAAGGACGTCCAACAAGAGATGCTCAGGCTTATGTCGGGCACGGAACGAGCGAGGATAGTCCACTACGCCTACGCGATCGAGTACGACTATTGTCCCCCGGTGCAGTTGCAGCCGAGCCTGGAGACGCGAAAGATCGCAGGCCTGTTCCTGGCCGGGCAGATCAACGGCACCAGCGGTTACGAGGAGGCCGCGGGGCAGGGGATCCTCGCCGGAATCAACGCCGCTCGAAAGCTTCAGGGCAAGGAGCCGCTGGTCCTGGGTCGCGACCAGGCGTACATTGGTGTGATGATCGACGATCTGCTCACCCGGGGAATCGACGAACCATACCGCATGTTCACCTCCCGGGCCGAGCACCGTCTGGCCCTCCGTTCCGACAACGCCGACAGGAGATTGACGCCCATCGGCATGGACGTCGGCTTGGTTCAGGCCGATCGCAGGCAGAGATTCCAGAACAAAATTGAGGCGATGACGAGGCTCAGAATACGTCTGGAGGGAACTCGTGTCGAAGGCGTATCTCTCTGGGATTTGTTGCGTCGTCCGGACGGCCTCGCGTACGACACACTTCGCACAACGCACGACGAGTTCGCCGCGTGCAGCCGGGAAGTCCTGGAAACACTTGCCATTGATGC
>JAGPGT010000083.1:9293-14809 GCA_018055905.1 Phycisphaerae bacterium
ATCGCCAAGTGGCTGGACGGTCTGGGGATGGATTACATCGAGGGGGGATACGCGGCCTCCAACCCCAAGGAGATGCAGTTTTTCCTGGAGGTGGCCAAGCTGGGCTTGAAGAACTCCAAGATTGCCGCCTTCGGCAGCACCCGGCGGGCCGATTGCACCGTGGACAACGATCTGTCGTTGGGCTCGATCGTGAGCACCAAGGCCCCGGTGGCGACCATCGTCGGCAAGACCTGGGATCTCCATGTGCGGGAGGTGCTCGGATGCTCGCTCGACGAGAACCTCAAGATCTGCGCGGAGTCTGTGCGGTACCTCAAGGGCAAGGGTATTGAGACGATCTTTGACGCCGAGCACTTCTTCGACGGGTACCAGGAGAATCCCGACTATGCGATGAAGGTGCTGCACGCGGCTGCAGAAGGCGGAGCGGACGCCTTGGTACTGTGCGACACCAACGGTGGATCGTTGCCGGAGCGGATCTTCGAGGTAACGCAGGAGGTCTGCAAGACGTTCGGTTCATTGGTCGTCGGCATTCATACGCACAACGATTCGGGCTGTGCAATCGCCAACTCCCTGGCTGCGGTTCGGGCGGGGGCCCGGCAGGTGCAAGGCACGATCAACGGTATGGGCGAGCGGACGGGCAATGCGGATCTGTGTTCCATCATTCCCAATCTGGCTCTCAAGATGGGGTACGAGGTCCTCTGTCCCGAAAAAATGAAGATGTTGACGGAGACGTCGCGGTTCGTGTACGAGATTAGCAACCTGGCGCCGGTGACGAGCCTGCCCTACGTCGGCGCCAGTGCTTTCGCCCACAAGGCGGGTCTACACGTCGACGCCTTGCGGAAGAGCAAACGCACGTACGAGCACATCGACCCTGCGCTTGTCGGCAACGAGCGTCGGTTTCTCATCTCCGAACTCAGCGGCAAATCGAACGTCCTGGCGGAGATGGAAAAGGCCAAGCTGGCCCAGGATCCGAAGCTTGCCCGCAAGATTCTTGCCCGGGTGCAGGAACTGGAGAACGAAGGCTACCAGTTCGAGGCCGCCAACGCGAGCTTCGACCTGCTGACCAAGAAAGTCCTGGGCGAGTTCAAGCCGTCGTTCGAATTGATCAAGTACCATGTGAATGTGGAGAAACGTCGGGCCGGCGAAATCGTCACCGAGGCGACTGTTAAGCTCAAGGTCGGCGAGTTGTTCGAGCACGTGGTCGGCGAGGGCGACGGTCCGGTCAACGCGTTGGACGCCGCACTGCGAAAGTCGCTCGAGAATTTCTATCCTTGCATCCGAGAAATGCAGCTGATCGACTACAAAGTCCGCGTCGTCAACGGAAAAGCGGGAACCGCCGCCCGTGTCCGCGTGGTGATCGAGTCACGGGACAAGCAATCCCTCTGGGGCACGGTGGGCGTCTCGGAGAACGTCATCGAAGCAAGCTGGCTGGCGTTGGTCGACAGCGTCGAGTACAAGATTCACAGATCGGCGTCGTAGGGCGATGTGTCCCTAAGTCCTATCAGTCCTGTGGATGAAACCGATGGGACCAATAGGACCTAGGGGACGATTCTCCTGGCATCACTCGACGAGCATGGCCTCTTGCGGGGCCCCGGTTTGCTGTCTCCTCTTTCGACGGTTGACCGTTCGGCGATCCGTCGCGGGGGCCGGCTGTTCATCGGAGACGACCTGCAGCACCTCGGCGGCCGTGGCGGCGAATCCGTCGGCACCGATTTCTTCCCAAAGTCCTTCAGCCCGATTGAAGAGTCCGCCCGAGACGACAATCCGCATTTCGGGCCAGGCATTCACCGAGCGGATCCGATCGATCAACCGCCGGACGTCCGGCGCCTGCTTGGGCGTGGTGCCATAGATCAGCAACACATCGGGGGCATACTCGTTGATGTAACCGAAGATGTCGTCGTTGGACAGGCCTCCTCCGAGGAAGCGAACCTGCCAGCCGTCACTTTCGAACAGGTCTGCGATCATCTGTGCGCCGAGTTCCTGGAGTTCCTCGCGGGAACAGCAGACCGCGACTTTCTTGTGTTTGGCGGGTCGACGAGGCAGCTTGTTCTGGAGTTGGTCTACGATCGTGCGGTTGATCCGTGTGGCCATGTGCTCCTGGACGGACGTGATCCGATCCGTTCTGGAAAGCCGTTCGATCTCCACCATCACCGGCCAGATCAGGTGCAGGTAGATCGAGTTGGCCGGCACGCCGCGCTGCATCGTTTCTTCGATGACGGAACGGCAAGTGCTTCGGTCGCCTTGGAGCAGAGCCTCGAGATAACGGGCCAATGTTTCTTCCTTAACCATGCCAATCTCCTTTTTCCATCCTTACGTTTTTGTGCCGGCCTTTTAACATGCGTAATATTGTGTGTTTGTTTTTGAGTCAAGATGGGTAACTTTTCGTCTTGACAAGTGTTGTATCGGAGGCTGGTTTTCAAAAACTTGAGTGAAAATAGATAGGATGGGGCTCTTCGGGTGTATAAGTCATGAGCCTGTATTTTCTGGGAGTCGCCGATTTCCAGCCGATGTTCTTGGTGTTTTTTTAGCACGAATCGACCGTATTCGGCACAGGTCCTATAATAACTATTTCCATTACATGTGATAGAGATGGACCTCCGGGGGCGGACGACGCATTTGCCTGCCCCATGCGGTCGATTTGCCGGTCGCAAGCGTTCGAGATTTCGCTTGAAACAACGAGCGGTGATCTGGTATAACGGAAAATGGTTATTTGGGTCTGCACGGATTCCGAAATAACTCAGGTGGTGGAAGCCTTGTGTGTGGGATTTGTCGAGGGCTTCCGCACGTGTGGAGCAGGGTCTATGTGGACTTCGGTCGGATGGTGAAGCCTTCGCACGATCACTTCCGACGTCTGCATGGTCAAAACGGTAGATCGTGGCTGGTGGATGCCGAGAGGAAGGAGGTGGTTCGGCAGGCTGGCGCGTCACATCAGAATCTTCTCTGTCCCCAATTGCATCGTTGTCGATCGATTTCGCGCATCTCTTTGTTAGGAAAGAGCTTAATCTCGATCGCGTTGCCATCGGTAGACGCCCGCCTGGCGCGGCCTTCGTCGGTTGAATCGGGAACACAAGTGCTGTCGTCCGAGATCGGTTTGACTGCAGACCGGTCGGTCGGCAACGGAGAACCATTGAATGTGCGGGACCGGAGTTTTGCCTCGCGGTCTCCGCAGGGTTTTAGGGAAGGGAGCATGCTATGTGTGGAAGGCTCTTGACCGTTCTTTGTGCGTTCGGCGTTGTCGTCGGCACGATCGCACCCGTGCAGGCCGGACTCGATGATGGTTTGGTCTGCTACTTCAAGTTCGACGAAACGAGCGGGACGACCGCCTTTGATTCTTCCGGCAATCAGCGCCATGGCACTCTGATCGGCACGTCGCTGACGTGGGCAAAAGGACGGGACGCAGGCGCGTTGTCCTTCTCGCCTCCGGCCACCGGGGACGTCGGGGACCGCATGGAATTTCCGACCACCGGGATGTCCGTGACCGCCGGATCGGTCTGTGTGTGGGTCTATCTGTCCGATCCACAACCTGCCTCCAGCGGCCGGTACATCTTCGGTCACACGACTCAGCCGCAGTTCAACAATCGCATCCAACTCTACATGCAGGACGGCACCAACGTCTCACGGAAACTGGATTTCGGTTTGGGCGGTTCCCATACCACCAGGACCGACATGGTTGAACTGCCCATGAACCAATGGCTTCATTTGGCTTTTACATGGAACAATGGAACCTACGCCGTCTATTATGACGGTGCGCAACTTGCCAGTGGTTCTTACTCCGGCCTGACCGCTCTCCACACCGTCGCCAACTTCGGCAACGACGGAAGTAGCGCCCCATACGAAGCTTTCGCGGGCATGCTCGACGAAGCGAGGGTCTACAACCGTGCGATCACGGCCGACGAAGTGAAACAAATCATAGCGATTCCGCCTTCCTCCATGATCAAAGCCCAGTCGCCCACCCCGGCCCACAAGGCCAAGGACGTGGCTCGCGACGTGGTCTTGGCCTGGACACCCAGCGGGGTCGGTGTTGCTCGCGATGTCTATTTTGGCGTGAGCCTGGAGGATGTGATGGCCGCCGAGAGGACCGATCCCAGGGGAGTTCTTGTCGCGCAGGCCCAGACCGCCACAGAGTTTGATCCCCAAGGATTGTTGGCGTTTAGCACGACTTACTACTGGCGAGTCGACGAGGTCGAGGCCCCTTCGACCATACACCGAGGTGAGGTCTGGAGTTTCACGACCGAGGCTTATTCCTACCCCATCGCGAACGTCACAGCCACCGCCTCGAGTGCCAACCCGGGCATGGGACCCGAGAAGACTGTTGACGGTTCGGGCTTGAACGGCAATCAACACTCGACAGAACCTACTGCGATGTGGCTCAGTGCCAACGGCGGTCCACAGCCCACCTGGATTCAGTTTGCGTTCGACAAAGTTTATAAACTCGACCGCGCCCTGGTCTGGAACTCCAATCAGATGTTGGAGTCTGTCCTGGGATTCGGCGTCAAAGAAGCGGCTGTCGAGTACTCTGTGGACGGCGTCCAGTGGGCTTCGCTGGGCGACGTCCAAGTGGCTCGGGCCACCGGCGCCGCGACGCACACCGCCGACGAGGTCGAACTGGGCGGGATTACCGCCAGGTTCGTCAAGCTAACGATCCTCAGCAACTGGGGCGGGATGCTGCCTCAGTACGGCCTGAGCGAGGTGCGATTCCTCTCGATTCCAGTCCAGCCGAGCGCCCCGGTTCCGGCCGACGCCGCAACGGGCGCATCTGTCGATGGGACGCTTTCCTGGCGGTCCGGACGCGAAGCGGTCTCTCATGAGGTCTACTTCGGGACCGATCGGCAGGCCGTTGCCGACGGGACGGTTCCCGTTCATACCGTGTCGGACGCTCGTTTCGAAGCGGGCGATCTGAACTTCGGGACCACCTATTTCTGGAAGGTCGACGAGGTCAACGAGGCCGCCACGCCCAGTCAGTGGGAAAGCGACGTTTGGCGTTTCACGACCCGCGAGTACGAGGTGATCGACGACATGGAGTTTTACACGGATGAGGAGGGCCATCGGATCTATGAGAGCTGGATCGACGGTTTGAGCAGCGGCACGAACGGTTCGCTGGTAGGATACATGGAGGCGCCGTTTGCCGAGCGGACGATCGTCCACGGGGGCAAGCAGTCGATGCCGTTTGAGTACCGCAACGCGGAGGCTCCGTTCTACAGCGAGGCGGAACGGGAATTCATCCCCGCGCAGAACTGGACGACCCACGGCGCCGATACGCTGAGTTTGTGGGTCCGCGGGGCTCCGGCGGCCTTTGTCGAGAGCGGCGAGACGATCACGATGAGCGCGGCGGGAACGGACATCTGGGGCACGGCGGACGATTTCCGCTACGCGTTCAAGATGCTCACCGGCGACGGGTCGATCGTGGTGAAGGTCGAGAGCCTGGTGAACACCAACGTCTGGGCGAAGGCGGGGGTGATGATTCGTCAGAGTCTGGATGAGGACTCGAAATTTGTGTACTTCATCCAGTCGTTCGGGAG
>JAGPGT010000084.1 GCA_018055905.1 Phycisphaerae bacterium
GGGATCGCGGCCGCGGGCCGGGCCCCCAAGGTCCTCGACGAAGACAACAGGTGACAACTGTGGATGAGAAACGCGTACGAGTGGGTGTGGTCGGGTTCGGCACCGTCGGCGCCGGCGTCGCCAAATTGATTCTGGAAGAAGCGGACACCATAGCCGCCAAGATGGGTGTGCGTCCGGAACTGGCGTGTGTCGTCGACACCGACACGACGCGGCCCCGGCCAGTTCAGTTGCCTCCGGGTGTGCTCACTGCGGACCTCACCCGGCTGCTCAACGATCCGTCCATTTCCATCGGCGTTGAATTGGTCGGCGGTACCGGCATTGCCAAAGAGATTCAACTCAAGATGCTCCGCGCCGGCAAGGACGTCGTCACGGCCAACAAGGCCCTGTTGGCGACCCATGGCAATGAACTGTATCGCGTAGCCCACGAGAACAATCGCTGCATCGCGTTCGAGGCCAGTTGCGTCGGCGGGGTCCCCATCATCGGTGCGATCCGAACAGGTCTGGCGGCCAACCGAATCAACGCCATGTACGGAATTGTCAACGGCACCTGCAATTACATCCTCTCGAACATGAGTTCGAAAGAAGAGAGATTCTCTCAAGCCTTGGCGAAAGCCCAGAAACGAGGTTTCGCGGAGGCGGACCCGACGCTTGATATCTCCGGCGGAGACAGCGCCCACAAACTGGCCATCCTCGCTTCGATCGCCTTCGGATGGGAGATCGCCGTGGAGGATGTCTTCGTCGAAGGGATCGACGGAATCGCCAGGGAAGACCTTCGCTATGGTCGGGAGATGGGCTACCGGCTCAAGCTGCTCGCCATCGCGCAACGCAGCGAAGGCGAACGCCTTTCCCTGCGGGTTCACCCTTCCTTCATTTCCGCCGAGACCGCCCTGGCGAGGGTCGACGGTTCGTTCAACGCTATCAGTGTTTTCGGCAGTGCGGTCGGTGAGACTTTGTTTTACGGGCGAGGAGCCGGCATGATGCCCACCGCCAGTGCCGTGATGGCCGACGTGATCGACGTAGCCCTCGGCAACTCACAAACGACTTTCAAGCACCTTCGGTTGCAGCCTCGGGAACAAATCCGACAGTTCATCGAACCCATCGGCGAAATCGTAACGCGGTTTTACATCCGCGTGATGGCCAAAGACGAGCCCGGCGTCGTGGCCAAGTACGGCAAGATCCTGGCCGATCATCAGATCAGCATCTCCGGCGCCCTGCAACATGAAGGGACCGGCCCGGCCGACACAGTTCCGGTCGTCATCACGACCCACAGAACACAGGAAAAGAACATGGCGGCGGCCCTGGCAGAGTTGAGAAAAATCGATATCATCAGCGGCAAACCGGTCTGCGTGCGGATCGTGGATATCCCGCAGGACAAGGATACGTAATCAAAGAAAACGCGAAATGCGAACGTCGAGATTTGAAAACAGTCTCTCGGCCCGAATCACACGCTTGGTCCTCCGCCCGACGGTAGCGTTTCTGTCGTTCTGATTCTGGGCAGTACGGTCTGTTTTGAATTTCGAGGTTTGTTCTTGGGATTTGACGTTCAGGTATGGTCAAATACGTGATCATCGTTCCGGATGGAGCGGCCGATGAGCCGCTGGAGGTGTTCGACGGGAAAACGCCTCTCGAAGCGGCCAAGACTCCGAACATGGATCGGATCAGCGCCGAAGGCCGCCAAGGCCTCGTGCGAACTGTGCCCGATGGTCTCGATCCCGGTAGCGACGTCGCCCAGATGAGCCTGCTGGGATACGACCCCCTGCGGTACTACAGCGGTCGGGCACCGATCGAGGCGGCCGCCAAAAATCTCCGATTGGGTTTGGACGACTGGGTTTTTCGGTGTAATCTCGTGACCCTTGCCGACGGGTTGATGGCCGACCACAGCGCCGGCCACATTTCCACCGAGGAAGGCAGTAGCCTGATCCGGGAACTGGCTCAGCACATCCCCGATGAACGAATCACCCTGCACACGGGCGTCAGCTATCGACATCTGATGGTCGTCAAAGGAGTGGAATTCGACGTCCGTACATATCCGCCGCACGATCATATCGGAAAACCGGTCGAGAAACTCCTGCCTCGCGGCAAAGGAGCTGATCTGTTGATCCAGTTGATGAATCAATCGCAACAACTCTTCGCAGGACACGAGATCAACAAGGTTCGTCAGGACCTCGGCGAGAACCAAGTCAGTTCGATCTGGTTATGGGGCCAAGGTAAACAAGCCCGTCTGGACAGCTTTCGTAAACGGTATGGACTCAAAGGAGCGGCCATCACTGCGGTGGACCTCGTCCGAGGGCTGGCCCGACTCGTCGGGTTCGATTTGATCCAGGTTCCCGGCGCCACGGGATTCCTCGATACCAATTATCGAGGCAAGGGGCAGGCCGCCATCGAAGCGCTCGAAAAATACGACTTGGTCTTTGTCCACATCGAAGCCCCGGACGAGGCCGGCCATGAGCGAAACGCCCAGGCCAAGAAACAGGCCATTGAACAGGTGGACGAACACATCGTCGGCCCCGTACTGGAAGCCCTCAGACGTTGCGAAGCCTGGCGGATCCTTTTGTTGCCGGATCATCCGACGCCGGTACGGACCGGCGCTCATTCCTCGGAGGCGGTTCCGTTTGCGATGGCCGGAACGGGAGTCACAGGCATCCTGCACGCCGCCTTCAGCGAGGCCAACGCAACGAAAGCACACCTGTGCATCGAAAAAGGAAGCGAGTTAATGGAGTATTTCCTCAAGAGTTGAAGGAGTTGACGACCGACATTTTTTTCAGTAGTGTGGCTGATTTTTAAGGGTGACAAGATACCTATGGCGATCATCGTGCAAAAATTCGGTGGCACGTCCGTCGCGAATGCCGAGCAAATCCGACGGACGGCCCAACGAATCATCGACCGCATGAAGGCCGGCTTCCAGGTGTGCGTGGTGGCGCCCGCCCGCCCGCATCAGATCGAAGAGCTGCTTCGCGACGCGAGAGAACTGAACCCCAATCCTCCCAAGCGGGAACTGGACCAACTTCTGAGCACGGCAGAGCAACAAACGGTTTCTCTCCTGGCGATGGCCCTCGAGGCGATGGGCCACAAGGCGATCAGTTTCACCGGCAGCCAGATCCACATGCTCACCGACGGCGTCTACAGCAACGCCCAGATTAAAAGTGTGGATTCGGAATTCATCCGACGGGAGCTCAACGAAGGACGGATTGTGATCGTCGCCGGTTACCAGGGCGTCGACGAGCATGGAAACATCACTTCGCTGGGCCGAGGCGGGTCGGACACCAGTGCCGTAGCACTGGCGGCGGCCCTCAAGGCCCAGGAATGCGAGATCTTCTCCGACGTGGACGGCGTGTACACCGCCGATCCGACGATCTTCCAGAAGGCCGCACTGCTCGATGAGATCAGTTACGACGAAATGATCGAGATGGCCAGCGTAGGAACCGGCGTTTTGCATAGTCGGTCCGTCGCCATTGGCAAGCGATACAACGTCAGAATCCGAATCCGAAACACAACGAACGATAATCCGGGAACCATCATCACACACGAGGTGCCGCAGATGGAAGGTATATTGGTGTCGGGTGCGACAATTCAGAAAGACATGGCCAAGATCGGGTTGGCGGGTATCCCCAACGTGCCGGGGACCGCGGCAAAGATCTTCGCCCGGTTGGCCGAAGCCAAGGTCGTCATCGACGACATCATTCAGACCGAAGTCAGTCACGAAAAGGCGAACCTGTCGTTCATGGTCCACAAATCGGACCTGGCCGCCGCGAAGAAGGTAGCGACCGAGTTGAAAACAGAGCTCGGTTTCGACAATCTCTTCGTCCGTGAAGATATCGCCCTAGTGTCGGCGATCGGGGTGGGAATGCGATCCCAATACGGCGTGGCCCAGAAGATGTTCGGTGCTTTGGCCGAAGCCAAGGTGAACATCGACTCAATCACCACCAGCGAAATCCGAATCAGTTGCGCCGTCGGCCGACAGGACGTCGAGCGGGCGCTCGAGGCGGTGTGTCTGGCCTTCGAGCTGGATCGTCCCGCTCGACAGAGGACCAAGGCCGCCAGCAAATAGGACGGATCCGCATTGGCTCCCCGACGAACCCGAAAGCGGACGATGAGCAAACAAAAGCGAGCCGTTCTGATCGGAATCAGTCTGATCGGAACGGCTCTTGTGGTTCTGCTCGATCGTGGCTTCGTCTCGCCGCGGTGGCCGGACCTGCTGACACCGCGGGAGCACACCCTTGGAACGGACCTGGATCGCTACCATGGACGAACCTTTGTCGTCACCCGGATCGTCGACGGCGACACGCTCCATCTCGACGCTGCCGATTCGGGGGGCCAGGTTACCAAAGTCCGGTTGATTGGGATCGATGCGCCCGAGATAGGCACAGAGCGAGGGGGACCGATGTACTATGCCGATCAAACCACGGCCGCGATGAAAAGTATGGCCCTGGGAAAGCAGGTGACAGTTTACCTGGACCCGCAGGCCGGGAACCGAGACCGCTATGAGCGGTTACTGGCCTATATCCAGTTGCCCGACGGTCGTTTTCTCAACGAGGAGCTTCTCTCGCAGGGTTTCGTCTATGCCGACCTGAGGTTCAAGCATAGCTACTACCACAAGTATGTGCAACTGGAGACAAGCGCTCGGTCCCTCAAAGAGGGCCTATGGGCCCACGTCACGCCGGAGCAGACGCCTCGCTGGCGGCAAAAACGGGTTCCCGATGACGACGCCTCCGACTGATTGGGATTCGGCCCAACCCGTCCGTGGCTACAAGTTGTATTCCTTGATCTTTCGGTAGAGGGTGCGCTCGCCGATCCCCAGAATCTTGGCCGCCTGCTCGCGGTTGCCTTGCGTCTTGGCCAGCGTGTCCATGATCGCCTTCTTCTCGATTTCGTCGAGTGAAACGCCTGCCAGACTGGCCGGCGTCGGCAAAGCGGCAACAGCCGGCCCCGGCAGTTGCCGTCGCTGCGATATCTCCGGCGGAAGATCCTGGACGTCGATGGTCTCTCGATCACACATCACAACCATCGTCCGCACGGCGTTGCGAAGCTGGCGGATGTTGCCGGGCCATTCGTACGCGGTCATGACGCTCATGGCCGCCGCCGTGAAGTCCCGGACCCGGGAACCGGTCTCCTCGGTCGCCTCCTGCAGAAAGTGTTTTGCCAAGATCGGAATATCGGCCGCTCGTTCACGAAGCGGCGGCAGCGTGACATTCACGCCCCGGATGCGAAAATATAAATCCTCCCGGAATTCTTTTTTCTCGATAAGACGCAAAAGGCTGTGATTGGTGGCGCTGATAATGCGGACGTCGACCACCATGGCCTTGCTGGATCCCACCGGAACGACAATCCCGTCTTCGAGCACGCGAAGCAGCTTGGCCTGCATGCTCAGAGGCATGTCGCCGATCTCGTCGAGAAAAAGCGTGCCCTTGTCGGCGATTTCAAACAAACCCTTGCGGTCGGCGTTGGCGCCGGTAAACGCGCCCTTGACGTGGCCGAACAGTTCGCTCTCCAGAAGTGTTTCGGTCAAACCGGCGCAGTTGACCGGTTTGAACGGTTTGTCGCGCCGCAGCGAGTTGTTGTGGATAGCCCGGGCCAGAAGCTCTTTGCCTGTGCCCGAGGGTCCTTCGATGAGCACGGAGATGTTCGTCGGAGCCACCCGGCGGACAATCTCGAAAACGCTCTGCATCGCGGGGCTCACACCCTTGATCCCCTCAAAGAAGAATGTCCCCGATTCATCAGGGGATTGGTTCCGGCGCGTCGGAACGGCCATCGCCTTGCGCGCGGCCCGCTCGACAAGCGTGCGAAGCTGATCGATATCGAGCGGTTTGACCAGGTAATCGAACGCCCCCTGTCGCATGGCCTCTTTGCAGTTTTCGATCGTCGCGTACGCCGTAATCAAAATAACCTCGGTAAAATCACTCTGCCTTCGAGCTTCGCGGAGCACGTCCAAGCCATCGACCCGCCCTTCCAACTTCAGATCGGTGACGACGACATCGACCGCCTGATTACGCAGAACCTCCACGGCGTGCTCGCCCGTATAGACGGCCAGTGCTTTGACAGACAACCTGCCAAGGGCCTCAACGATGCCGTCCGCATGGTCCCGTTCATCGTCCACTACCAGGACGACAGGTCTGTGATCTGTCCACTGACTACCCAAAGCGACACCTTCGAGAAATTATTTATCATACATGATGAACTCGTCCGTGCCGTCAAACCACCTCGGTTCGAGGCGAAATCTTGCCGCCAGTCACAACGAGCCCCTGCTGGAAAACACGGTGCGCCGATCAGCCTGGGGGCGTTTCCAGGACCGCCTGGCGTATCTCCGAGACGGCCTGGACATATCGCATGGCCGCCAGTTCATCCTTCGCCTCCACGATGATCCGCATCACCGGCTCGGTGTTGCTGGTCCGCAGGTGGATCCAGGCATCCGGAAGATCCAGTCGCAAGCCATCCGCGGTGTTCGCGACGGCATTCGGGAACCTCCGGGCCGCCCGCTTCATAATCTCCTGCGCCTGCTGCGAATCGGCGGCGAACTTGTCCTTGTGCATGGAATAGCCGCCGATCTCCGCGACCAGGCCACTGATGCTTTTGCCCGTCTCGGCCATCAACTGCAAGACCAGCGCCATCCCGACCAGGCTGTCGCGGATGGGACCGACCCGCAGGTCGATCACGCCGCCGTTGCCTTCGCCGCCGATGACGCAGCCATGCTCAATCATGGCGTTGGCCACATGGGCTTCGCCGACCGGCGTTCGCAGGACCCTCGCGCCCACCCTCGCGGCGATGTCATCGATCATCCGCGAGGTGGAGAGATTCGCCGCGGCGGTTCCTCCCTGTTTGGAGAAGACGTGCTTGGCCGCCAGGGCCAACGTGTATTCTTCGCCGATATAGACGCCGTTTTCGTCAACGATGGCGAGCCGATCCGCGTCGGGATCCTGGGCGAACCCCAAGTCGGCTTTCTCCTGCTGGACCCGCCGGCACAGATCGCCCAAGTTGGCCGCGATGGGCTCGGCGCCATGAGCGAACAGGCCGGATGGCTCATCGTTCATCGCAATGACCTCACAGCCCAGTTCCATCAGAAGCTTCTTGGCCACCCGGGCCCCAGCGCCGTTGACGCTGTCGAGAACAATCCGGTACCGCCTGGCCTTGATCCGGCGGGCTTCAATGGTGGCCAGGACCTTGTTCACGTGAACCCGGTCGGTATCGTCATTGCGGCTGACGGTTCCGCAGTGAACCGAATCGACGTAGCGGGCTTTCCCATCAAGAAACGCCTGCTTGATTTTTGCGGCCGTCGGAGCCGGCGGGGCCATCCCATTGCTCAAAAGCAGCTTGATTCCGTTGTACGGGAGCGGATTATGCGAGGCGGTAATGACGATGCCGCCGTCGCAGCCGAGTTCACGAAGCATGATTCCCACGCAAGGGGTGGTCACGAGCCCCAAGTCAATGACATCCACCCCCACTGAACACAAACCCGCGGTCATGGCCGATAGAAGCATCTGCCCGCTGACGCGGGAGTCCCGTCCGACGCAGACCCGAAGACGACGGTCCTCCCCTGTCACCACGTCTCGGAGAAACGTCCCAAATGCACAACCATACTGAGCGGCGATGACGGGCGTCAGGTTTTCCCCGATCACACCTCTCATCCCGCTGACGCTGATGATCAGGCTTTCAGCCATCTCGCACACTCCACTTGGGCAGATGCTGCATATCGTTGCTATCGCAATTACGATCGGTCGCGTTTGCCGCAGGGAACGGACGCAAAGAAATCAATCGAGCGTACAGACGTACAGATCGTTGATGAAGTCGAGTCTCCGAAGGTCCGCGATCGTCGCCTCGTCGGGCTCTTTGTCCAGACTCACCGCCAGCACGGCTTTCTGCAGCTCGGGTTTCTGGCCGACGCCCATCGTGCCGATGTTGATGCCGTGATTTCCCAGGAGCGTGCCGACGGCGCCGATGACGCCAGGTCGGTCGTCGTTGAAGATCACCAACACGGTGCCCTGCGGCGTCATCTCAACGTGAAAACCGTCGATCTCTATGATCCGCAGCAACGTGTCGCCGAATACGGATCCGCGCACCGTTCTCTTGGCTTCACCGGTCTCCACGGTGGCGGTGAAACTCGACGCCACGTCACGAGCCTCGGTGTTCTTGGTCTCATCGATGCTGATGCCCCGCTCCTTGGCGAGGACGGGCGTGTTGACCATATTCAACGGCATGTCGAAATGCCGCTGAAGGAGACCCATCGCGAAGTTGAGCGTCACCGGTTGCACGCTCATCCCGGCAATGGTGCCGCGGTACTGGACCTGAACGCCCTTGATGGCACCGGGCGCAATCGTGCTCAGGAGCACCCCGATGCGGCGGGCCAATTCCGCGTACTTGCTGACCAGCGGTGGAACCGTACCCGATGTGGACGGCGCGTTGACCGCGTTGCGGATCGGGCCGCCCTTGATCGCGTCGAGCAGGATTTCAGCCGCCTCGACGGCAACTTCAACCTGGGCCTCTTCCGTGCTGGCGCCCAGGTGCGGCGTGACGATGCAGTTGTCCAGCGTGGCGAATCGCAGGTCTTGCGGCGGTTCGGTACTGAACACGTCCAGCGCCGCGCCGGCAATCCGCTTCTTGGAAAGGGCATCATAAAGCGCATCCTCATTGATGATGCCGCCGCGGGCGCAATTGACCAAGCGGACTGTCGGCTTCATCATCGCAATCTGATCGGCCCCGATCATGTTCAGGGTCTGGGCGTTCTTCGGCACGTGAATGGTGATGAAATCGGCTTCGCGGAAGATTCGTTCGAGTTTGTCCGTCACTTCGATGCCCAGTTCCTCGGCGTTTGTCGGCGCCGACAGCGGGTCATACCCAAGGATCTTCATGTCCAGACCATGGGCCATTTTCGCCACCGCCATGCCGATGCGGCCCAGACCGATGATGCCAAGGACTTTGTTGTTGAGCTGATTGCCGGTGTATTTTTTGCGATCCCAGGCGCCGGACTTAAGACTGTTGCAAGCCTGGACCACGTTGCGGCTCATCGCCAGCATCAGAGCCATGGTATGCTCGGCCGCACTGAGGGTGTTGCCGCCCGGGGTGTTCATCACAAGGATGCCTTTGCGGGTCGCGGCGGGCACGTCGATGTTGTCGACGCCGACGCCTGCACGGGCGACCGCTTTGAGTCGGCCGGGATTTGCAAGAACCTTGGCGTTGACCTTCGTTTCACTGCGGACGATTAGTCCGTCGTAATCGTGAATGATATTACACAGCTCATCCTCACTGATTCCGACCTTGACGACGGCCTCAGCGCCCGGTGTGGCGTTGATCAGATCGATCCCTTCCTTCGCCAACTTGTCTGTGATGAGCACTTTGATCATGATTCTTCTCCCACAAGTTTTCAGTCTACCGTCCAACTTTAGGTCTGTCCCGCCAAGGCGCGGGCCAAAGTCACCGCCCAACCGGCTGCGAGAATCCCAAGCAGACCTACAACCACATGTATCATCCTGATTCGGGCAAACAACCTGTCCAGGAAACTGAAATATACGCCGAGAACCGCGATCAGAAAAGCGAAAAATGCGGTTGCCGCCAGCAGGCTGCACAGCAAAGCCGCCGCCGGCTGAAGATAAAAAGCCGTCAGAATGCGTCCCTGCGCGAAGGCAAGCACCGCATGGGTCATCCCGCACATCGGACAGGTCAGCCCCGTCCGCATCCGCAGGCCGCAAGGCGGAAAGATTAACCCGAAGTCGAACCCCGCCTTCTGGAGCAACCACAAACCCGCAAAACCGCTCAGGACACCGCTGGCGATCACCGAGGCGATCGTCCGTTGATGCCTGGAAGCACGGCGGACGGTCCTGCCCCTGCTATCCTGTTGGCATACTTGCATACTCTGTTGTAGAATAAAGCTCGTGTACGCACCTGTCAATCAATACGCTGGTGGAGCACTTATGTCTTTGGAACAACGAGACTTACGGGAGATGTTGGAGACGGCGATCGTGGCAGCGCGACTCGCGGGCCAACATGCGATGGAACAGATGAGCTATGTTACAACGACCCAAAAGAGCGAGAATGAACTGGTCACCCAGGCCGATCCTCAGTGCCAGCGCATTATCATTCAACAAATCCGGGAAATCTACCCCGATCACGGTTTCATTGCAGAAGAGGGGGAACACGGCAAACTGTTCAAGCGCCCCCCGACAGGCACACCGACCATCTGGTGGGCGATCGATCCCATTGACGGAACCCACAATTTCGCCCACGGCATCCCGATCTTTGCGGTCAGCATCGCTGCCTTGTATGAAGGGGTGCCGATCGTCGGCGTGATCTTCCACCCCTCCACCGACGCCATGTTTACCGCCATCAAGGGGGGCGAGGCCCAGTTGGACGGACGGCGGATCGTTGCGGGGGAACAGGAGATTGGATCGCTCACGAGTGTCGGGATCGACAGCCACTTTGAGGGTCCCCTGCCGCCATGGCTTTGCGACCTCATCCGTCAGTCGCGGTTTCGCAATTTCGGCACGACCGCGTTGCACCTGGCGTACATCGCGAGGGGCGGTCTCGTCGCGGCGGTCTTCTGCACGCCGAAGCTGTGGGACATCGCCGCAGGTGCCGTGATCGCAGAGGCGGCCGGTGCCGTCGTGACGGACTGGTCCGGAGGGAAAATCTTTCCGATTGATTTGGATGCTTATGACGGCGGCGCCTTTCGTATCGTGGCCGCCAACCCCACCGCACACCGCCGGCTTCTGACGACCATGCAGAATCCAGCCTAACGACGAACGACCCGCAACACGAACACCGCGAACTCCTGGGGGGTCGGGACGTGGATTACCCCTTTGCGGCAAACCAGCGTGACGACCGGGCTGCCAAACGGGTCCTCGGGATCGAGTAACTCGACCGTGTCGCCCTCGTCCAGGAATCGGCCGGGTTCGACCGGGACGAAACCGGTGTTGTCCCAGTTGAAGACGGCCAGGTGCGCACGGTTGCGATCGTAGCGGTTCGGCAGCAGGATAAACTTGTTCTTTGACGGCCGGTTTGCTTGACCGGAAGGAAGAACGAGATTGCCCTCCCAGGTTACCTTGCGGTAACGGACGGTCTCCAGTTTTCCATTGACGACCACATTGTCCAAGATCTCGCAGTCTTCGTTGTATGCGGCGGTATAGCCGATCTGCATGTCGATGCCGTAGAGGATATTCCGATGAACGTAAATACCTTGGCTCGGCGAAGCCCCACCGACCAGAAATGGGCCTTTCTTGTAGCAGATGTTCTCGGTCAGCCGGTAGTTATTCACGCTGGCCTTCTCCGATCCATAGGCATGCATCGTATAACAACCGTCGTAAGGGCAGGTCATGATGCAGTTGGAGATGGTCTTGACACCCAGGTCGTTTTGCGTGTAGACACAATGGCCGTGGCCCCGGTCGGAACCGAGCCAGCCGTTGCCGTAGAGGATGCAGCCGTAGATCTCGGGATTCATCTCCGCCTTCCAGCAACTGATACCCTGATTACAGTTGTGGATGACCAGATTGATGTACTTGCAGTTACTTCCACCCCGCAGATGAAGGCCGCCAGGGGGGCGTTTCAGATCCGCGGGATTCGAGCCGGCGGAAACCGGTCGGGAGGGCAAAGGTTCGGATACGAGGATCTCCAGATCATGAATCCAGACATATGACGAGGGATTCAGGACCGCAAGGCCACCATCAATGACGACCCGTTGTCCGACGGCCGGACGGATCCGAATGGGGCTTCCTTCGGTGCCCTGCAGGCGGACGTCGAACAACTCGTTCGGCCGCCTTCGGTAGTTGCCTTCCAGCAAGTAGAGCGTGTCACCGGGCTGGATGTTCTGCCGGCCCTCCAAGGCCGAGGCCAGATCCCACGGCGAGGCGACGGTTCCGGCGTTGCCCGGATTGCCCTGAGGCGAGACGTACCAGTCGCTCCCCTTTCTTTCTTCCTGCATTTCTCGCCTATCCACGATGGGGATTCCGGCCGGGACCAGAATTCGACGGAAATCCAGAATGTGGCCATCCGCAACCAACTCGATTTCGACCCTTGCCCGATGTCGAAATCCTCCAGTGACATTCCCGACCGCCGGGACCCACTGCGAGCCATCTTCCGAAATCACGACATATTCCGGTAGCGAGCCATCCGGCATCATCACCGACAACGGCCACGGCGGTCCTATCGGCAAGGTTCTACCGCCGGGTTTCTGGGCGGAACTTCCGTAGACGGGAGCATAGATCCTCACCACAGGCGAATCATTGGAAAGCACGCCGGTTCGTCCTATGCCCGGCGTCCCGACGCTGCACACGCGAAGTGGAGCGCTCGGACTGCGCAATTCCAATAGGATCGGCCAAATCCGCTCGAAATCATCGGTCTTCTCGAAGGGGATTTCATAGACACTTTCGCGAACCGTCGTGCCGATCTCGAACGTCCTGGCCCGACTGCGGTAAGACTCCAACTGCGAGGGCCAATCCGCAGGCCAGTTCCCGCCTTCGTGCACGGACACGAAACCCATCACCGGCACAACCCTCAGAAGCAACGCCGTGACGATTACGACAGCCCCCCCACGATCCTCCACTCGAAGCACGTGTTCAATCTCCCAAAGATCCTTCGGCCGGCGGTCGCCGGTTCTGATGCCAGCCCCCCATTCTTACTTAACGTCTTTATCGACAATGTACATATCGACGTTCCACAGACGCCTCCAGAAAAATCCTAGTCCCTCTTCTCTACGGAGAAAGAAGACCCCGCGGAAATCCGGTTTTTTCCTTGAAAACCCCGGCGTTTAGGGGTACCTGTCGGACGTCGGTCGTACAGATGGACAAGGATATAGGAGGTTTCACGCATGACCACAAATCACGTTCTTCCCTTGATTCTGGCGGCTTTGGGAGTTGTCGCATCCCCTCGTGTCCTCGCGGCCCAAGAGGCCAATTACGACGAGACCAAGGTGCCTCACTACACGCTACCCGACCCGCTGGTCTGCTCCGACGGAACGAAGGTCGTAGACGCAGACGCCTGGCGACAGAAACGTCGGCCGGAGATTCTGGGGCTCTTCGAGGAACACATGTTCGGCAAGTCTCCCGGCAAACCCCAGCTCATGACCTTCATCACCACATCCATCAACAGGACCGCCCTCGACGGCCGGGCCACTCGCAAGGAGGTGGTCGTCTATTTCACCGGCCGCAAGCAGGATCCAAATATGACGATCCTGCTCTATCTGCCCAACAGTGTCTCCAAACCGATCCCAGTGTTCCTGGGCCTGAATTTCCAGGGTAACCATGCCATTCATCCCGACCCCGGTATTACAATTACCAACAGTTGGGTACCCGGCGGCAACCATCGTGCGACCGAGGATTCCCGAGGTAGAGCCGCCAGTCGTTGGCCGGTCGAGCGGATCCTCGAACGAGGCTATGGTCTGGCGACGATCTACTACGGCGACATCGACCCCGACTTCGACGATGGATTCAAGAACGGCGTGCACCCTCTGTTCTACAAACAGGGCCAAACGCAGCCGGCTCCGAACGAATGGGGCTCCATCGCGGCTTGGGCCTGGGGCCTGAGCCGGGCGATGGACTACTTCGAAACCGATCCGGACATTGATCATAAACACGTCGCGGTCATGGGCCACTCCCGACTGGGCAAGACCTCGCTCTGGGCAGGAGCGACGGACGAACGCTTCGCGCTGGTGATTTCGAACAACTCCGGCTGCGGCGGCGCGGCCCTGTCGCGACGCGCCTTTGGCGAGACCGTCCAACGGATCAACACTGTGTTCCCGCACTGGTTCTGCGACAATTTCACAAAGTATAACGCCAAGGAGAACGAGTTGCCCATCGACCAGCACATGCTGATCGCGTTGATGGCCCCCAGGCCGGTCTACGTCGCCAGCGCCGAGGAAGACCGCTGGGCCGACCCGAAGGGCGAATTCCTCTCGGCCCTGCATGCGGGCCCGGTCTACAGGCTCCTCGGCAAAGAGCCCCTGCCCGTCACGGAGATGCCCGCGGTCAACCAACCCGCGATGGGCACAATCGGCTATCACATCCGCCCGGGCAAGCACGACGTAACCGGTTACGACTGGGAACGCTACATGGACTTCGCCGACAAGCACTTCGGACGCGCGGCGAGATAGTGGGCACAGAAAGGATCCACCATGGGAGAGAAACGACTGTCACAATGTTGGCTCGCAACCTGTGCGGTGATCGCCGCAACGTGCGCCGCTTCTGATCGCACGAAACTAGCCGAGACATACACGCCGAGGCTGGAGAAGATCCTTACCGAGAACATCGTGCCGTTTTGGTATGAGAAGAGCCTCGACCGCATCAACGGCGGGTACATCATCAGCTTCGATGCGAAGGGCCGACTGAAAGAGCCCGTCGTGAAGATGATCGTGACCCAGGCCCGCCAGGTGTGGCTGTTCTCCCGGCTGGCCCGCGCCGGGTATGAACCTGCCAAGCATCTGGAGGCTGCGGAACTCGGGTACCGGTTCCTGAAGGAAAAAATGTGGGATCCGGTCCACGGCGGGTTTTACTGGGAAGTGGATGCCACCGGCAACCAGAAGACCAAACCCAACAAGCACCTTTACGGCCAGTCGTTCGCGCTCTACGCCATCTCCGAGTACGCGTTGGCAGGCGGCAACAAGAATGCCCTGGCTTTCGCCAACCAGGTGTTCGCCCTTCTCGAGGAGAAGTCGCACGACAAGGTCCACGGCGGCTACGTCGAGTACTTCGCTCCCGACTGGACGCCGCTGCTGAGCGAAGCGTCGTACATGGGAGCCCCTGGCAACCTCAAGTTGATGAACACGCACCTGCACCTGCTTGAGGCGTTCACGACGTACTACCGGGCGAGCGGGTTGCCCCTGG
>JAGPGT010000306.1 GCA_018055905.1 Phycisphaerae bacterium
CCATGGCGACTGCGCAAATCGCCGCCGCGAGACTGGCGATCCTTCCATCTTCCCACGATCGAATGCTCTGGCGGAAAATCCAGTACAAACCCAGAGAGTTGAGCATCTGGCCGCACTTGTACAGAACTGCCCCCATACTCCTCCACTGTATAACGTAGATGATGGAGCCGACGATTGTCAAGGCCAGAAACAGCTTGTCGAACTTGTTCCAACGCACAGTCACGATCTCCCCCCGCGTCCACAGACGCAGCAGGCCCACCACAATCAAAATGCGAAGCACCTGGAAGTTCAGTTCGCCGACCATAACCGTCTGGTCCGCCGGGATCCAACAGGCTCCGACCACGTACGGCACCAGGATGTACTTCCGTGGCAGAGCGAACGTCACGACACTCAGCACCGCCGTGAGAAAAAGAGTCAAGTCGGTTATCAGAACTTGTTCACCCATGGTTCAACCGCGCCTTTCCGGAAGTATGGCCGCTTGCCGGACATGCCGCGACGCTTCGGCGCCTCAGGCATCCCCCGGACGCGGCAGCGTCTTGATCACTTTGGCCGGAACTCCCGCGACCACCGCGAAGTCGGGGACATCCCGCGTCACCACGGCGTTGGCCGCGACCACCGCGCGCGTGCCCACCCGAACCCCCTTGAGAATCGCGCACCCTTCTCCGAGAAATGCGCCGTCGCAGATCTCGACCGGAGCCGACGTCAAACGAGGGCTTTCCCGGGCGCTGAGGTCGCCGTCATCAAAGCAGTGGTCATGATCCGTGATGTAGACCCGCCCCCCCATCAACACGTTGCGACCGATCTTCACGCTTTGGGCCGCTCCGCAGTGGAAATAGAACTGGATCGCCGTTCCGTCGCCAATGATCAGTCTGGGACCGCCTCCTGGGTTCTCTCCGACGGCCTCGAGTCGGGCCCCTTTGCGAATGAGCACGTTGCGTCCGATCGAGATGGCGCGCGGGTTGGTTAGCATATCGCAGCGTCCCACGCGGGACCGCCAGCCGAAGGAATGAAACCGCCATCGCCACCAGAGATAGTGCCCGATGGCCGTCGCCAGATTCAACAACCGTCTTGGGGTGATCGCGCCCATCATCATCCCACGTTGGATATCACCGTCTTGCCTTCACTGGAAGTCCCGCAGACGAGCGGGCTCACCTCTGCGAGCGGATAGGACCGCGATCGGCGGAACCAAGCCTGCCGGAGCCGGTCCCACGCGAGAATCCCTCGCGCCAGGAGCCGTCGCGAAACGCCTCCGGCGGCGATCCACCGCCCGGCCAACAACCGACTGCGAACGCTTCGAAGCTCCCGTTGAAGGTATCTCCTCACGCGAGGTTCCGTGATCGTCTCGCGTTCGAGGAGCTTGCAGTCGATGTACTCAATCGACTCATAAAGCCGAGTCGGCTGCTTCGTCGCAGCCACCGAGAGGTTCCCCTCGTCCATCGCCCCGCACCATTTCGTCAGCGGCTCTCTGACCAGTGCCCATGGCCCCCGCAGGGCCAGTCGCAGCGCCAGGTCGTGATCCTCCATCAGCCATAGGTGTTCGTCGAAACCACCGCAGTCCAACAGAACACTTCGCCGGACCATCACCGACTGGACGAATAAAATGAACCGCGTCGCCAGGATCGCTGCAGGATTGAGGCACAACCCCTGGGGCTCGCTCAAGGTCAGCTTGGCCAACTCGAACGAGGTCTGTCCCCGGTACTTGGGCATCTCCAGCATCGAATTGCACAGACAACACGGCACATGCTCGCCTGCACGCTGCAGCAAAGTCGCCTGCCGCTCGATCTTGGTCTCCAGCCACACGTCGTCAGAATCGAGAAACGCGACGAACTCGCCTTTGGATTCGCGGATGCCTCGGTTCCGGGCCGCTGCGGGTCCGCTGTTCTTCTGGCGGATGTAGACGATGCGGTCTGCATACGGCTGCAACACGTCGGCCGTGTTGTCGGTGGATCCGTCGTCCACGACGAGAATCTCACACGGACGATATGTTTGCGCCAGGACCGAGTCGATCGCACGGGTTACGACATGGGCACGATTAAACGTCGGGATCACCACCGACACCAGCGGAGGCGCCGAGGGCGTCTTTCGAGATTCTTCCGAATGTGCGAAGTCTTGCGCCAATCTACGATCCTCCCATTGTCCATTGGGACCAGGGCGGTTGCCATCCCTCAAACCAGCTGACTTGACCGGTCTGAGCGATACTGGAGGAGTCTGCGTTTGAACCGTCGAAGTACGCGGGTCGCGCCGGGAAACGCCAGTTTGAATCGAATCCGCAGCCAGTCCCAGGTCCACTCCCGTACCCGAGGATAGTGCTCCAAAAGCCATCGGGCGTTCTCATAGTCGCCTGTAGCGATTTGGATGTGAATCGTCTTGAGGGCGTGGGCGGCCAGCCAGGTGGATAGAAACGCCCGGTGCTGATCCGGGCAATTGCGCCAGATCGGGTCCGGGTTCTCGAGGACCGGTTCGAGAGGGTAATGCGCCTTGCCGCTGGAGAATCCCAGTCCGGAGACCCCGGTGTCGTACCACATCAGCGGCTCCCGAATTCGGTACACCTTATGGTTCAGCAGGACCTGGATCCACAGGTACACGTCCTCTCCCAGCATGCAACGGTGTTCGTAATAGCCGCCGTATTTCCTCACGACGTCCGCCCTGACCAGCAGAGCCGGGGGGCAGAATCCGCAAAGCACCTGGTGCATCTTCGTTCGCCGCAGATCCGACGACGGTTCCCACAGGCCGGTTTCGATTCCCTCCATGTGCCCCGGGACCTTTCGATCTTCGGGTCCGAGGTAGATGGCCGTGGTGACAACGCCCACCTCGGGGTGCTGATCCAGCGCGGATGCCGTCTTCTCCAGAAACGTGGGCAACCACACGTCATCCGAATCGAGAAACCCCAGATACATCCCGGCGGCCACACGAATCCCGTGATTTCGGGCAGCGCCCGGTCCCTGGTTCTCCTGGAACACGTACCGCACGGGATCGCCGTACGCAGTCACCACGTCCCGGGTGTTGTCCGACGACCCATCGTCCACGACGATGATCTCGAAGTCGCGATAGGTCTGAGACAACACGCTGTCGATCGCGCGAGAGACACGGTCTGCACGATTGAACGTCGGAATGATCACGCTGACGCGGGGTGAAATCATACGCTCCCGATACTCGCTCCGGACGACAAGGGTTACGTGGAAGGTCCGCGGTCTTCCGCCTGCCCCTGAACGCGCGTCTTGCCGCCACTTCGAAAGGCCATGCGGACACGCCCCTCCAGACGGCCCATGGCGGTCGCGGACACCAGGATCTTGTCGACCAGGATCCTTCGAGACGGACC
>JAGPGT010000308.1 GCA_018055905.1 Phycisphaerae bacterium
CCGGCTGGGAAAGCGAGGTCGAACAGTACAAGAAACTGCGCGAACAGATGGAGATTGCCCAGATCATCTCGATCGTGTGTCTGTCCATCGGTGGGGTGTTGTTCGCTCTGTGTTTCTTGATCTGGGTAGCGAGGTCCATCGCAAAGGTCTGGCGCAGGCGATCCAATCGCCGAGAGAAAAAATCCCTCTCCTCGAGGATCCAACTGACTAACATCCAACCCCACGAGTCGGAGGAAACCTCGCCGACGACGGAAGAAGTTCCCCGGCAGGGTCGCAAGCGACTGGCCCGCGCGGAATTGCCGGTCGACACTTTTCCCATCGATTTGGGATCGTCCCGTTCGATTCATCATGACGAATCCCTTTCCCCTCTCGTTGCGGCCCGCGCACGACAACACCGCGTGTCGGCTGCGGCGGAAACGGCAACGGACGACGGCGGCATAGCTGTCCTTCTGGCCGACGAACCCTCCCAGGAAAGTGAATGGTCGCCCCAGTCCCAGTGGGCCGTCGGTCAGGGTGGAACCGCCTCGGCCCAGGCGATTCCACGAGAACCCCAAGCGGCGGTGCGCACACGGGTACCGGTGGCGGCGTCAACCAAACCGGAACCGACCGCGGCGGAGAATGCCTTGAAGGAACAGGCGGAAAACCTCCAGAAACAGATTGCGGAATTCAAGGAAATGGCCCAGAACGTCCAACAGGCGACGCGAGACCGGTCCGACCCGCTCGGCGACACGCTCAAGGAATTGGCGCAGCAGGTGTCGGCGATCCGCGAATACGCCGCGAGCCAGCAGGACCGGGTTGAGAAACTCCAGGATGGCTACGACTGGGGCATCATTCGCACGTTCTGCCTTCGCGTAATCCGCTGCGTGGACAATATCGAGAACCGGATCGAGAACCCGCCCAAAGACTGCGAAGACCTGATCTACCTGGAGGAAGTGCGGGACGAATTGCTTTTTGCAATGGAGTCCAGCGGAGTCGAACAATTCCGCCCCGAAATCAATAGCGAGTACCGAGGTCAGGAGAAACTCGCCGAAGCGATCCGAGAGAAACAGCCGGCCGAAAGACCTGAACAAACCGGAAAAATCGCGCAGGTCCTACGACCGGGATACCGATACATGATAGATGATGAAAACTATAAGGTGGTGAGAACCGCGCAAGTCAAACTGTATGGTTGATCGTTCGTCATTGACCGGCGCGGGCGCAGCCTGGTTGGACACAGGAGAGACACATGGGTAACATCGTCGGCATAGACCTCGGGACCACATTTTCGTCCCTGGCGATGCTCAACACAATCGGCAAGCCGGAGATCGTTCCGAATGCGGACGGCGACCGACTGACCCCGTCGGCCATCTTTTTCGACGAGGACGACGGAGGCATTATCCGCGTCGGAATCGAGGCCCTCAACTCGCGGCACCTCAACGCCGCACGCTCCGTTCGCTGGGTCAAACGTCACATGGGCGACCCCGATTTCAAAGTCCCCATCGACGGCAAAGACTGGACGGCTACGGAACTGTCGGCGTTGATCCTCAAGAAGCTCCAGCAGGATTGCTCTGCCCAGGTGGGCGAGATCCGCGACGCAGTGATCTCGGTGCCCGCGCATTTCGACGAGATCCGACGCAAGGCGACCATGGACGCCGGAACGGCCGCCGGGTTCAACGTGATCGGCATCGTGAACGAACCGGTGGCAGCGGCCCTGTGCTATGCCACAACGCGGGACGTCTCAGGACGGGTCCTGGTCTACGACCTCGGTGGCGGCACCTTCGACGTGACCCTCATGGACGTCAAGGGCCTGGACATGGAGATCATCTGTTCCCAGGGCGACCATGCTCTCGGCGGCATCGATTTCGACAAGACCGTGCTCGAACTCCTCCAGAAGATGTATCGCGACAAGTTCGGAGCCGACCTGATCACGTCGGAAGAAGAGCGGGCGCGGTACGAAGACGAAGCGGAGGACATCAAGAAGACGCTTTCCCGTCGGCCGTCGGCCAAAACAATGCTCTACGGCCCCAGCGGCGGCATGCGCGCCGAAATCAGCCGAGAGATGTTCGAGCAGGGAATCACGCCGTTGGTGTCCCGCGCCGACATGCTCGTGGAGGTGGTCCTGGAAGAGGCGGGCCTCAAGCCCTCGGACGTCACGACCGTCCTGCTGGTCGGCGGCAGCACGCGAGTGCCCCTGATCCGTACCCATCTGGAAAGAATCTTCGGCTTCCCGCCGGAATGCTCGATCAACGTGGATGAATGTGTGGCCCTCGGCGCCGCCCTCCACGCAGGGATCACAAAACTCCGCCTGGATCCCGACAACGTCGCCGCCGGCATCCGCGAAGGACTCAAAGACATCAGCCTAACCGACGTCTGCAACCACAGTTACGGCACCATCTGCGCCCCGATCGACAAAGAAACCGGTCGAAGGGTCGTCCAGAACCGAATCATCTTGAAGAAGAACACCCCCCTGCCGTGCGAGGTCTCGCAGACCTTCTATACGGTTTCCCAGGGTCAAAAACGCGTGGAGGTGACAATCACGCAGGGCGAGGACACCGACCCGGCGTACGTCAACCGAATCGCCACCCACACTCTGGAGCTTCCGCCGGATCGTCCTGCGGAACGTCCCATCCAGGTGACTTACAGCTACGACCTGAACCAGCGAATGCACTGCTCGTTCAAAGATATCGAGTCAGGGCGGCAGCTGGAGTTGGAATTCTCGCTGGACGAAGGTAATTCCGCGACCGAGGAGGCCGCCGAACAAACCGCCAAACTCGAACCGTTCAAAGTGCAATAGAAACCCGGATTCACAGGACTCGACCGATCCTATGTCCGCAGGATTGTCCAAACTGATCATCCGCATCAGCGACTTCTGGCGAAACGTTCTCCGACGGATGCGAGGCAGTGCCCCGCCTCAGTTGCCCCCGGCGGGGAACAGCCGACTGGGCAAAACCTGGGACCAGGTCACCAAGTTGGCGGGCGGTCGCAGCCCGTCCACCTTGCCGGAAGAGTTGTCCCGCCCGATCGACCCGGCCCGGCTCAACTGCCGTACGCGAATCGGGCGGCAGCCGCAGGGCGACTCTTTCCGTACGGTGATCCTGATCGACCTGTGTGGGACGATCCAGGCCCCCACTGACGGCCATGAAGTGAATCTGTCCCTCAGCATCCGGGACATCACGGACAGCGAGACCGAGTCCCTACCCGTTCTGAACCGGCCCAAGCAGGGTCCGCTGAATCCCGCCTCGCATTTCACGTTTCAATCGGATATGGGACGACTGTGCCGTCGAACGACGGTGCTGGAGGACTGGACCGGGGTCGCGCAGATTTC
>JAGPGT010000307.1 GCA_018055905.1 Phycisphaerae bacterium
CGAAGAACCCTGTGGTATATCCAGCCTTTTGCAGCCGCTCGGCCACAGTCACCCGCTCCAATGGCAGATGATCAAGCATCTCGGCCGGCAGCACTTTGGCCCCCTCGGGGATGAATCCCTTCTGGTCGGGGATATGATTGGTAATCCTCAAACGTGCGGGAGAAAGGCCCGTCAGCACGGCGGCCCGCGTCGGCGAACAAACCGGTGCGGCGGCATACGCGTCGGTGAACCGCATCCCCTGTTGGGCAAGTCGGTCGATATGCGGCGTATCCACTCGCGGATTGCCCTGACAGCCCAGGTCCATCCAACCCAGGTCATCGAGCAGGATCAGAAGAATGTTCGGCTTCTTCTGAGGCCCGCGGTTCTCGTTGGCATGGGCGGACACGACAGTCAGAAACGACATGGTCATAACGGCAATCACGTACGGCAGCGAACGATTCATGACAGTTCCTGAAAAGACTGACTCAAATGAAGGAATCGGCACCCTCACACAATGCCTGGACTGTGCCGTTACAACCGAACCGGTTCGCAATCACCGGTCCGTCTGCCTCCGACACGGAGGTAATCAAGAACCTCGGAAAATAATCACATGAAACGCTTTCCCATGGTACTGTTTCATGCTATTGTACACAATAGTATTCCGCGTCACAAGTTCTCGCTTGAGCAGGACAACGAGCCGCATGAAAACAACATCGTATCTGATCGCAGTGTGTGTCCTGGTACTCGCAACAGCAGCCGCCTATGGCTCGGGAGAAAATCCCACCGAGGCACCATCCGGTGTTGCCGGTTGTCTGAATCTCGATCGAATCTTCGACTCCAAGGAATTCGAGGTCAAACGCATCGGCGACATTCGCTGGCTGGCCGATGGGTTCAGTTACACAACACTGGAAGATTCGGTGGCAGATGATTCTTCTCAGTCCTCTGACGGATCGAATGAGAAGAGCTTTCGGGATATCGTCCGGCATGACTGCCGAACCGGCGATCGCGAAGTGATCGTATCCTCGGCGAGGCTGACACCGCCGGGACAATCCCAGCCTTTGAAAATCGACGGCTACTGGTGGTCGGCGGATGAAAAGAAGCTGCTGATCTTCACGAATGCCAAGCGTGTCTGGCGTCAAAACACCCGCGGGGATTACTGGGTGCTCGATCTGAAAAACTGGAGTCTTCGCAAGCTCGGGGGTGATGCAGCGCCGTCGACCCTGATGTTTGCCAAGTTCTCGCCGGACGGAAAGCGGGTGGCATATGTCCGGGAGAACAATCTTTATGTGCAACACCTCGACGACCTCCAGGTCACACAGTTGACGCGGGACGGCTCGGATACCATCATCAACGGCACATCGGACTGGGTCTACGAGGAAGAATTCAGCCTCCGGGACGGTTTCCGCTGGAGTCCGGACGGCGCTCATATCGCCTACTGGCAATTCGACACGGAGGGAGTGCAGGAGTTCCACCTCATCAACTACACGAAGGCTCTCTATCCCGAGATCACCACCTTCAAGTATCCCAAGGTCGGACAAACCAATTCGGCTTGTCGAGTTGGCGTGGTGCGTGCCCAAGGCGGCAAGACGCGATGGCTCGACGTTGCCGGTGATCCTCGGAACCATTATATCCCTCGAATGGACTGGGTCGCCAATCCCCAGCGGATCGTGTTCCAGCATCTGAATCGTCTCCAGAACAGAAACCGTGTCATGCTGGCCAACCCGCGAAACGGACGGTCGCACACGATTCTGACGGAGCAGGACGAGGCGTGGGTCGATGTCCATGATGACATGACATGGCTCAAGGACGGCTCTGCTTTCACGTGGTTGAGCGATCGCGACGGCTGGCGGCATCTGTACCTAGTGTCACGGTCAGGCAGAGAAATCACCCTCCTGACGCCGGGCGAATTCGATGTGATCGATGTCGTGGGCATCGACCAGGCCAACCAGTGCATCTACTATATCGCTTCGCCGGAGAATCCCACCCAGCGTTACCTGTATCGAGCCTCTCTCGACGGCGCCGGTGCCGTGGAAAGAATCACGCCTGACGGTCAGAACGGAACACATGAGTATCGTCTCTCACCCGACGCGAAATGGGCGATCCATACGTACTCTTCCATCAACCAACCTCCTGTCACCGATCTCATCCGTCTGCCGGACCACGTGAGCGTGCGAGTGCTGGAGGACAATGCGGAACTCCGCGCAAAGCTGTCGACGCTCAACAAGTGTCCCACCGAACTGTTCCGAGTGGATATCGGCGACGGCGTCCTATTGGATGGATGGTGCATGAAGCCTCCGGATTTCGATCTGAACCGACAATATCCACTGTTTTTCCACGTGTACGGCGAGCCCGCCGGAAGTACCGTCCAGGACAAATGGGGTGGAACGAACCTCTTGTGGCACACGATGCTGGCCCAGCAGGGGTACCTCGTGGTCAGCGTGGACAACCGCGGCACGGCGGCCCCTCGCGGTCGTGCGTGGCGCAAATGCATCTACCGCCAAGTGGGCATCCTGGCCTCGGCGGATCAGGCCGCTGCCACTCGAGCCATCATCAAGAACTGGCCCTATGTGGATCCCAATCGCATCGGAATCTGGGGTTGGAGCGGCGGCGGCTCGATGAGCCTCAATGCGATCTTCCGGTATCCGGAGCTGTACCATACCGCGATGGCGATCGCCTTCATCAGCAACCAACGTTTCTACGACACCATCTACCAGGAACGCTACATGGGGTTGCCGGACGATAACGAGGAGGGCTACAGCCAAGGCTCACCGATCACTTTCGCCCATCAACTCACGGGCAATCTCCTGATCGTCTACGGAACCGGCGACGACAACTGCCACTATCAGAACTGCGAAGTTCTCATCGATGAGCTGATCAAACACAACAAGACATTCTCCATGATGGCGTACCCGAACCGGTCCCACTCGATCCGAGAAGGCGAAAACACCACGCGACACCTGTACGGGTTGCTCACGCGGTATCTGACGGAGCATCTGCCTCCCGGGCCGCGTTAGATCAATCCGCCAAGGGGGTACAGGTCCGCAATCACGCCAACCGACGTGCTGGCAGCAATCAGGAAAGGACAGGAACGTGAAGGTCAGGAGCTGCAATTTGCTGGTGCTAATGATGATCGGATTATCTTCGGCGGCGCCGCTGAGGGCCGAATCGGGGCTGGTTGCCCACTGGAGCTTTGAGAAGAGCGGCCCGGAGATCGCCCAGGATGCCGTCAGCGGCATCATCGATGCGATCGAGGGCACCTACACGCAGCCACACGGCATCGTCGGTTCGGCCTTGAAACTGGACGGCTACACCACCTGCATCATCC
>JAGPGT010000309.1 GCA_018055905.1 Phycisphaerae bacterium
GGGAGTCGGGGGATGTCCTTCACGATCTCCATGGCTTCACGTCGCTCCATCGATCTTTCGGTTGATCATCGTGGCGGTGACCGCGGCGCCGAAGCCATTGTCGATGTTGACCACAGTGACGCCTGAGGCGCAACTATTGAGCATAGTCAGGAGGGCTGAGACACCCTGGAAGTTGGCCCCGTACCCGACGCTTGTCGGCACCGCAATCACCGGACAGCTCACCAACCCGCCCACCACGCTGGCCAGCGCCCCCTCCATGCCGGCCACGACGATCAACACGTTGGCTTCATTGAGCCTGGACACCGATCCGAGGAGTCGGTGAAGACCTGCCACGCCCACGTCGCAGATCAGCTCCGTCCGCTGGCCCATCATCTCGGCGGTGACTTTGGCTTCCATTGCGACCGGAAGGTCCGCGGTGCCGGCCGTGACGATCGGCAGCATACTTTTAGACGAGGGGAGCTCCTTCTGTCGCAGCGTGATCGTGCGGGCCAGTTCGTCGTATTGAACACCCGGGCACGTACCGGCTTTGATGAGGGCCTCGAACGCCTCCGGTCGGGCCCGCGTCGCCAAGACGTTGTTGCCTCGCGAGGCGAGCGATTCGAAGATGCGGACGATCTGCTCGGTGGTCTTGCTGGGGCAGAAAATCACCTCGGGGAACCCCTTGCGGAGCTGCCGATGGTGGTCCACGCGAGCGAATCCCAAGTCTTCATATGGCAGGCTTCGCAGTCGCTCCATGGCCTGATCGATGTCCACTTGGCCGCCTTGGACCTGCTCCAACAGTTGTCTCAAGTGTTCCGGTTGAATGGATGAATCCTCACTTCAAGAAAATCCGAAATCCGAAATTCGAAATTCGCGTTTTATCCCGTCGAACTCGGCTCCAGCGTCAGTGGCGAGAACAGTCTCGCCTGGTATTTGTGGTATGCCAGCGAGGCCACCATGACCGCGTTGTCCGTGCAATACTGCTTCGGCGCTACCAGCAACCGACGCGGAGGCCTGCTTTTTTCAGCCATTTTCTGCATGGCCTGGCGGAGCGTGCCGTTGGCGGCGACGCCGCCACCCATGAGAATCGTTCTGGCGCCGATCTTCTCGGCTGCCCTCTTGGTCTTCTTCACGAGCACGTCGATCACCGCGGCTTGGAACGACGCCGCGATGTCCGCGATCTGCTGCTCGGTCATGGAATCGACCTTGTCCTGACCGTTCATGTCCTGGCCCCGACAGTGGTAGAGCACCGCGGTCTTGAGGCCGCTGAAGGAGAAATCGAGCGAGCCTTTCTCCAGCATGGAGCGCGGGAAGTCGATCGCCTTGGGGTCGCCCTGTTTGCCGATCCGCTCGATGACCGGCCCGCCGGGGTAGGGCAGCTTCAGGATCGTGGCGACTTTGTCGAAGGCTTCGCCTGCGGCGTCGTCGATGGTCGTGCCTAGGAGGCGAAGTTCCAGTGGCGACCTGGCTTCGTAGAGGCAGGTGTGCCCGCCGGAGACGATCAAGGCGACCGCCGGCAGTTCCAAGCTTTTCTCGCTTAACATCGCCGACTGCAAGTGGGCGTGTAGATGGTTGATTGCGATCAGAGGTTTGCCCCACATGAAACTCAGCGTCTTGGCCGCGGTTACGCCGACGACCAAGGCGATGGTCAGGCCGGGCTGATTGGCTACCGCAATCGCGTTGATCTGATCCCTGCCGACATCCGCCCGCTCCAGGGCTTCCGTGATGACAGGATAGATCTTCTCGATGTGCGCCCGGGAGGCGATCTCCGGTACGACGCCGCCGTATTTCTCGTGCAGCTGGGTCTGCGAAGCGACGACGGACGAAAGTACCTCGCCTCCGTTGGCGACGACAGCCGCTGCGGTCTCGTCGCAACTCGTTTCGATTCCCAGAATGTTGACGGAATTCTGTCCCATGTATGTGGCCTGATCATAGTGCTGTACGGCCGAAATGTCAATGTATGTATACGACGACGCGGGACCGAGAGGGGCCAGAGAAAACGGCTCAGTCTCTACGTCCCAACGACTTTTGAAGAAACGCCTTGGCGACTGGGTGGGCCTTCCATCCGGAGTTTCAAGAACGACCCTGTCGTCCATCGACGTGTCTTTCAGAAGAACCGGTTATGTCGCCTTGCAATGTTTGGTACAATGAAAGCTGTGAGTTCTCGCAATAGGTGATTTGCCGGAACCGTCTTGTTTATGTCGTACGCGTGGAAACGCGCGATTGCTTGGTGGACAACGAAAGGAGCAGATGATGAGTGAAATGAATCGCCGGGGGTTCTTGAAGGGCGCTGCGGCTGCGACGGCCGGTTCGTATGTGGCCCTGTCTTCGTTTAACCTCATGCCCAGCGTGTTGGGGGCCAACAGCGAAATTCGCCTGGCGGTGGCAGGGATTCGCAGCCGGGGTGGGGCCCACGTCAACGACTTCATGAAGATTGAGGGCGTGAAGGTCGTTGCCTTGATCGATCCGGACAAGCAGATTCTCGAGCAGGGAGTGGCGGGGTTCAAGAAGAGATATAACGTCGGGGACGAGGCGATTCGGGGGTATGCGGATGTGCGGGAGGTCCTGGATCGCAAGGATGTCGACGCATTGGTGATCGCGGCGCCGAACCATTGGCATTCGCTGATGACGGTGTGGGCCTGCCAGGCGGGCAAGCATGTATACGTGGAGAAGCCGGTGAGCCATTCGATCTGGGAGGGTCGAAAGATGGTCGAGGCCGCCCGCAAGTACAACCGGATCGTACAGGCCGGGACGCAGCATCGGTCGTGCCCGGCGGTGCAGGAGGCTGCCCACGACATCCAGGCGGGCAAGTACGGCAAGGTCCGGTGGGTCCACTGCTCCGTGCTGCATTCGCGTGCGAGCATCGGAAAAGTGACTGAACCGACACCCGTGCCGCCGACCATCGACTATAACCTCTGGGCGGGTCCAGGCCCCATGACTCCTGTCATGCGGCAGCAGTTTCACTACGATTGGCACTGGCAGTGGGCTTGGGGCGACGGGGAGATGGCCAACTGGGGTATTCACTACCTCGATGACGTGCGTCATATGCTCAACTGGAGCGACGTGCCGACGAGAGTCGTCGCGGCGGGCAACCGCTTCGCCTGGGACGACAACGGCGAAACTCCGAACATGCATTTTGCCCTGATGGACTACGACGGCGTGCCTCTGGTGGTCGATATCCGCAACCTGCCCGACCCCACGCGTCGCGGCGGCAAACAGGGGGCCCTTTACCTCGGCGCCCGCGGCGGTAACTACATCCAGTGCGAGCATGCCTCGGTTCGCATCGCCCGCGGCGGCGGCGGCGCCTACGACAACGACGGCAA
>JAGPGT010000085.1 GCA_018055905.1 Phycisphaerae bacterium
CCCATGACTCGCCGATCTTCAACGTAGCCGCAGATTCTGATTATACCCTCGCTGCGTGCGTTCTCAGAGCAATAGTCCGAGGAAGGCACAAGACGTTACGCGAAAAAACGACAATCCGACCGGCCCATTCGCCCTGCCCTGCCGCCTCCGCAATGTCCCGCCGCGAACCCAGTGAATCCTAATCCCTGATCTGCTCAGAACTTACATTTACCTTCATCCGCCGGCGCGTTTGACCGTGTAGCCTCGCTGGGTCAACTCCGCCACCAGCAGGTCACGATGGTCGCCCTGAATCTCGATGACGCCGTCTTTCACCGTCCCGCCGGCCCCGCACCTTCGCTTGAGCTCGGTGGCGAGCTTCTGGAGCCCGTCCTCTGCCAGGAGAACGCCCGTGACGAGCGTCACGCCCTTGCCCTTACGCCCCTTGGTCTCCCGCGAGACCCGCACGATCCCATCGCCCGTGGGAACCGCCTTCTCCTTGCGGCAGACGCACTGGGCGATGGGCTTTTCACAATCAAAGCACATCCGTCCATACTCGGTCGAATACACTATGCCGGCTTCTCTCCCCATGACTCGCTGCCTCGGTGGATTCTACTTCCTGACGAACTTCCCATCGGTCAGTCTATCAAAACAAGCACGCTGTGTCCAGATCTTGGTTCTGTGCGCTTTGGCCGGGGCCAGGATCAGGATGCTTCTCAGAGACTCACCGGTTACCTCGCTGGGGGCCGCCTCTGGGGGGACCGTTTCTCGGTGGGCCGTTTCTGGAGGGCTGTTCGTTTCGCACGGAACTGTGGCTGCGGAACTCCTTGATGCGAGGACCACGGGGTCTGCCACCGCCACCGCCGGGCCGGCCTTTGAAACCGCCTTTTTTCTTGGCGGACGGAGGTTGTTTCATCAGCAACAGCGACTTGGCACAGGTTTCTTTAGTAATCCGGTTGGAGTGCGTTAACCCCTTGGTCAGAACCTCCTCGGCCATCTTTCGCATCCGACCGTTCATGCTTCGCAGCCCATAGGCCGCCGCCTGCTTGGCGGTCCTGGGGAAACTGCCGAAGAGAGCTTCCACAAAAATATCCAGACCATCTTCCTGCATCCAAGACAGACTGAACGCAGCCTTCCTGGCCGTCGAGACGTCCTCGGAGTGGAGTTTCTCCCGCAATTCGGCCAGACGCTCAATGGCCGCCTGATCTTTTTCCCTGCCCGATGGTTTTCTTTCTTGCAGCTTCATAAAAGGCACCCTCTCATCCGTTCAATCCGTTTTGGGATGTCCTTCGGGACCCGCAAACCCACATATAGGGATTACGGCCCCTCCCCGGAGGGCGTTCATTCTTTTGTTTTCACACAGCGGACGGTCACAATTTGCGACAGCCTGCACAAGCTCCGAGCTCGTACCGAGTCATTGTCGCTTGCCATCACAAAGAACGCAAGATCATTTTCCGAAGGTCGCCGGGGATCAGGAAACACCTGCAACAACCGCGATCCACTATCGCCGACAGATTTCGACGTCGTTTACAGGTCCCCTGTCGGGTTACGCCGTCAGCCACTGGATGGCCTCGTCCATGTCAGTGAATACCTTGTTTTGGTATCCCCGATTTACGGAGACCGTCTCGTAGAACTCGAACCAACTGCTGTGCTCGGGCCGGTCCACAATCGCGGCACGGAGGCCCTGGATTGACGGGTAACTCGATACGATGTTGAATGTCTCCAGAACCCCCACTCGACCTTCCACCCCCCGAATGTCAATCAAAAGACTCGAACAATGGTGCGAAGCGATCTCGCGAAAGACGCCCGCTATGATCTCTCCGGAAACCCGAGCGTCCGCCTGTCCCAGAATTCGGATGATCAGATAACCAGGCTGAACATCCGTTTCGATTCGCCATGCCATCTTTTCCTCCGTCGCCTGCCTCACCCTACGGCAAGACCGACCGACCGATCTCCTGCCTATAGTCTTGGTACTATAGCCAAAAGTCTTATGTATTCCAAGAATAATTCTTGGAAATATTGCTTTCTCGGAAATAGGAAATCTTAGGATGGGAGGTCGCGACATCGCCAGATGATGCCGCCGAGAATGGCCAAAGCCACCAGAATGGCCCCGAGCCAAGCCATGTTTTCAAGAGGCCAAGCGTACCAGAGATTGGAATAATAGACCAGATAGAAGAGCGTCGCCTTACGCAGAAAGTGCAAAGGGGGCCACCATTCAGCCACGATGGCAATGAAGTAGTTGAGGGTGAGAAAACCCGCCGCCACACCGGCGGCCGAGTATAGCCGCTCGAATGATGCGGCACATACCAAGGCGAAGGACCCGAATGCCCCCGCCAGCAATGCCGCACAGGCGGACAAACGCAGGAACAGACTCAGATCAATCGGCTCGCTGAACGTGTAGATATGGACCGAGGCAAAAGTCCCCAGAAACATCATTGAGATTAGACCGAACATCCCCGCAAGCGATAGAATTGCCGCACAAACGTAGACCTGTGTTCGCGTAATCGGACGGCTGAGGATCAGTTCCATGGTACCCCGTTGGGTCTCTCCGGGAAGCAGTCCGACGGGCACACCGACCGCGTACAGCATGTACAGAAACATGACTAGCGGATGCTGATAACCCACTGTCAACAGAGCCGTCAGACTGCCCGATTCGACCAGATCGCCGCCGATGGCGGTCCGGACAATCGAGGGAAGATGCTTAAGGATCGTCAAGAACATCTTGACGTTCGCGTTGTCATGAACGATGGCCGCCACCGCAATCTGCATCAGGAAGATGACCGCGGCCATTCCCAACCACGCAGGCAGGATGCGAAGGAACCAAAACCACAGCAACGTCGTTGGAAACGGCGGGCGGCGAGATCGAATCATGCACGCAGTCCTCTCGAATCGCCGATCCCGCACGTGGAACCGGACGGCTCCTGGTAATACTGAAGAAAGGCCTCCTGCAGCGATGTCTGCGGTGTCGTGACGCGATCGACGGCAAACTGGCTGAGCCACCTCAGAACCGGGGCCGCCGGGCCCTGGTAGGCCAGGTGCAAGACGCCAGGTTCCTGTTCGACGACCCGCACGCCGGGCAATCGGGCGACAGCCGCGTCGGGACGCAACGTCGGGTCGGCGAACCATACCTTCAGTCGCTGCTCACCCTGTTGCACGATCTGCGAGATCGGCGCCAGTTCCACCAGACGGCCCTCTCGGAGAATCGCGGCCCGTCCGCAGATGGCCGACACTTCGTCCAGATCATGCGAGGACAACAGAACAGCCGCCCCGGCGGCGGCAGTCTCCTGAATCAGTTTGAGAACGACGTCCCGCATGAGCGGGTCGAGGCCCGCGGTGGGCTCGTCGAGAATCAGCACGTCCGGCTGATGCTGGAATGCCAGGATCACGGCCACCTTCTGGCGATTGCCCTTGGACAAGTCGCCGACGGGACGCCTGAGATCCAGTTCCAGACGCTCGGCCAACGCCCTGCGTCGAGCCGCGGCGCCGCAGTCTCCCCCCAGCGCCGCCAGCACGCTCAGCGACCGCTCGGCCCTGGGACGTCCCCAGATGCGGAATTCGCCCGGCAGGTAGCCGATCCTCGCGTGCATCGTGCCGCGTCCGGCTTTCACTCGCTGCCCCAGGACGCGAACCTCGCCGTCGCTGGGTCGCAACAGACCCAAGATGCAGCGGATCGTCGTGGTCTTGCCTGCCCCGTTGGGGCCGAGGTATCCGAAGATTTCACCGGGTTCGATGGAGAAGGAGATGTCCTCGATCCCACGCGACCGCCCGTACCATTTCGTCAACGACCTGATCTCAACTGCCGCCATACTCATCCAGAACTTCGCACAGAGTGGCCCCAGCACGATAGTCGCGGACGACGGCCACATGTTGCAGAGAGTCTACAACGAACCAGGAGAATCTTCAACTGCCGGGATTCTCAGGAAGGAGAAAGAAGACCCCTATGTGATGAAGAAGAGACTCAGGCTCCGCCTGAAGAAGAAGTCGACTCGCCCTCCAACGCCGGGCAAGAAGGCTACTTCGGATCTGGCCCGGCGGCGATCCTCTGGACACCCGCCTGTCCCGGCAGGCCGGGAAATCCTCGCCAACCTTCGGTCAGCCCCTGGACAATCCGCACGACGAGGATGGCGTCGCTGCGAACGTCCCAATCCAGCGGAACGATCGGCACCGGCCCAACCGTCTGTAGCGAAGGGGCCAACAAATCCCAGAGGGGTTTGGCGACAGCGATCACGCCCGCGCTGAGGTCCGGCTCGGCGCGAGGCGTCGGCCAATGGGGGCACGCGAGCCGAACACTCATCTGGGCGAATCGCTCGACGTCCACCTTGACCATGGCCATCAGCTCCGCCAGCGTGTGCGACTCGATCCAGGCCTTGACCGCCTGCAGCGTGAACAGGCACGTCAAGTCGCGGCTCGTCGCGTGCGGATCCTGAAGCTCTTTCGTAACGCATTCGGTCCACAGCGCCGGCTGCATGGCCAGCGCCAGCAGAGACTTGCCGGATCGAACCTCCAACGCCTGGCGGAACGCGCCGGCCAGTTGCTCCTCCCAATCGGCGGCCAGAAAATCGAACAGAGTCTCACGGCCCCGCGGAACCACGACGGTCCCGCTCAAACCATGATCGCGTTCGAGCGTCAGACGATGGATCCAACCGACCATCGCAGAAAGCCGATGGCCAAGATCATGATTCGCCGACGGACGCCCGATCCCACCGGCCAGGGGCTGCGGCATCTTCGGAACGCGATCGACGAAACAGGAGTACCCCGTCCGCGGCAGCAGGACCCAACCGACTCCCGCAGCCATCAGCGCAAGCCCGATCCCATGCGAGACCCACTGAACGACGCTCTCTGGAGCCGACAGCTTCGGGAGACCCAGACAGAAGACCAGCCAGGCCAGGGCCAGGCACACCACACCCGCGCCGCGACATCGCCACGCCGGGGGATTCAGGTGCCCAGGGGCTTCGCTCTCCTCGACTCGATCCGGATGCCCCAGTGACGGACAAGCGACAACCGAAGCGAGGCCGACGCCTGCGATCACAGCCATCGCCAACGCCCAGACCGTCGAGATCGAAGTCCATTCATGGGGCCACAGCGGCCATGTCAAGCCGACCAGACCCGCGAGGATCATCACGGCGCCGACGCAGAATCCCCATCCGCCGATGCGTTTTCGATAGGCGATCAGGGGTCCGGACGAGGATACGTCCTGCCCTTCTCGAACACGGTGGCGCACATGCCGAATCCACCCGGTCGGCAGGGTCATCAAAACCGAAGCCGCCAGGGACAACCATCCGCCTCCGATCACGAAGAAGATCTCTCGCGTGAACAAACCAGCCGAGATGCCGGCCAACCCGATCACGAAAAATAACATGCCCGCCAGATACCCCTTGCGGCTGGCCGGACGGCTTACCGCCACATGGGACAATTCCTCCTGCTCGGGGGTAAAGCGGTCGGTCCAACGGGTTTGGGCCTGTGACAGCCAGATCCTCATCGGCTCGTAGGTGGAGCTTTCCTGCTGTCGAAACGCCTCGGCCACACTCCGGCGGGTGCGGATCCGTTCCCACAACCGTTGTCGGGTCAACAACTTGTCGAGCTGCGGCTGAAGGCACGAAAAGAATCGGCACAGACTCGCAAGCGGCTCTCGCGAACAGACGTTTTTGATCGCCTTGGCGACCGCTTCATCGATTTCCGTTTGGCCCGGAAACAGAACGCCGGGACGATCGCGCCATTCGCCCCCCGGAGCCGTCCGGGTCTGGTAGGCCTTCTCGCAAATACCCGCGATTTTGTCGACGAGAGACTGCGCCTGCTCATCCAGACTCTCGGCCCAGCCGTCCGGGAGGGGCCGGTCGTACAGATCCCCCAGATCCTCGTTTGCGATCTTCGCAGCAAGCCTCTCGGCTACGAGGGACAAATCCGCATGGACGGCACGGCAACCGAACGAGCCACACACGTGAAGGAGACTTTCGGTCACAGCGGTTCGCGCCCGCTCCCCCTGTCGCAGGAGGCTGCGACAGGTCAGACCATGATGCAAAAGGAATTCAGCTCCGAGCTGGTGCAACTGCTCGGGGCGTTCGAACCAGGTCCGTTCGGCGTCACAACCGTCCAGCAGATATACTCGCTGGGCGAGAGGCTCGTTTTGGAGCGCCGCCAGGAGCATGTTCCAGACGTCGAACCACTTGCTGTCGCAGGCGGCGTCTGTGGCTGCAGTCCGGTCCGTCAGACCCAATACAGTGACATCCAACGCCGGATCCACTTTCCGAAGGGCATGCATCAATCGCACAGCGGAACCTACCACGCCGGGATCGGAGAGATCCAGCAGAACGTTGCAGCACATCCGCAGACGCCCGGGCCCCGCGGGATCGACGACCTGCCCGACAGACCGCAAGCGGCGCACCAGAGACGATAGAACCGTCAGGAGCTTGTTGTCGTCCCGACCGACGAATTCCGACCGGTCGCGAAAGACCGAAGCCTCAGGAACCTTGAAGTCGGACGCCCAGGGCCAGTCGCACTGGAACAAATCCTCGCAATAGGAATCCGTGAGCGCCAGGCCGAACGGCCCCTGGATCGGGATGGTCAGACGCCGGACCAGACCGGAGAACTCCGACAATGTCCGCTCGGCGCAGGGTCCGACCCCGACGAACAGCGTCGGGAACGGTCCCAACCCTTTTTTTCGACCCTTCTTTGCGCCCACGAAAACCCCTGCAGTCTGCTATTGACTATTTACGATTTGCCAGTCCGGCCGTCCGCAAGGCTTGCTGTTTACAGCCTTCTCGAACGATCGCTCCGCAACTGCCGAACAACCAATTGTCCATCATCGAACGTCGATCCTATACGTTTTCGCGAAACACCTGCATGTCGGCCCGGCAACTTTCAAGCATATCGCTCACCGCCTGTCGCTCCTTCTCCGGCAGACCCGTTATGGACTGGGACACGTTCTGCAGCAGTGCCTCCACAAGCGCCAGGCATCGGGTTAGGCATTGCCGAACCGCTTCAGAATCGCCCAGCGGTATGCTGTGGAGCATCAGGTCGATGCGAGAACTCGTCCCGCCGTGCAGTTCCGCCATGCGGATGCCGACCTCCGGCTCCGTCACCGACCGCATCTGTTGCCGCAACCGCTCACTCACCGAATCGAGGAGCTTGCGCAGCCCCCCCACTTTGGCGGCGTTGGCCTCATAGGTCCGACGTTCCATCGTGTCCTTCTGGCTGTTGCTCTGGCTGCGCCATTCCGCCAGTGCATTCTGGTACGCAACATACCAGCTCTTGTCCAGCCACAGATCGGAGAACTCGAAACCCATCCGACGGACGTATTCATCGGTGGCTGCCACATACTTGTTGTACCGACTGATGGCTTCGAGACAGAACCCGTAGCGAAGACGCAGGATCTGGAGCCATTCGCCGGTGATGTGCCGATAGTTCTCGTCCACATTGGCCTCCCGCAAACTAATCTCGCAGTTGTGCGTCAGCAGTTGCGGGACGCACGATCCGGGGACCTGTTGTGCCACCGTGACATCCAGCGGCGCTGCATACTTGCGGGATTTCGACAAGTCGATTTTGGGCTCGGCCAGCCTCCAGATCTCGCAAATGCTTCGATAGTACGGATGCTCGTTGCTGGCTTGGTGGTCGCCCAACCCGTTGCGGAACAGGTCCCAGCCGTGATTCTCGATGTCGCGTAGAAAACGCTTCATCTCCCCGGCCAACTGGCCCAGGTTCTGCGCGAGCCGATCTTCCACCGCCCGCACGTCCGCCAGTTCGGGCTTGGCCTCGCGGATGGACATCACCGTTCCCAACAGGACCGGACGGATAAGGCTCTGGCGAAGATCCCGTTCCGAAACGTTGTCCAGGGCGTTGTTCGACTCCAACGACGCGCACAGGGGCGTCGAGAAGAAATCCGCCAAGCGAGGAGATCCGTTGGATCGTCCGGAAGCATTGGCCCCCAGGGCCCTCTCACCGCCGGTCCGGCGTTTCCAGGACAACTCGATCAAGGCTTCCAGGGCCTGCTTGCGAATCGAGAAGACCCGTAATGTCGTCTTGAGCGATCCCAGCAAGTTCTCGTGCAGAATGGCCTCGGCCATCGCGTTCCACCGCTGGTCGATCGCCTCGCTTATCAGCGGTGCGATGTCCGTGCTCGTCCAGGAGATCGCGGGAACTCTCTGCTCCAGACTCTCGAGGCTCTGACGCACGGCGGCCAGGATTTCCGTGACGACGGAGTTGATCTTCGGCGCCGTAGCAGCCTGCCGGTGGTTCACCGAGATTTCGAGAGCCTCCACCCAAGCGTCCAAGCACGCGCCGATCTGGCTGATGGGTCTGAGCTGTTCTGCGTTGAAAAAATCCCGGCTGAGCATTTCGTCGGTCGCTTCAAGAAGGCGTTCGATCGGCTTGCTGGAATCCTGGATCTTCTCGCCCTCTTTGCGGGCTGCGGGCAAGAGCGAGGTCTCAAGATAACGTCGAACGCTCTGGAGAACGCTCGACAAAACCTCCTGCGAGGTTCCCCGCCCCGGTGGATCCCATCGGAAGGCGATCACCGGCTGAATGAACTCGTTGATCCCGGGCGACGCGCCCAGCGTCTCGGCAATTCGCGTCTGCACTTGCGGGGAATAGAGGGCGCGGGCCTCTTGGCGATCCCGGCCCAGGGTCTCCAACTCGGCCAGGATTCGAGACTCGATGTTGGCTCGCCCATGCCCCGGCGTCCCGCACCACAACCCGTAGCTCGAGAAGCATTGGCGATGGTTGTTGACGGGATCTCTTTGCGGCAGAATCTCCGCGAGTTTGTTGTTCGCGTCGGATCGGACCTGCTGACCGATCGGTTCGAACGCCATCGCGCGAATCACGCGGGCGATCTGGCGGACCAGGTGTTTGCGGTCGCCACTGCCCATGTCGACCTGGCCGTTGAGCAAATACAAAAAGTTGAAAGGAGCTGTATCCCGACGGAAACAATCCTCCCCGGCACGGCTGCTGCGATACCGCACACGGATATCCGGTCGGCGTTCATCGCTGAGGAACTCGATCTGGTCGAGCGTCGCACAGGCGGTCGCTTCCAGCTTGGGTCGAAGCATTGGATCGACGCGGAAGGCGTCGGGCAAAAGCAGATGCCCGATGATCTCGGCCGGTTTGGGGAACGACTCACGCGACCACCATCGCAGGTTGTAGGCCATATCGATGAGCAACCCTGCCCCGGTCCCGCCGCAGACACTGCTGGCGATGTGCACGGCCGGCGCACCATCGGCCGCCAGAATAAACTGGTCCGGTTGCTCTTCCACAATCTGCTGGGTGCTCGTCCGAAGACTGCTGAAGCGGGTTGCGACCGCTTCGTGAATCACTGTCTCACGAAGTTCGAAGAACGCGAGCCGTCCCAGACGCGGAATGCCTTGGCATCCGTAGTCGGCGAACGTCGCATCCTCTCGGAAGCCGCGCATCCAGTCCAGGTGAGGATGAAACTCAGGGTAACTGGCGTTGTCGCGCACGACTTCGCCGACATCGACGTAATGAAACAGGTTGATGAAATCCGAGAGAATTCCTTCGGGCGGGCCGCCTTCGTCGGATGCGTCGGTGTCCAACTTCAAGAACCGGATGAAGGAGGGAACGTGTCCGAACAGCTCACGGATGTAGTGTTCCGCCCACTGGCAGACCAGAACCCCGGTGCCGCCCAGTCCCACGATCAGGGTGGGACGCACGACGATAGGACTATTACTCAGTCGCATTCTCTGTTCCTCAACTCTCTCTCGATCACCGTCTCCGACGCAGGCGGGGCTTGAACCCCGTGCAGCTTTTCCGGGTCGGAGGCGATCACCCGATGGGCATAACCCATCGGAATTCTACAACAACTCTCTGTGCGACATCCGCCCGATTCGAACCGTGACGCGCATTTTTCTATCGACGTTGTCCACACGGTAAGCCAGATCCAGGTGTACCACCTTGACCTGCCCGTCTTCCGGCAGTCGCTGCGAACCGTCATGTTCAGACCAGAGACGGCCCCGCCGAGCGCCCAGACCTGTCCAAACGCACATCAGACCACTGCGGACAGATTGAGCGTCGCTTCGGACCCGGGGAATCACCGCCATCCACGCCCATCGACGTGGACACAGCGCCCGCCGCAACAGAACCCGCAAAGGCCCAACGAACAACGCCAGCACACTGCCGTTCCAACGGTTTCGAAGATACCGCGTGTACAACTGAACGTCCTTGACGAGCGAAGTCTCCTGGAGGTCGACCAGAACGGGATTGTCGAGCCGGACGGGTTCGACGACCGCAACGTTTTCTTCCAACCTCATGTCCAGGGGAAGATACCCTGGGTTGGGGACAAACAGGCGGAGAAAAGCAACAAAGATGCCCAGGATCACGATCGCCGCGACCGGCCACCAACATAGCGGAACCACCCAGGGGGTGTTCAACCGGATGGATTGGAGTTCGCTCCACTCCGTGACCGTCCGCCCTGACGCCGCATCGGTCGTGGGCCGATAGACAACCGAGGCCGCAAGGGAATACCGTTCCGTCGAGGGACGCTGGGGCCAACCCACCAGTCTGAGCCGAACGCGTCGAGGCATCACTCGCACCGCGTTGCCTGCGGTGGGATTCTCGACCTTGAACGCCTGAGTTCCCGCAAGGCTTTGATCCGACAGACTTTCGAGAACCCTTGCCTCGACCGGTGCGCCGGCGGATTCCCCTTCCTGCTGCCGCCACAAGTAGACCGTCGATTCCGAAGCCCCCCACTGTCCTTCCAACTCGGGCGCCGCGCGGAACTGGGGTCGCACCCAGAGTTCCGTGGTCCCATCGAAAATCAATTCCGCCGCTTTCAGATCGAATGCGTTGGCGTGATTCCAATGGCTCAGGGCCAGCCGGTCCAGGATCGGCGGAATCACCCGAATGTCCGGACAATCCCACCGCAGAAGGTCCAACCCCTGGCGGGAAAGCCTGAACTGCACCTTCCCATCGCGAAGTCCCTGCACCGCAGGCAGGAACCGGGGGCCCTTGACCACAAGCAATCTCTCCTGCGGTGCTTGCGACGGAACCGAAGACGTCGCGCCGTCCATCCAGACTTCCGTCTGGCCCGGCAGTTGGAACTGGAACGCAAGGGCCTGCGAGCCGCTCTCGTCCGCTGCTTCCTGATGGAGCGTCACCTGGTACTCGAAGGGCCACTGGCGAACACGGGAAGTCAGCCACGCAGGTGGGGCCGACGTGGGCTTGATCTCGTGCGGACGGACCGCCGCGATCACCGGCGTCCGGAAAAACGCGGTCCGGCGACCCGATTGCAAATCATGTCCCGTCAGTTCCAGAGCGTACTCGCCGTTGCCTGCGGTCTGGACCTCGCGCAGCAGCGAGCCTTCGAGCGTCAGTTCGCCGACTTCCGAGGATTCGGAGACCCACTCGGCCTCGGGAGTCGGCCGGCGGAGAAGACGGATCGCGGTCCGCCAGGAATGCAATTGTCCCGTGGAAGCCCAGTCGCTGCCACGGACATCCACTCGCAGACGGGTGGAGAATCGGCTCTGTACCGTGGATAGGCCTCCCTCGCCCGCACTCCAGCGACGCGAATCGAACACAGGCTCTTCGCCGGTCGGGGTAAGCCGATGGATCGTGACCGTCACTCGAGGCGACCGAGCCAGCACGTGCGCATAAGCCCGTCGCGGTGAAGCCTCCGCTCCTTGGACCGCCGGAGTCTGGGCCGTCACCTCAACCGCCGCCCGTCCTGGAGCGTCGGGCGTATAAATTGCCCGCCCGATCAGCTCGCACCGTCTGTCAGTCCCTTCCACGGACGTCACCGACGTCCATTCGATCGTGTCCGATACGTCCCAGGTCTGCTCGCCCTTGCCGACGATCCGGACGACGCAGGATTTCTTGAATTGTTCGATGGCGGCGTTGTGCCGCGGATCGGTGGCGGTGTAACCGGCGAACACCGCACGCAAGGGAATCTCGACCGGCTCCCACGCGTAGGCCGGGATGTCCGTCATCGCACCCTGGCCCGCCTTGAGGTCCTCCAGAACCACCCGGCGGTCCTCGGCGCGGAATCGGCCGGCATTGAGCTTGACTTGCAACTCACGATCCGCCCCCGCCGGACGCATCGTCACGTGCACGTGGACCGGGAGCGTTTGCCCCTGTTCCAATCCGGGCACCACTCGCTCGATATCCGCCTGGTTCATCCCGACCGTCACCGGCACATCCACAAACGCCGGTTCGTTGGCGTCCGTCTGCGGGAACTCGAAACGTACCGCGGAGACATTCTGATCCGCCCGCCATTCGGCGTGGAACTGAATCGGCTCGCCGCAGAAAAGGGTGTCGGAGACGGCGCTCTGCCGCGTCGCAGGTTGTCCCGGCTGCGTCACCGACCATTTGAAAAGCCCCTGCGCCACAGGATCGACGATGGCGTAGGTCTTCGTCGTCCCCTGGAGGTTCTCCATCGCCGGACCTAGCTCGATTTCGAATTTGTCGGCGGAGGGAATGGGGATCGTCGATTCCACGAAATACGTCGCAGTAACGGTCCGCCCCTGGTACTGGCCCGCCTGGGGAGGCTCGAGCACACGGCTCTGTGGCGTAGTGACCTGCGTAGTACCCGAACGCGTGTCGACGGTACGGATCCTCGCCTGGGGCAAACCATCTGGAAATCGGTTGATCGTCGCGTCGCGGAACCGCTCGAAGACAGGGAACGCTGAAATGACGACAGACTGCTTGTGGAACTCTCCCACCCACAGCGCCTCCCGAGGATCGGTGAAACGAGACTCGATCCGCATCGGAGCCGGCCGGTAAACCACCTGGAACCGGGGAAGACGAATATGCCGCACACCGGCGTGTGTTCGAACGTTCAAATCTGCCCGACCGATCAGACGCTCTTCTCGTTCGATCAGACGAACCGGGCCCGCCACCAAACTCCCCGAGTCGGCCTTCCTCAAGATCCAATCCGTCTGATCCAACGGCTCCAGAAACAGCGTGCCCGACAACGGCTCGACGTTGAACTCCCCTTTACTTGCGATGCGGAAGTAAACGTCCTGACCGCCCGGCAGACTCAGGTTGACCGTGGTTCCCGCCGTCGGCGGCACTTCCGCGATCGTTTCCTCGTTCGCAGCGTTCACCACTTTGATGCTCACGCACTCCGAGTGCACGTACACATCGCTCACAGCCTGGAGAATCGGAACATTCACATCGCCAATCGCATGACGCAATTCGCAGGTCAGCTTGTACAGACCAGGTGCCCCGATCGTAAAAGGCTCCGCTTCGTAGAGTCGAGAGGGTGTAGTCCAGCGTCCCGTGTCCACCAGGACAGGACTGCCCATCTCCCTGGATGCGGCCCTGAAAAGAATCGACAGGTCCTTGCCTGCGTCGGCCGCTCCACCGTCGGGAACCCTCCGGTGCCGATCTCGAAGTTGAGCCTTCACCTGCACCTGTTCGTGTAACCACCAGGGCAATTCCGGCGTCAACTCCAATTGCACGAAGAAATCGGGAATCCGATAGATCCGCACCGTGGGAGGCGTCCGTGCATCCGCCGAACCGAGCTTCCACTTGCCCTGCCAGAAACGGTCGATGAAACCGCCCGCTTCGGGACGTCGGAGAATCGTCGTTTGATATCCCGACGACGTGATGACATTCGTGCGAATCCCAGAGCTGGCCTCCAGGCCGCCATCCATCGTCAGCGTGCGAAGGGCCTTGTCGGTCCCGACCACAGGCTCGACCGTTGCGGACCTCACCGGTTCGCCCACAGCGACGATCGCCCAGTCGTATCGACCGACCCGCAGATCTTCGACGCGGACCTGCATGCCTAGGCCGAAAACATCCATGAGAATGTCCGCGAAGCCAAGGTCACGAGTGAGACGATACGCCCTGCCCCCGGTCAGAGACGCCACCGAGTGCATGAGATCCTCCGCCGCGACATCATCAGCCGATAGCCGCGACTGACGATCCGAAGATCGCACCGCCGCCGCATTGATCAAAATGGGATACATCTGGATCTGCTGCCCGGCCAACCGTTTGGCCATGCTCATCAGGGGACCGCTGCCGCGATCCAGCTCCCGCGCGCTGTCCCGAGGGTCTCCGTTGGTCAGCACGATCAGCTTGCCGGGACCAGGGCCATGCTGCCTGCGAGCGTCCGCGATCCGCGACGCAGCCCAATCCATGCTCTCACCGATGTTGGTACGGAACGTCGCCTGAAACGCGGCGGACCTCACCATATTGCGACAAGCCGATTCGGTCAGAAACGTCTGGCCCCAAACCAGCAGCGGCCCGGTGTCGGCGCTGGGCAAAGAATATCGCACTCGGTCCGAAAAATGGGCGATGCCCAGATACAGCTCGGAACGAAGGAACGGCAGCATCTGCATGAAGACCAACTGCCCCTCGTCTCGAAGTGTCTGTCGCGGCGTTCCGGCATCGGATTCCGCCGGGTCGCTCTTCTCCATGCTCCCGGAAACATCGACCGCAATGACCACATAACACGGCTCGGGCCGTTCCGGATTCCTCGCGTCCACGGCCTGCGCCGCGCAAACGCTCGCAACCCCGATCAGGATCGCGATCGAAACCATTCTCAACGACAGCGTGTTCATATCATCCTGCGTAAGAGCCGGTCCCGTCGCACCCAGGCGTCAGGCTTCGGACTTACCTTGTTCTTGCGGGCCGGGCCCGCCCCCCTTTGTATCGTTCGGACAATCCCCTGCATCCGTCCTCAGTCTT
>JAGPGT010000310.1 GCA_018055905.1 Phycisphaerae bacterium
GCGGACCAGAAGAACCTCAAGGTCGGCGTCGGCCTGATGGTCCGGCACTGTCGAGGCAGACAGGAACTGCTCAAGCGAATTCAGGAAGGCGAAATCGGCGACATCCTGATGATGCGAGGCTATCGTATGAGCGGTCGTTCGGCGGCGGTCGGTCCCAAGCGGCCCGACATGGACGAACTGATGTACCAGATCCGCAGCTTCCATAGCTGGATCTGGGCCAGCGGCGGTGTCTTCAGCGACTATTACATCCATCAGATCGACGAGTTGTCATGGATGAAGGGTGCCTGGCCGGTCTCAGCACACGCGTTGGGCGGCCGACAGTACCGTGGGGACGCCGTCGATCAAAACTTCGACAACTATGCGGTCGAATATACCTATCCCGACGGAACGAAGCTCTTCTACCAAGGGCGCAACGTCACCGGCTGCCAGAACGGTTTCAATAGTTTCGTGCATGGCACCAAGGGTTCTGCGGTTGTCTCCACCAGCGGCCATACGCCGGGCAGGGTCCGAACGTACCAGACCCATCTGATGGAAGGTGTCGAACCGATTTGGAGATACCCACAGCCGGAGAAAAGCCCCTACCAGCTCGAATGGGACGATTTGGTCGAAGCGATCCGCAACGACAGGCCCTACAACGAGGCCAAGCGTGGCGCCGAGGCAAGCCTCGTCACCTCAATGGGTCGAATGGCCGCCCATACCGGCCAAACCATTACCTACGAGCAAATCCTCAATTGCCCCCATGAATTCGCACCGAATGTAGACAAATTCACCACCGGTTATCCCGCTCCTTTACAGCCCAACGCCAAAGGCGAGTACCCGCAACCCCAGCCTGGCATCATCACCAACCAGGAATACAAGGAATTCGCATGAACCAAGACATGAAGTGAGTTTGTGCCACCGTTTCCCGGTCCCGGAGCTCGGGGTTTTGCCCACGACATTGATGGAGCCCTGGATGGGTCTGACGTTCCAAAGTCACGTGGGGACCGCCGGGATCGGTGGGTGGCCTTGGCGTTCATCCCTTCGGCCATGCTGCACATCTCCTCCAATGGTTACATCGAGCTGGATGACCCGTTGTCGCAAACCTGAGGAAGGCCTCTATCTTGGGGAAGCTTCTTGGATTTGATTGACATCGTCTGGCGGAACATGCCTCAGAGAAACCGCCACAAAACCGGAAATCCCGCGGCAAAACAGCCGACGATATGCTAGAATCGGATCTGCGGCACGTCCTATATTTGTGATGTCGACGTTCCGGCGTCGAGAGTGACGAGGAGTGGCCCCAGATGGCCGGGGTGGGCGGGTTTGGCGGTGCAAGGCTGAAGAAAGGAAGAGAGTGCCCATGAAAGGACGGTCTCGTTTCTGGTGTGCTCTGGTTGCAGTTGTTGGCGTGATGGTGCTGTGTCCGGTGCAGCCGGGATGGGCCTTGGTTTTCAGTGAGATCATGTATCATTCCGTCGAGGACGTCGTCACCGGAGACGAACCGCTGGAATTCATCGAACTGTACAACAATCGAGCCGTCTCAGAAGATTTGGGCGGATGGGCCTTTACCAATGGAATCGAGTACACCTTCCCGGCGGGCACGACCTTGGGTCCGAAGTCATACCTTGTGGTCGCCCGCGATCCGAATGCCCTCAAGGCCGCCTATGGCATCGACACCGTCCTGGGACCCTTCTCGGGCAGACTCAACAACGACGGCGAACGAATCGAGTTGACCAGTGCCGCAGGCATGATTGTCCTGTCGGTTCGATACGACGACGCCAGTCCCTGGCCCGTTTCGCCCGATGGTGCCGGGCACTCGCTGGTCCTGACGAAGCTGGGAGGCGACCCCGACCAGGCGAAATCGTGGTCGGCCAGCAGCTACCTCGGAGGCACGCCGGGCTCGGCCGATCAATCGCAGGCCATGACAGCCGATCCAACCCTCGTAACGTTCATTGACGTGGGAACTCAGGGGCGTTACTTCAAAGGAAAACAGGAACCCTCGCCGGGCCCCGACGGAAAAGCCACCACCGCATGGACACAGGTAGGCTTCAATGACGATCCTGCGACGACCGCCTGGCTCGAAGGACCCAACGGCTACGGTTACAGTAATGCCGCCGACGAGCTGCAGTACATCGGCACCGTTCTGTCCGACATGTCGGGCAACTACATCTCGATCTACGCGCGTCTGCGGTTCACACTATCAGCCTCGCAGATCGTCTCCCTCACGCAGTTGCAGGCCGAGGTCCGCTACGACGATGGATACGTCCTGTACCTCAACGGTACTCGCGTCGCGGATTCTGGCGGCATCGTTGGCGATCCGCCGGCCTATAACGCCAGCGGCGGCCCCGCCGCAGAACCCCCAGCGACGACGGTGGACCTGACGAATCACCGCAACCTGCTCTTACCGGGCGAGAATGTCCTGGCGTTCCAGGCCCACAACGCGACCCTGGCCGGCAGTTCCGATGGCTTCGGCAGCGTTTCCCTGCGAGGAGTCCTCGCACAGCCCGACGCCGGGAGCGACCTGAGGGCTCGGATCGTGGTCAATGAAGTCCAGGCCACCTGCAGCAGGTGTTCCCATCCCGCGAGGATCGAACTCTACAACCCTGGTCCTACGCCGGTGAGTCTGAGTAACGTCTACCTGAGCAACGATCGCCTGCATTTGCTGAAATACAAGATCCCCACCGGTACCATGCTCCAACCGGGGCAGTTCTGGACTGTGGAACAGGGCAGTTCTCCTGAGGATTTGCCCTTTGCCCTGGACTGGGCCGGCGAGACGATCTACGTCACCGCGGCGACCGACACAGTCCCACCCGAGCCCATCCGCGTTCTGGACGCTCTTCAGTATGAAGCAATGGAATCGGGAAGAACGTTCGGTCGGTATCCCGACGGATCCAATTCGTTGGACTGCCTCGCGACCGCCACGTTCGGCGCGTCCAACACGCCCAAGCTGGTCCGCGACGTCGTGATCAATGAGATCATGTATCACCATGCCGCACGCGACGAACGCTATGAGTATGTCGAACTGTACAACCGCAGCGCCCGCGACATTTCGCTGGCAGGTTGGGCCTTCACCGAGGGAATCGAGTACACGTTTGTAGAGGGTGCGACGATCTCCGCCGGAGACTATCTCGTCGTGGGTAAGGCCCCCGATTTCCTCGCGGCGGTGTACGACAACCTGACCGTCGGCGTGAATCTGGTCGGGCCGTACCAGGGTGGGCTCAGCGATCGGGGCGAACGAATCCGCCTGTCGTATCCGCTCAAGCAGGCCAGCGAAGCGAACGGGAA
>JAGPGT010000003.1:0-38061 GCA_018055905.1 Phycisphaerae bacterium
ACCGTTTCGAACTTGCCTTTGCCGTCGCCCACCAGCAGCATGTTCCTGGCGTCAGGGTTGCCGTCGTTGAGCCGCATCTCGGCGACCCAGATGTCCAGATGGCCGTCCTTGTTGAAATCGAGAATCGCCAGCGAGTGGCCGCAGTCGATTTCCGGGACCAACTCCGTCGGGACCCACGTTCCCTTGACCCACTGGTACATCATCAGCGGCGCCCAGCCATCGCCCACGACGAACACGACCTCCGGCCGGCCACCTTCGATGAGCTGGCCTGCGGCGGCCCTTGTGAACTGGTAGCTCGCATCGATGATGTTCGGGACGAACGTCGTGCCTTCGACGTGCTTGAACCACCGGCCTCCGCCGATGATGTCGAGCTTGCCGTCGCCGTCGATGTCGATCTTGGCCAGGCCCTCATGCTCGTTGATCCCCTTGAAGCCGGGGTAGGGTCGGGTCTGACGCTGCATCATTTCGCTGTCGCTGGAGTACGAGTAGATCTCGACGCACTTCCAGGACTTGGCCTGTCGCGGGTTCTCGGGGATCTCCGCGAGGTAGAGCTTCCTGGCGCCCTGGTTCCAGAAGACCAGTTCCGCCTTGCCGTCGCCGTCGAAGTCGCCGAAGGTCAGGTCGTGGTGCTTGTTGCCGCCGAAGTCCTTGATGATGTGCCGGACCCAGGGCTTCTGCGGATCGAAGTCCGGAGCGGGGTTCTCCCACCACCAGACGAAGTGGTTCTGCCAGTCGCCCGCGAAGACGATGTCGAGGTCCCCATCGCCGTCGATGTCGAACGAATCGGAGCCCGCTTCGATGTGCAGGGGCTGGTCCTCGACCACGTACTTTGTCCACCCGCTTGCCGCCCGGCGATACCAAACCAAGGCCGGGGCCTGTGTCCGCTCGGCGATCACGAAATCATTCACGCCGTCCTTGTCGATGTCGCACACAAGGCTGGCGGTCTGCTGATTCCCGCGGTTCGGGGCCTCCAAATCGCCTGTAGCGGTGGACAGATGTCTCCATCGGATTTCACCGGCCAAAGCAGTTCCGCACAGAACGATGGAGGCGACGACGGCGAACTGAACGCGATTCTTCATATTGTACCCCGAATTCCTGGACGCTAATTCCCTGTGTCGGTTTCAACTGGCGTTCCTTTCTACCCGAAATCTCCCTCTACCGCAAGTCATCACGGCGAGCGGGGTTTGAGATCGCTCCATCACCTGCATGACCGAAAGGATGGAGGTGTAGGCCCGCTTCTTGCCGTCGGGCATGGCCTCCAGGACATCCCCTGCGGTCGAAGGACCCCGTTCCCACAGAACCGATAGTACCAGCATCTCCAGATCCGACGGCTTGATCTTGGCCATGTGTTTGTCAGAGGGGATCGGGGATGCTTCGTCTCTGCAGGCTGGCGGGGGGTTTGGAGCCCTTGTCTTCTTGCGGCTGGGGCTGCGCCGGATCGGGTTCGTTTGGTTCGGGCCGGGGTTCGTCGTTTGCAGCCAGCTCATCGCTGGTGGCCAGGAGCTTCGTTATGGCCGCGTAGCTTGTGTCGCTGTCGGCGAATCTTGCCACCGTGTGGATCAGGTCCAGGCCACGGGCCAGGCCTGCGACATTGGCCTTCTGTCCATCCCGGCCCAGGCCGAGTGTGGCGACGATCTTGTGCTGCGCCAAGGGCGTGGTCGAGAGCACCAAGGCCGCGAAACTCAGGATCAGAAACCCCACGACGAAGCCCAGGATGCCCGAGCAGACCACGTCGAAGAGGCTCGGGAAGCGGAGGCTGAACTGGCCGGTGAGGAAGACCCAGGTCAGGCCGTGCAGGATGGCGAAGACGCCGCCGGCCAGGACCAGCATGCTCAGGGCCATGCACCAGGCGGCTCCGCCGGGCATGGGGACGAATCGCGCCACCGTCGGCGCCAGGAAGACCGAGATGTAGATCGAGACCAGGACGTTGAAGAGCAGGGCCCAGGTCTCGTAGAAACCTCTGCGTACCGCCAGCCAGACGAACAAGGCCCCCGTCAGAACAGCAATCCAGAATACCATCGGCTCACCCCACGACTCGTTTGATTTCGTCCAGACTTGTAACGCCGGCGACGACTTTCTGCAGGCCCGCCTTGCGGAGGTCGGCCAAGCCCTTCTGGCTGTCCTGGGCCCGGAGCCGGCCGATCAACGAGTCGTTCTTGGCGATCTCGTTTCGCATCGTGCTGTCGATCACCATCAGGTCGAGGATCGCGGTTCGTCCGAAGTAGCCGGTGTTGTCGCAGCGTTTGCAGCCGACGGCCTGGAAGATCTCCCTGGGCTCGATCCCCTTGTTGCGGAAGCTGACGATCTGGCTTTCGCTGAGTTTGGCCGGCGTTTTGCACTCCTCGCACAGGCATCGGATGAGCCTTTGCGAGACCAGCAGGTTCAGGCCCGCCGAGAGCAGCAGGGGGGAGACGCCCAGGTCCAGCAGGCGGATGATCGCGGTGGCGTTGCTCTCGCAGTGGATCGTGGCCAGGACGAGGTGCCCGGTCTGGGCGGCCCGCAGGGCGATCTCGGCGGTCTCCTCGTCGCGGATCTCGCCCACGCAGATGACGTCCGGGTCCTGTCTCAGCACGCTGCGAAGCGTCGAGGCGAACGTGATGTCGGCTTTGGGATTGACCTCGATCTGGCTGGCCTGGGGCAGCACCGCTTCGATCGGGTCCTCGACGGTGATCACGTTACGCGTGAAGCGGTCGATCTCGTTGAGCAGGGCATACAGGGTCGTGGTCTTGCCGCTGCCGGTGGGGCCGCTGACCAGGATCATGCCGGAGGGCTTGGCGATCTGACTTTGCAGAAGGGTCATCTGCTTTCCGGGCAGACCCATCTTGGCCAGCGTGAACGCGCCGGCATTGGCGTTCAGCACTCGGATAGAGAGTTTTTCGCCCTGCAGGGCGCCGGCGCTGGCAACGCGGAAGGAGGCGACCGTGTCCCCTCGTCGGGCGGTGAAGCCGCCGTCCTGGGGTCTTCTCCGCTCGGAGATGTCCATGCCGGAGACGGCCTTGATGCTGTTGATCAGGGCGCGGCATTTGTCCGCATCCAGTTCCTTGACCGTTCGAAGCGTCCCGTCGATCCGCAGGCGGAGGCTGTAGGTGGATTCGTCCCTGGGGTCGATCAGGATGTCGCTGGCCCTGCGGTCGAGGGCGTTGCGGATCGTGGTTTCGGTCAGACCGAGGATTTGTGCGTCGACGCGTTTGATGTCGCTGTGCCCGCAGATTTCATCAAGGCTTCGGCCTGCGCTGTCCATCAGTTGGATCGCATCGTTGTCTTCGTCGGATCGGAATCGAATCGAGCGAACGGTGGTCGCGGCCTGCTGGATTTGCCGCTTGAGAACATCGAAGAATTTCTCCTGGGTCCGGCGGGTCTTTCGGACGGTGTCGATCAGAAACAGCGTCAGCAGGAGGAAGGGGCCCGTGAACAGGGTGACGACGTTGGCGATCGTCCTGTAGCCCACAGGCACCAGGGGACTGAAGTTCGCCCGTTGGACGAAGTACAGGCACAGGTACACCCAGGCGATCAGCAAGGCCAACTTCAACGGGTTGAAGGGCAGATCCGTGAGCGACAAGACCGAGCCCGCTTGGCCCTGAACGCTCCGGATGATCAATAGTCCCGCGACCGCGACGGCATCCGATGTCAGCATAGAACCTCTCTATCCTCCGAGAACGAACATCGACGATCTAATGGATAGAGTACCAGATCGGGCGAAGGTTGACAAGCCCGTAGTGGAATGTCGGCTACGTGGAGCTCCAGTTGACGGGCATCTTGTCCACCTCCTTTACCTCGACCCGGTGGACCAACCAGGACTTGTCGGTCTGCTTGCGGAGGCGGAACTCCAGGACGACCAAGGCGCTGGTCTTGTAGGCCCTGGCCCAGTAGCTGTCCTTGTGGAATTGGAGACTGATCGTAAATGTCGCGACCGCTTCCGGCGGTGTGACCTTTACTTCCGAGGCGATCCTGCGGACCTTCTCGATCGTGGGAGGGTTCAGTCGGTTTTGGCAATGGGCGATGAGTTCTTCTTTGCTCCGGTGATAGGAGTCCTGGTAGTCGTGGGCGATTAGACGGGCCAGAGCGACGCAGTCCTCTTCCTCCGCGGCCCGCACGCCGGCCTGGACGACCGCGTGGATCTTCTCCAGATCCGTGGGAACAAAATGGTCCAGGCCCAATGCCAGCAGCGCGACGCCCAGCGGGAGCAGCCACTGCCAGAATCTCGCCTTCTCCGGCCAGACGCTGCGAATGGTCCAGGCCACGAACAGAACGATCACCGCCAAGCCCAGCAGCGTCCACGGCTGCTCGAAAACGTCCCACATGCTCAGGCCTCCCTCGAAGGGTCCCTGTTTCTTCTTCACCGTGCTTCAGGGACATTGTATCAGCGATGGAAGAAACCGCGTACAAGGATTGTCGCAGCCGTATACACGGGCGAAAAGACAAGCCTCCGCAAGACCAAGTCGCCATCTGGCGGAGGCGGTGGGTTCAGTTCGCGATTCTTTGGGCGGACTACAGGAGGGACTTATACGGGAATCCCTTGCTCATATACTCGATGTCCACCCGATCGTCGGCCGGAGGAGTCATGCCGAAAGTAAAGCTTGTCGGCTCGTACATCGCTTTTTTGCACCAGTCTATGAAGCTTTGGCTTTCCCAAGTGTGCATCTCGGCGTGACCGTCGGCGAAACCGAGCGAGCTCTTGGCGTTGTGCCACATGGCCAACGGGTCGGTCCAGGTTTTGTTCTTGGGGTTCATCTGAAAAGACCCGATGTTCTCGCCTCGCGTATCCATCTCTTCGACGAAGATGTATTGCTGGGCCGGCTTCTTAAGCTGCGTGTACAGCTTGAGATTGACGTATCCCCAACTGCTGCCGCTCTCTCCATTGGCCCCCCCCGAGATGGAAAAAGTCCTGTACGCCACCGGGATAGCCGAACTTTCTTTTCTTCGGTCGGCCGGACAACGGTAGATGCCAATTTCCTCGCCGACGTACTTGAACAGAAGACCGCCTCTGATCGCTCTCTTCTTGGCGTCCCAATTGTCGTTATTGTTGGCCCTGAGGACCCAGTTGCCCGGATCGGTGTGGCCGCCGACGATCTTGCCGTCGAAGTCATCCTTGTACAGCAGCCAGCCGAGCAGAAGGGACCGGGTGTTGCTGACGCAATGAACTCGCTGGGCCTGGTCTCTGGCCCGCTGGAGGGCGGGCATCAGAATCGCCATCAGGATCGCGATCACCGCAATCACCACGAGCAGCTCGATCAACGTAAACGCTTTGGATCTCATTCCATTCGTCCTTTCCGTCCGAGAACCGGCATCCGCAAACCGAGCGGCCTGCGCCACTGCGAAACAGTTTTCCGCCGCGATGCCCCAATGAGAAAGATGCTTTTTCGACAGGATCTGTTCCCTGAAGATAAAATCGACTCACCGATACAACTATATCGAACGGACGCAACGGCTGTCAATAGTTCTCGGACCTAATTTGCCCATGATTCCCCTGGAAATTTCAGTTCCGCAAGGAAAGGATGGGCGACGGCATCCGGCCGCGACGCTGGACGAACCTGGCGGAGGTGGACTTGGTCTGGATCTTCATAACCGGTGCCGAACCCAGCAGGCCTCCAAAGTGCACGATACTGCCCGGCTTGGCGCCTGGAACGGGGACGACGCGGACGCCGGTGGTCTTGTTGTTGGCCACCCCGATCGAAAGCTCGTCGGCGATGATCGAGGAGATGACTTCAGGCGCGGTATCGCCCGGGACCGCGAACATGTCCAGACCCACCGAGCAGACGCTGGTGAGGGCCTCGAGTTTGTCCAGAGTCAGGGCGCCGGTCCTCACCGCGCGGATCATGCCGGCGTCCTCGCTGACGGGGATGAACGTGCCCGACAGGCCGCCGACGTTGCCGGAGGCCATCGCGCCGCCTTTTTTGACCGCGTCGATCAGCAGGGCCAGCGCCGCCGTTGTGCCGGGGCACCCCATCCTTCCGACGCCCATCGCTTCGATGATCTCGGCGACCGAATCGCCCGTGGAGGTGGTGGGGGCCAGGGAGATGTCCACGATGCCGAAATCGACCTTCATCAGGCCGGCCAGCTCTCGTCCGATCAGTTCGCCGGCGCGGGTGATCTTGAAGACCGTTCGCTTGATGACCTCGGACAGTTGAGTGAGGTCGCAATCCGGGTTCTGCGCCACCACATTGCGCACGACGCCGGGACCGGAGATGCCGATGTTGAGCGAGTAGTCGGGCTCCCCGATCCCGTGATGGGCGCCGGCCATGAAAGGGCTGTCCTCCGGGACGTTGGCGAAGACCGCCAACTTGGCGCAGCCGATGCCTTTGTCCGAGCGATGGGCCAGGTCTGTGATGACGTGACCGACCTTGACGACGGCGTTCATGTTGATCCCGGCCAGGGTGGAGGCCAGATTCAGAAATCCGCAGACGCGTTCGGTCTGGGAGAGTGCCTCGGGAATCGAATCGATAAGGTTTTCCTCGGCTGCGGTGGCGCCTTTCTGAACCATGGCTCCGAAACCACCCAGGAAATCGATGTCGGCTTTCTTGGCGGCCACGTCGAGGGCTTTGGCGAACTTGACCGCGGTGATCGTCTTACGCGGCAAGGGCTCCAAAAGCAGCGAGGCCGGCGTGATCGAGATCCGTCGGTTCGTGATGGGGATGCCGTACTTCTGCTCCAGTCGGTCGGCGCAGTGGTTGAGCAACTGGCCTTTCTCGACGATTCTTGCCTGGGCCTGCTTGATCAGCCAGTCCAGGTCCCGATCCATGCAATCCTTCAAGTTGATGCCCAGTGTGACGGTACGGATATCGAAATGATGATCCAACGTCATGCCGACGGTTTCAAAGACTTCTTCGACCGAGATACGCATAACAGAAAATCCCTTGGAAGTTTCAAGTTTCAAGGAAACAAGGAAAAGAGATCACCCGAATCGGTGACAGCTCTTACTTCAAACTTGAAACGTAACACTTCAAACTCTCTTACACCCTGTGCATCGCCTTGAAGATCGTTTCATCCTGGATGGTGATCGTGAGGGCCATTTGTCGGCCGACCCTATCGAGCTGTTTCTTGATTTGCCCTATGTCCATCGTGGCCTGCCCGATGTCGGCGGCCATCGTCATCACAAAGTAGTCCTCCATGATCTTCTGGTTGACGTCGACGATGTTGATGTTGGCCTTGGCCATCGTGGTGGCCAGTCGCGCGATGATCCCGACACGGTCTTTGCCGGTGACGGTCACGATGCAGATCTGGCTGGTCTTCGGTTGTTCTGGCATACAAATCCTTTGGTCCTGTTGATGGTTGATGTGTGCGTGCCCGTTGGCTGCCGATCAAACCCACAATCCCCCAAATCACCCTCTGTCTCTACGTTCCCAACTCCGCCGCATCAAGCTTCGCCTTCAGCGTGAGGGCTTTTGTGTGGTCGGTCATGTCCGGCTTTAGCGGCGTGACGGTGATGTAGCCGTCGGCCAGCGTCGTCGTGTCGGTGGGCTCCTTCTCTGCGCGAGGAGCGCCGCCGGCCAAGCGAAAGACGAACTCCCCCGTCCCGTCGCCGTGCGGAACGTAGTACTCGTGGAATCCCGACGTCGCCTGCGGGACTACGCGGACACCCCGCGGCTTGCCTGCCGACAGCAGGGGGAGATTGACGTTCATCACGTCGCCGGCCTGGAGCGGAAGCAGCCTCTCGAGCACCGCGATCCCGTACTCGGCGGCCCTCTCGAAGTCGGTGTGTTCCTCAGCGGCCACGCTCAGGGCCACCGACGGGATTCGCAGGAACGCCGCCTCCATCGCCGCGGCCACAGTCCCTGAGTAGTAGACGTTGATCCCGACGTTGGCGCCGTGGTTGATGCCTGCGACCACCAGGTCGATCGGGCCTTTGTGAAGCTCCATGGCGGCCAGTTTCACGCAGTCGGCGGGCGAGCCGTGAACGCCGAAACCGGTGAACAGGCCCTCGATGCTCACCTTCATGCACGCTAGCGGCTCGGCAAACGTGATGCTGTGACTGGCCCCGGACCAGCCTTCCGTCGGCGCGACCACGGTCACGTCGCCAATCACCACGAGTCGTTTGTAGAGGGCCGCCAGGCCGGGGGCGAAGATCCCATCGTCATTCGTCAGCAGTATTCGCATCGTCGTTTCGGTCCTCGTCGGCGCCCGCGCAGTACGGCCGACCGTATGTTTCCAGGCCTCGTGAAATATGCTATCGGAAGGACGCTGCCTGCCACCGTCGTCCCATCACGCGGCGTATTGTAGCAGGCCTTCCCCCCAGCGTCAATTCGCTGCGCCGACCGCGGGCGTATGACCGCAACCGCGTTGCAGGAACGAGAAATCTGTGGAAGCTCCGGCGTGCTCGGGGTAGATTGGAGTCTCAGAGACACAACGGAGCATACGGTCAGAACGCCCTGTCTTCTCGAAGGCAAAGGTTCTTTCGCACGACGGCCGGGCCAGGCATTCCTATCGACTCGGAGGTTGACTATGAACATCGCGCGCAGATTCCAGGGGAGAGAAACCTGTAGAGTAGAGGACTAAACGGCGGCTCCGTCGTTCAGTCCTCTACTCTACTGCAATTCGTGGTTTAAGAACACCTTGGTTCTTGGCGGAGGCCGGCCTGGCCAGTTGGGGTCGGTGTGCTCGGGTCTGCCCTATGAATGGGCGTGCGTTTTGGCGAAGGCGGGCGAATGGCGTTCGATCTTTCGCATGGCCTGCCGGTCGTAGACTTTCTCGCCGCAAGCCGGACATTCGTAGAACTCGAGGGATCGAACTGTGTAGGAGCGACCCTGAAAGCGGCCGGACCAGTTCCGCCGCACCTTTCGGATTTTGGTGCTGCCGCAAGACGGGCAAATCGTGATATGTAGTGTATTCATTTGTTCTCAGATAGCCTTCTTGGACGAGATCAGAAAATAGTACGTTTCGGCCTCCGGCTCCCGCACGAGCTTGCCCTTCGTGTAGATCATCAGCCCCTCCAAATTGGTGCTCTGAATGACATAAAGGTACTCTTTGGATTGCGTACGCAATCCACTTTGTGAGCGAAGTCTTTTGTAGATGGCCACGGCATTGAGAATGGACTCGGCCACGTCGAGCTCCGTGAGGCCGTTCGCCTCCATCTCCATGCGGGCCTTCTCGCTGAAGGCATAACGACCAGCCAAAACGGCTCGTTTGATCCGTATCAGAACATCGCTCATCGAACAGCAGTATACCAGGCTGACCGTTACGGGTCAAGCGCGGCGAGGCCCAGTTCAAGCCGCGCGAGACAGGCGATCCACCCCTTGTCGGGGCTGGTGGGTGGGAAAGCTTCGATTTCAGGGCGTTCCATCCAGGGCAGATGACTCTCCAGCTCGTCTATCGCAGGCCCTGGGAAGAAGGAGTAGAGCCGCTGAAGAGCTTCTTACTCCAAGTCTCAGTACCTCAGGCCGACTTGGCTCTATAGGCGAGCCGGTTGCTGGCGCCGAGGAGATCTGGTGGATTGACGAAGGTAAGAACTCTCCGAAGTTTTGGTGAGGACTGCTTGCAGAAGACCGTGAACAGTGATTGGTGGTTCATAGGTGGGGGGATAATATCAGTGGCATGACTCCACTCTACGCAACGAAAGGAGTGAAAGGGGGCACAACATGAAACGCGACGAGAATCTCAGAAACAGGGTGGTGCTGGTCGGGTGTGTTGCCGCAATTCTCTTCTTTTTTCGCGGCGAGACTTCGGCGGGTCAGGTGTTGCAGGTTCCTCTTGGGAATATGCCCTCGGGCGACTTTGGATCTGGCGGCATTTCGGCACTGTCCGGCGGCATGGGCTCCGACATTGTGGAAGTGGACTCCCGGCAGAACCAGGCCCTGAAGGGGCCGCGGCTGGCATTCAACAGTCGCGACCGGCTGTTCCTGGCCGTCTGGGAATATCACTACGCCAAGAGCGACTGGGACATCAACGGCCGCGTCCTCGATGCTACGGGCCGGCCGGTCGGCAAGCCCTTCGGTATCGCCTGGAGGGGCAGCATTGTTCAGCAGCAGGTGGGCGTGGCGTACAATCCCTGCGTGAACCAATTCCTCGTCGTATACGCCCTGTCTCCCGGCAACGGAGATCTCAATTCGACCCTTGTGGCCGGCGATGGCACACCCAGTGAGGTCTTCGTCCGCGTTGCCGAGACCGCCGCCCAAGAGCTGCGCCCGTCGGTAGTCTGCGATCCGATAATGAACGAGTATCTGGTGATCTACGAGCGCCAGCAGACGCAGGGCCAAGTTGTCTGGAACGAAGTATGGGCCCAGCGAGTCAAGCATGACGGGACCCTGACAGGGTCAGCGATGCGGCTCAGTCCGGCGACGCCAGGGATGAACAGTATCAACGGGGCCGTAGCGTGTGCGGGCGGGCAGTCTCTGGTGGTGTGGCAGACAACCTCGAGCGGAGGAAGCGCCCTGTGGGGAGAGTTTATCGAGAGGGGGGTTCCTTCGACGACCCGGCACTACTTTGGCCTGGACGAACACCAATCGTGCCCGAAGGTAGCGTACAATCCAGCCTGGGCCAGCTATCTGATCGTTTACTGGGCGCAGCCCGATGGCGGCGACTACAGCGTCATCAGGGCTAAGCGGATGAGCAACGCCGGTTGGGCAAGTCCGACGGTGACATTGGCAACGGCGGCGCGGGAGCACTGCACCATGCCCGATATCGCCTATGATCCTTCGGACGGCACGTACGTTGTGGTGTGGGCTCAGGGACCTTCGCCGGCTACTCCGGGATCCCTGCCCCCCCAGCGGATCATGGCCCTTCGCGTGGATGGAGATGGTTCCCCGCTGGGCGAGCCCGTGCCTGTTTCGGGCCCGGGCAAATACCAACCCATCAGTCAGGGGATACCGGCCCCGGCGGTCGCGGTCGGCACGGACAAGAGGAGCCTGGTTGTCTGGGAGGAGCAGACGGTCGTCCTCGATGGCGGCGTTCCCACGTTGCCGCTATCCCGGATCCTCAGCGCCACCAATGCTTGGGGGACGCTTTCCGGCGACTTGGATGGCGACAGTGATGTTGATTTCGTTGACCTTGCCATCCTGTCGGAGAGTTGGCTGCATCAGGGCGAGTGAACATCGGGTCATGCGCCCTATGCAGGTTGGGAACATAGCGAACCATTCATTCCGAAAGTCAAAGCCGGACGCGGAAAGTCAGGCCGGCCGCCGACATGCAGACGGCCAAGACGTTCTTGGAGGCCGGTGGGGACTTCGTGGGCGAGACGGCCAATGGGACCGACGACCTCTGGAAGATTGCCGGAGGTTTGGATTATCCGCGCCTGTGGTGGGAACCGTATAATGGGCGGATCACGGTGGTGCTGGGCCGGGCATTTACCGTTACGCTCGAATCGAATCCCAGCACGGGGTATAGTTGGAGGATATGCAGATCGATGGAACGGTATACACCGGCAAAGGGGTCTCGCGTGATGAGCCGGGATGAGGTGCGGCGGGTGGACGCCTGGGCCATCGAGGAGGTCGGCATTCCCGGCGTGGTGCTCATGGAGAACGCCGGGCGCAGTTGCGCCGAACTGGCGATGAGGAAACTGGCGCAAGCCGCGGATCGGAAGGTCTGCGTCTTCTGCGGCGTGGGCAATAATGGCGGCGACGGCTACGTGATCGCGCGGCATCTGCTCAATGCGGGGATACCGACGACCGTGGTCTTGTGCGGCGACCGCGCGAAGGTCCAGGGCGACGCCCGGATCAACCTCGACGTCCTGGAACGGCTCGGGCATCGCGTCGAGTGCGTGGACCCTCTCAGCGAGGGGGCTGAGGCCTCCATCAGGCGATTTGGCGGCGACGCCAGTCTGATCGTCGATGCCCTGTTCGGCACGGGTCTGCGCGGGCAATTGCGTCCTGAGTACCTGGCGGTCGTCGAGGCCGTCAACGCCCTCGGTCGGCCCATCCTGGCGGTGGACATCCCCTCAGGGCTCGACTGCGACACCGGTCGGCCCCTGGGCGCCGCGATCCGCGCGGCGTACACAGTGACCTTCGTGGCGGTCAAGAAGGGCTTCCTTGCGTCGCCCGAGGCCGAGGGCTATGTCGGCGAGTTCCATGTCGCCTCGATCGGGGTGGAGCCTCCAATGCAATAAGGGCGGAAAAAAGTCAAGGCTGCCGCAGTTGCCTGATCCGTCTTTGGCAACCCCGGCAGCCTTGCATGGCATTGCTCGCGTCGAATCGCGAGATCGTTTGACGGTTAGAACGCGCCCGGTTTGGCGACCTCGGTGGCGTAGCCGGTGAAGGCCAGGAATCGATCGTAGTTGAAGATCGGGACGTACAGGGACTCCGCCCGCCGGCGAATTTGCTGATAACGTTCGTTCGCCTGACGGGCTGTGTTGTAGCGCTGCAGCGCCAACGGGTCTTCCGATTGTTCCTGGAGCGTAGGTTCGCTGGGAACGACCGGGGTGTTCCCCAGGATCACGTAATCGGTCTCCGCCGAGACGTCCTGCGAGACGGTGCCGCCCCATTTGCGGATCAGGGCTTCGATCTTCGTGACCCCGTCATAGTCCACTTTGCCGTCGCGGTCGAGGTCGAACTCTCCGGCGACCACGAACCGGTTGCGACGGTCGGAATCCCAGATCAGATTCGCCACCCAGTCGCCCACGGCGATCGGATTCCTGCGGTCCCACGACAGGATGCGAGCGGTCGCCACCCGTCGTTCCATGGCCAGCACTTCCACCTGGGCCTTGGGCTTGCCGTCGCGGGGAATGCCGCCCGCCCGGTCGTACACGGAGAACGTCAGGCCGCGATAGAGGCGGTCTTCGGTGCCCAGATTGATGTGGACGATCCCGGCCGGTTCATCGACCAGGATGACCTCGCCGTCGGCCTTGAAGGCGGTGGACTCGATGTCCGGCGTCGGCTTGATGCTGTTGACCGCCGCCAAGGCGTCCGCAAGCTTGCCTTGGTTCATCGTCAGTTCCGCCCGTGTTTTGAGCAGGTCCTGGTTCAACTGGCTGGACTCAGCCCTCGCTTTTTCGAGCTGAACAAGCAGAGTCTGGGCCCGTTCGTCGGAGTTCTGCTGCACGAGGACCCTCAGGTTGTTGTAATCGGTCTTGATGTCCTGAACCTGCTGATAATACTCCGCGACTTTGGCCGTGAGGTTCTGTTCGGTCTTCTGCATGGTCGCGACGGCGTCGTCGAACCGTTTGCGGAGGGTTCCCAATTGTTCCTCGGCCGTGTCTCTCTGGGCGGTGGTCTGTCCCAGCTTGGACAGCAGATCCCGGATCAGACTGGTCAAGGCGACCTGGGGAGCCTTGGTTTCCGTCGGTTCCGTCGGGTCGTTCGGATCGATCGTGTTCGGGTCCGGCGCCGGGGGAACCGGCAGCGGAATGAACGCCTTGGCCTGCTCCAGCAACGGATCAATGAGTTTGGCCGTACTGGCGACCTTCACCTCGGCTGAGGTGGCAGGAATCGGATCGCCCTTGACCAGGCGGACCATGGAGTTCAGATGCTCGACCATGGTTCCCAGGTTGCTGTGGCCCGACAGTTTCGCTCCGACGATGCTGCCCAGGTTCCGGACCTCTTCCTTGTTCGCCAAGGAGTCCACCTGCTCCTGGAGGTCATCACGGCTGGTGCGGAGTTCCTCGGCCTTGACGTAATAAACGACCGCAACCGTCGTCGCGACGATGAACAGCCCGACGAACGTGATGAGTGTATAGAGCATGGCGTTGCTTTGGCGTCTTTTGCCTGGAGGCATAAAAAAACTCCTTGGTAAACCCGGGCATCTCCCAAAACGGCTAATTTAGCCATATTATCGCGATTCACGGGCCGTCCGTCAAGAAAAAACAACGACGCAACTCGCCGGCGTGAAAGGACTAACAAGGAATCCGCGTTCGGCTGGAGTTTCTACAGGTCTGCGAATCGATCGAGGGTTCGCACTCCCCGGGAGGCGTCCCATAACGTCGTGACAGAGTCCGACGACGCCCGAAAACCGCTTCGACAGAGGTCGGCCGGGCCCAAGAGCGTGTCGCTGAGGGCGAAGACCGCGGCATTTTTGGATTTACGATTTGCGGTTTGCGATTTATGATGTGTCCCTTCGGCGGCGGCGGTCGGTGGTCGTCGCACAGACCGAACGGCAAACAGTCAATCGCAAAGAGAATCATGACGTTGCTCTCGCTCCTTCGGCCCGTGCATTGGGTCAAAAACGTGTTTGTCTTCGCGGCGTTGATCTTCAGTCGCCGGCTGGCCGGTCCGTTGGAACCGGCGCTGCTGGCGGTCGGCCGCTCGGCGGGGGCCTTCGTTTGTTTCTGTCTGGCGGCTTCGGCCATCTACATCGTCAACGACATCCGCGACCGCAAGACCGACAGCATTCATCCCGAGCGTCGGGCCCGACCGATCGCCGCCGGCCGCGTGAGCGTCAGGACCGCCGGAATCGTCGCGGCCGCCTGCCTCGGCCCGGCCCTCGTCGGCAGTTTCCTGCTCTCGCCGATCTTGGCGGGGATCATCTTGGCGTACAGCGTGTTGATGGTTCTGTATTCCTTTGGACTCAAGCACGTGATGATCCTGGACTGCGCCGTCATCGCGGTGGGTTTCTGCCTGCGGGCGGTGGCCGGGGCGGTGGCGATCGACGTGTTCATCTCGCCCTGGTTGGTGGTGTGCACGTTCGCGTTGACGCTGTTTTTGGCCTTCAGCAAGCGTCGCGGCGAGATCGCCCAGCTCCAGGAAAACAGCGAGGCCTTCCGCAGGACCTTGGGCGAGTACACGCCGGAACTGCTGGCCCATATGCTCGACGTCAGCAGCGTCCTGGCGGTCATCTGTTTCCTCATGTACGCGATGGATGGCGAGACCATCGAACGGTTCGGCACGAATCATCTGGTGTACACGACGCCTGTCGTACTGTATTGTATCTTCCGCTTCAGCGCCTTGACGCAAAAGGGATTGTACAGTGACCCTGTGAAGCTGATTCTGAGGGACCGACCGTTCCAGATCGGCGTGCTGGTCTGGGTGTTTTCGTGCATTGCGGTCATCTACGGGCATTGATCCATGAAAGAACGTCTTCAAAAAGTGATGGCCTCGGCCGGGGTGGCCTCCCGGCGGCAGTGCGAAGAACTGATCCTCCAGGGCGTCGTCCGTGTCAATGGAAAGGTCGTCGACGAGCTGCCGGCGTTCGCGGACCCCGAGCACGACCAGATCACCGTCAGCGGCCGGCGGTTGCGATTTCCCCGGCGGGTGTACTTCTTGGTGAACAAACCCAAGGGTGTCATCAGCACCAGCCATGACCCCCAGGGCAGGCCCAGCGCGGTGAGCCTGGTGCCGACCTCCGAGCGGGTCTTCTGCGTCGGGCGTCTGGACGCCGACACGATGGGCCTGCTGATCCTGACCAACGATTCGGAGCTGACCAACCTTCTGACACACCCGCGGTACAAAGTCCCCAAGACCTACGTCGCCCGTGTCAGCGGCCATCTGGACGACGCCGCGGTCGAGCGGCTGCGCAAGGGCGTCTGGCTGGCCGAGGGCAAGACCGGTCGGGCCGACGTCAAAATCCTCCACAACGGCCGGGAGGAAGCGCATCTGGAGATCACGATCCGCCAGGGCCTCAACCGCCAGGTGCGAAGGATGTTGGCCCGCGTGGGCCTGTCCGTCCAGTCGCTCAAAAGGACGCGGATCGGCCCTCTGAAGATCGAAGGCCTGGGCGTCGGCCAGTATCGCCCGCTGACCCCTTCGGAGGTCGATGCCTTGCGGCGGACCGCCACCGCGCGTCCGTCCGGTCCCGTTGAGACCCCGACCCACCGTCGCCGAAAGCCGGCGGGAGAGCCGCCCGCCAAGCCACCGGCCCGCAGGAAGGTCCGTCGACGCATCGAATAGGACCTGGGCACCGCGAGGGACCCCACCTGGAGATCGGTCGGAAAAGCCCTTGTGTCGCACGGACTTTTCGGGTATAATCAGGGTTTGAGTTCCGCGACGATTCTGGGTTGAAGGCAGGAGCTTGGGCATTGACGAGTTTTCAAAAACGAGTGGCGTCGGGCTTGAATATCACCACGGTTAGCCGGGATCAAGTTCAAGAACACTTCATCACGATCACCCCTGAGAAAGGCGAGACGCCGGATTCTCAGTTCCACAGAGCCGCGGAGGCGGTGCGCCGGCTCGACGCGAAGGTCGTGTCCGTCGAGACGCTGGGATTTGCCCCGGGCGACCGCAACGCCGTGCAGGTGTTGACGCATGCTTTCGACAACGGAGGTCTGCCCTTGGCCTGGGTGGAGAATTCCCGGACCGACAATCTCTGCGGCGTGCACATTTGGGCGGTCACCGGCGCCCAGGTCCGTCCGCTGTCGGTCCACGGACGACGGACCGGATCGGTCTTCGACGACGGCGTCGTCCAGTACTGCCGGCTCGCGGGCCTGCTGCCGCCGGACATTCGCGCCCAACGTCCCGAACAAGCCGCCGCCGTCTTCGAACAGATGGAGAGCCTCCTTCACACCGTCGGCATGGGTTTTGGCGACGTGCTTCGTACTTGGTTCTACAACGACAACATCCTGGGCTGGTACAAGGAATTCAACGGCGTCCGCAACCGGTTCTTCACCGAGCACAAGGTTTTCGACGGCCTGCTGCCGGCCAGCACCGGCATCGGTGGTCGAAACCTCGTAGGGGCCGCTTTGATGGCCGGGGTGTTCGCCGTCAAGACCGACAGCCCGGAGGTCCGCGCCTTTGAGGTCCCCTCGCCGATGCAGTCGCCCGCTCCGTCCTACGGCAGCTCCTTCAGTCGGGCGGTGGAGCTGGAGTTGCCCGATCTGCGACGCATGTACGTCTCGGGCACCGCCAGCATCGACGAACACGGCAAGAGCGTCTTTCTCAACGATTCCCTGGCCCAGATCCGCCAGACGATGGAGGTGGTCGGGGCCATCCTGCGCTCCCGCGAGATGGACTGGGGCGACGTCACCCGGTCGCTGATCTACTTCAAGCGGGCCAAGGACGCCCCTTTGTTCCGTAAGTTCTGCGACGAGACGGGCATCCCCCCGTTCCCGGCGATCATCGCCGAGAACGACGTATGTCGGGACGAGCTGCTGTTCGAGATCGAAGTGGACGCCGTCGCGGCCAAGTAGCGCTGCGCCGGTCGATGGCTCCCCCAGCGCCTCGTCACGGAGTGTAGTCCATGGCGCACAAGCCCACAAGAAAGGCCGCAGGTCCCGGACCCCGGGAGGCCCGGACCCCGCCCGCCTCGCGCCGACGTCTCTGGCTTTTTCGTTTGGGCGCGATCCTCGTCGGGCCGCTTGTCTTCCTGGGCCTGCTGGAGCTGGGCCTTCGCGCAATCGGCTACGGCTACAACCCTCACGTTGCAATTCCCTGCCAAGTCGACGGCCGGCCTTGTCGGGGCGAGAACGTCAAGTTCGGATGGCGGTTCTTCCCGCCGGTACTGGCCCGCGAGTTTGAGCCGTTCCTCTTTGCCGCCGCCAAACCCGAAAACACCTGTCGCATTTTCGTGCTGGGCGAGTCGGCGGCGCAGGGGGCCCCCAACAACGCCTTTCGATTCGGACGCCTCCTCGAAGCGATGCTCCAGGAGCGGTTGCCCGATCTGCGATTCGAAGTGGTCACCGCCGCGATGGCCGCGATCAATTCGCATGTCGTGCTCCAGATCGCCCGCGACTGCGCGCGGTACGACCCGGATTTCTTCGTGGTCTACATGGGCAACAACGAGGTCGTCGGACCCTACGGGCCCGGCACGGTCTTGACCGGCACCCTGTCCAACCTCTCGCTGATCCGCGCCGGCATCCGCCTGCGGGCGACCAAGCTCGGCCAACTCGTCAGCGCGCTGGGCCGGCGCAAGCTCTCCGAGGGCGGGCCCCCGGTTTGGCGCGGCATGGCCATGTTCCTGGGCCACCAAGTCCGCGCCGACGACCCGGCGATGGCAACCACCTACGGCCATTTTCAGCAGAACCTCCAAGATATTTGCCGACTCGCAGCCGACGGCGGAGCCCGGACGATCCTATGCACGGTCGGCGCGAATCTGCGGGACTGTCCGCCCTTTGCGTCGCTCAACCGCGCGGATCTGACCGCCCAGCAGCGGACGGACTGGCAGACCGCGTATAAGCAGGGGGTGATCGCGGAAACGCAGGGCAAAGACGCCGAGGCGATTGCCTCCTACCGCAAGGCCGCCGCAATCGACGATTCCCACGCGGAGCTGCAATTTCGCCTGGCCCGCTGCTATGAACGCCTGGAGGACTACGACAATGCCCGCGCCGGCTACGTCAAGTCGCTCGACATGGACACGCTTCGCTTCCGCGCCGACACGCGGATCAACCAGATCGTTCGCCAGGTGGCGGATCGACACCAGACCCAGGGCGTCGTGCTGGCCGACGTGGCCCGCGAGATCGACGCCAACAGCCCCCACGGCCTGGCGGGCGAGGAGCTGTTTCACGAGCACGTGCACCTGACGTTCCGCGGCAACCACGTCGTCGCCCGCACGATCCTCGCACAGCTCGAACCGCAGATCCTTGAGAGGTTCCCCAAGGTCCGGCCCGTCGCCCCCGTCCCCGACGAACGATGGTGTGCCCAGCGCCTGGCCTACAACCCGTGGAGCCGCCAGAAGACGCTACAAATGGTGGTGCACGGCTTTCTGGACAAGCCTCCGTTCACCCACCAGCTCGGCCACACGGAGCGGATGGAGCGACTGACCGCCCAGCTCGAACAGCAACAGAAGGCCTTGACGCCGGAGGAGTTGCGATCGCTGGCGGACCGCTACGTCCAGACGATCGAGCGCTACCCCGACGACTGGCGTCTTCGCTGGGACTACGGCCAGTTGCTGGCGGAGGACCTCAAGGACTACGACGCCTCGCTCGAACAATATCGCATCGTGCACAAGTTGCTGCCGCACTCGCACATGCCCTACGACTCGCTGGGCTCGGTCCTCCGCGCCAAGGGCGATCTGACGGGGGCCATCGTCGCGTACGAGAAGCTCCTGGCGATCAAGCCCACCTCGGGCTCGGCCTGCTATTGGCTGGGCGTCTGCCACAACAAGCAGGGCAGGGCGGACCTGGTCGAACCGCTCTTGCGCAAGGCGATCCGCCTGGAGCCCGACAACGCCTGGGCCTACCTGGACCTGGCCGAGCTCTACTACAAGAGCAAGCGTTTCGAGGACGCCGAGAAGGTCTGCCGCGAGGGCCTCGCGATCCTGCCGAACAACGCCCGTCTGCACGGCAATCTGGGCCTGCTGCTGATCCGCAAGGGCGACCGCGCCCAAGGCGCCGCCGAGATCCGCAGGGCCCTGGAGCTCGACCCCGCCTCGCCCGAGATCCGCCGCCTGGCGGAGACCCTCCTGGGCCGATGAGGGCCCCAGGGTGGCTGAGTCCTCGGAGGCTCGCGGAAATCGCTCTTGCTCCGTCGGATCTCTTGCGAAAGCAACTCACAGAGGAGCTCTGCTTTCTCCTTCTTTTCATTCTTTTCATTCTTATCATTCTTGTTAGTTGTTGGCTGTTTGTTACCTGTTTGTTGGTCGTTTGTTGTCTGTTTGTTGTTTGTTTGTTGGGCAGGGGTGTCGTTGATGTCGTAAATCCTGTGGTCCAGGAGAGTTGCGACCGTGCCGCGGCTTGTTGGCTTGAACGCGGCCAAGCCCCACAGGGCCAGATGTTTCTGCGCGGTGCGGTATTGCCGGCGTGTCAGGCCGCAGCGACGGGAGTCGCCGATGAGGGCTTGGCCGGTCTTGAGGTTGTGAATGTTGAACTCGTCGGTGCGTCGGGTGCCACGCACGCCTGGCTGGCGAGCCGTAGCTGGTGTCTCGGATCACGGTCACGGAACACCCCTCCATGCTATTGGCTCCAAGCCGAAAATCTCCTCCGCACGCCGCTTGGGGCGTGCCGGAACCACAAAAGTACGCAAAATCCGAATGAGCCACCAAGTTACAGTTGTTGGCGTAGACCTCTACAATCTCCAAATCCTGGGTTTGCCCCGTGTTTTCCTATAATGCCTGGGATTTTCCTTACCGGCGTCTGACGGATCTGGTATGCTACATGTCCTGCGATAATCCCACGAATCGCTGACGAAAGTCGGCACGGAAGTTCCTTGGAAACGGTTCTAGGTGAAGCTTGGATTGGCGGCACCTTGTGCGTACGAGGTGGATAGGGGGACTGCCCCCCCGGATTACAGCGCCGATCGTCGATGCAGGCACAAGAGACGCCTGCGATAGGGGAACGGATTTGGGGTGCATTTCTATTTCGGAGGTCACAGACATGAAAACGTGTGGGATCGTCATCATGGTCGTGGGCTGTCTGCTGCTGTCCTCAGCGGCCCAGGCCACCGTGGTCCTCGACCAGTTCCAGGAGGACGAAAATGGTGGCGCCGGAATCGGCGGAGATTACACTCCAGGAGCCCAGACCTTCACGGCGGGCCTCTCGGGTGTGCTGGACCACGTCGATCTCGGAAACACCACTGCCTGGGGCATGGTGCCTAACGTCGCTCCGGTCGTGGAGATCTGGAGCACCACGGCGGGCCAGCCGGGACCGACGGTGCTCGGCTCGGTCGCCTCGCCGAATCTCATCCCGTCGAATGGGTGGCTCAGTGTCGATTTCCTGCCCTTGGGCATCAGCCTGACCGCAGGCCAGATGTACGCGATCGTGATCTCTCCAAAGGACCCGGACGGTTATGTCAATGTCGGTGTGAAGTGGGATCCGGCCTCCTACGGGCCCGGCTCTTTCTGGACATACTATGCAGGGAGTTGGGAGATCGAGACCACGTTCGGCGGCGGCGCCGACATGCAGTTCCGCACGTACATGCAGGTCGGTCCCGCGATCCCTGCTCCCGGCGCGATCCTCCTGGGCACGCTGGGCGCCGGGCTGGTCGGCTGGATGCGTCGACGCAAAGCCCTGTAACCATCCTTCTGCAAGACGTCTCCTCGGGGGCCGGTGCTGTGGACGCCGGCCCCAGGGGAGATCCCGCCCCCTGGCGCAGGGCGCTCTTGGGTTTTTTGCGTCAAAAACCGAAGGATGCCTTACGCCAAGGACATGGGGTCTCGCGATCACGGGTCACGAGCCACGGTTCACGAGTCACTGCTTCAGAACAGCGGGTAGATGAAGACCGCGGCGCCCGAGCCGCCCAGCAGGACCAGCAGGCACAACAGCAGCAGCACGACCACGATCGGCAGCAGCCACCACTTCTTGTTGTGCTTGAGGAAGCACCAGAACTCCATCGGCAGGGAGGGACGCTTGCGGCGGGCCAGATCGTCGAACTTTGCGGACTTGTCTTTCGCGGATGCCATTTCAGATCGTTCCTCGGGAAGCGTCAAACGCAGGTTCGCCACCTCGCTTGACGATCTTGTTTCAGAATTGTCGCAGGTATCGTTCCATGTTCTCCGCAGGCGCGTGGGCAATCCAGTAGCTCTGGGCCTGGGGGTCGTACTTACGCCGCATCGCGTCTCGTCCGATCAGGCGAAACACCAGGGCCAACGGGGTCAGCAGCAGGAAGTAGAACGCTCCCAGCAGCAGGTAGCTGACCCCCAGGCCGATGGGCATCGCCGCCAGCGTCAGGCCCAGGTAAAGCCCTCGGGTGGCCGTGAGCGAGACCCGACTGCACAAAAAGACCCCTGCTCCGGCGGCCAGGACGACCCAGGGCCAGGGTCCTGCGATCCCCCAGACATAGTGCAGCACGCTGGCTGCGACGACCGAGGCCGCCAGGCCGCTTGCGCCGAAGATCCGAAGCTGGCGGGGTGTCGGATGCCATTCGATTTCCATCAATGCCATGCGAGAACTCCTCGACGCACCTCGTGGAGCGTGAAGCCAAGTGCGCCAGCCCACGCTTCACGAGGCCCGTTTCACGCTTGACGTTCTGTCAATCCAGCGAGAACTGCGCCTTGTACCTTTCGATTTCATGCCTCTTCGCCTGCGGCTGCTCCTGCTTATACAGGATCTGGTTCTCCAGCACCAGCACGTCCATGTCGGTGGCCAGGAAGCAGCGGTAGGCGTCCTGGGGCGAGCAGACGATGGGCTCGCCTCGGATGTTGAAACTGGTGTTGATGACGACCGGGCAGCCGGTCCTGCGTTTGAACTCGATCAAGAGCCTGTGCAGGCGCGGGTGCCGCTGGGGATCGACCGTCTGGACGCGGGCGGAGCAGTCCACGTGCGTGATCGCGGGCACGATGCTTCGCCGGGCCTTGAGCTTGTCCAGGCCCGTCAGCGAGGTCGGCAGCGAGTCCAGACGCTTGTCGGCTCGCACGGGGGCCACCAGCAGCATGTAGGGACTGTCCTGGCCGGGACGCATCTCGAACCACTCGGCGACATCCTCCCGCAGCACGCAGGGCGCGAACGGGCGGAACGACTCGCGGAACTTGATCTTGAGGTTCATCGTCGACTGCATCCGCTCGTTGCGGGCGTCCCCCAGGATGCTCCGGCTGCCCAGGGCCCGCGGTCCGAACTCCATCCGGCCCTGGAACCAGCCGATGACCTTGCCTTGGTCGATCAGTTCTGCCACTTTGGCGATCAGCTCCTTCTCGTCACCGTAGGCGTGGAACTTGGCACCTTGTTCCGCGAGGAATCGGCGGATCTGCTCGTCGTTGTACGACGGCCCCAGCAGCGAGGCCGCCTGCTTGTCGCCACCGTCGGTGGTTCGCGGCTTATCCAGGAGCTGGTGCCAGCAGAACAATGCCGCGCCCAAGGCTCCGCCTGCGTCGCCCGCGGCCGGCTGAATCCAGAGGTCTTCAAAGGGCGTCTCCCGCAGGATGCGTCCGTTGGCGACGCAGTTGAGGGCCACACCGCCGGCCAGGACGAGGTTCTTCTGTCCGGTCAGTTCGTGGACGTGGCGGGTGGTCCGCAGCATGGCCTCCTCGGTGACCGCCTGGATCGAGGCGGCCAGGTCCATCTCCCGCTGGGTCAGTGGGCTTTCGGGCTTGCGGGCAGGGCCGCCGAAGAGCCGCTCGAACCGACGGTTGGTCATGTAGAGCGTGTGGCAATAGCCGAAGTAGTCCAGGTTCAGGCGGAAAGACCCGTCGGGCTTGAGGTCGATGAGCTTCTCCAGGATCAGCTCGCGGTACTTGGGTTGGCCGTAGGGGGCCAGGCCCATGAGCTTGTACTCGCCGGAGTTGACTTTAAAGCCGGTGAAGTAGGTGAAGGCCGAATAGAGCAGGCCCAGCGAGTGGGGGAAGTGCAGCTCGTGGCTCAGGCGGATCTTGTTGCCTTGGCCGAGGCCGAAGCTGGCGGTGGCCCATTCGCCTACCCCGTCCATGGTGAGGATGGCGGCCTGGTCGAAGGGCGAGGGGAAGAACGCGCTGGCCGCGTGGGATTCGTGGTGTTCGGTGAAGACGTAGCGGCCTTTGTAGGCGTGGCCCAGGGCCTTGTCCATCTCGCGGGGCAGGTGCAGCTTGTGCTTGAGCCAGACCGGCAGGCCCGCCAGAAACTGGCGAAATCCGCGGGGTGCGTAGGCCAGGTAGGTCTCCAGGAGGCGTTCGAACTTGAGCAGGGGCTTCTCATAGAAGACCACGTAGTCAAGCTGCTCGGGCTTCAGTCCGGCGCTCTGGAGGCAGTAGTCCACCGCGTGGGAGGGGAACCGGCTGTCGTGCTTGACCCGCGTGAACCGCTCCTCCTGAGCGGCCGCGACGACGCTTCCATCCTGCACAAGGGCAGCGGCGCTGTCGTGATAGAAAGCCGAGATGCCGAGGATGTTCATGTCGTCTCCTGGTCCGACCGGATTCGTCCTGCCGCAGGGCCTGCGGCCTACCCATAGAATGGCGAATCGGCGCCCAAAACGCAAGATGGCTCATTGGGGTTCGTCCGAATTCGCCGGCGGGGCGGACTGCCGGGCGGCGGAGGTAAACGCGGATTTTTCAAGTTCTTTTTTTGAGGTAAGTGTTGCAAATGTCCGGCGATGCGGTAAAATACCCCTTCCGCGTCTGTCCGGCGCGACCGATCCCGGACGGAAACGGCAAAGCGATGTTTCGTTGCAGCAACGGTGCAGGAGTTTGGTTATGTCCAGAGAATGTCCCTTTACGGGCAAAAAGACAATTTTCGGCAACAGCATCACCCGGCGCGGCAAGGCCAAGCGGCTCGGCGGCGTCGGCAAGAAAATCACCGGCATCACCCGGCGCAAGTTCAAGCCGAACATTCAGAAGGTTCGCGCCCTGATCGACGGCAAGGTCTGTCGGATTCGCGTCTCGGCCAAAGCCATTCGCATGGGGTTGATCCAGAAGCCGCTCAAACGCCGTCACCCGGTTGCCGAGAAGGCCGGTTGAGCCCCTTGTTCGAAGGGAGTTCCCGCCAGGGGATCCCGAGGGTCGTCCTTTCCCAGCGGGGCGCGAGGGTGCCTCGCTTTTTCTTTAGGTCGCACGCATGCAAGAGCGGATGGATGCACAGCAGGTGCGGAAGGTCGCCAAGCTGGCTCGTCTTGCGCTGACGGAGGCGGAGGTCGAAGAGTTCGCCGGCCAGCTCGGAGCCATCCTCGGCTATGTCGAGAAGATGAACGAGCTGGACACCACGTCGGTCGAGCCGCTGGCCCACTGCCTGCCCATCAGCAATGTCCTGAGGCCCGACGAGGTTCGTCCCTCCCTGGGGACGGAGTTGACCCTGTCCAACGCGCCCGACAGCGACGGGCCGTTCTTCAAGGTCCCCAAGATTTTGGAAGAGGGATCTGCGTAGGCAGCTCCCGCGGTTCGGCGCCGCAGCGGCGCTGTGGAAGGAGAAACGAGGATGCGGTTCTTCAAGTCGACAGTTCTGGGGTTGACGGTTCTGGGGGGGATTTACGGTATGACGGAACGCTCCATGGCGGCCGGGGGGCAGAGCGAACAGGTCTTTCAGAAGCAGATCACCAAGACGGTGGAACTCAAGTATCTGCTCCACCTGCCCACGGGCTACGGCGACAACCAGGACCAGAAGTGGCCTGTGATGTTGTTCCTCCACGGCGCAGGCGAGCGGGGAAGCGACCTCAACAAGGTCAAGGTGCATGGCCCCCCCAAGCTGATCGAGCAGGGCAAGGACCTGCCCTTCATCGTCGTCTCGCCGCAATGCCCGGCGGGAACTTGGTGGACCGAGCAACTCGATGCGTTGACGGCCCTGCTGGACGACGTGCAGACCCGGTACGCCGTGGATGTCAACCGGGTCTACCTGACCGGCCTGAGCATGGGCGGGTTCGGGTCCTGGGCTCTGGGGTGCCGATATCCCAACCGATTTGCGGCGATTGTGCCCATCTGCGGCGGGGGAGAGTGGTTCCTGGCCGAGCGGCTCAAGAACGTGCCGGTCTGGGCGTTCCACGGCGCCAAGGACAGCGTCGTTCCGCTTCGCCAGTCGCAGGAGATGGTCGATGCGTTGAAACGCGCCGGAGGCAATGTGCAGTTGACGGTCTACCCCGAAGCGAATCACGACTCTTGGACCGAGACGTACAACAATCCGAAGCTCTATGAATGGCTCCTGAGCCAGCGCAAGGGCGGGGAGGCAAAGTAGCTGCCGCTATGTCTTTGCACGAACTGACAGCGTTGCAGTTGCGGGACGGGATCGCCGCGGGCCAGATCAGCAGCATGGAGGCGACCCGGGCGATGCTGGATCGGATCGACCGGCTCGACCCCACGGTCGGGGCGTATCTTGCAGTTTTTCGCGACCGCGCGTTGGAGGCGGCGCAGGCGGTGGATCGGCGCATCGCGTCCGGCGAGAAAGTGGGGGCCTTGGCCGGAGTGCCGGTGGCGGTCAAGGATGTGTTGTGCACCCGCTTCGGCGCGACGACCTGCGGCTCGCGGATGCTGGAGAATTTTCATGCTCCGTATGATGCGACCGTGATCCGAAAGCTCCTGGCGGCCGACGCGGTCATTGTCGGCAAGACCAATATGGACGAGTTCGCCATGGGCTCCAGCACCGAGAACTCGGGCTTCCAGAAAACCGCCAACCCCTGGAATACCTGCCGCGTCCCCGGCGGCAGTAGCGGCGGCTCGGCCGCGGCGGTGGCCGCAAGGTTGTGCGCTGCGGCCCTGGGCTCGGACACCGGTGGTTCGATCCGCCAGCCCGCCAGCTTCTGCGGGGTCGTCGGCCTCAAGCCCACGTACGGGCGGGTCTCTCGTTTCGGCCTGGTCGCCTACGGCTCGAGCCTCGACCAAGTCGGACCGATTACACAGTCGGTCGCGGACGCGGCCTTGCTCCTGCAGGCGATCGCGGGATACGATCCGTCCGACAGCACCAGCGTCAGCGAACAGATCGCGCCGGTGGAAGACTACCTGGCCAAGCTCGACGAGCCTTGGGAGCGGCTGCGGATCGGCGTGGCATCCGATTTCAACGCGGGCGCCGACCCGGCGGTCCGTCAGGCGATCGACAAGGCGATCGAGGGGTATCGCCAGGCAGGGGCCCAGATCGTCGAGCTGGCCCTGCCGCACATGGACTACGCCATCGCCGCGTACTATGTCATCGCCACGGCCGAGGCGTCCAGCAACCTGGCCCGGTACGACGGCGTCCATTATGGTTATCGCACGAAGGAACCGGCCGATTACATCGAGGTGTATTCGAAGTCCCGCCAGGAGGCCTTCGGCAAAGAGGTCAAGCGTCGGATCATGCTCGGCACGTACGCGCTCTCGAGCGGCTATTACGACGCGTACTACCTCAAGGCCCTCAAGGTGCGAAACCTGATCCGAGGCGATTTTGTTCGCGCTTTCGAGCGGTGCGACTGCATGATGATGCCGGTGGCGCCGACGACGGCTTTTGCGTTCGGCGAAAAGGTGGACGACCCGCTGAAGATGTATCTGTCGGACCTCTACACGATCGCGGTCAACCTCGCGGGCATCCCTGGGATCAGCGTCCCGTGCGGATTCGACGAGGCCGGTATGCCGATCGGGCTGCAGGTGATCGGTCCGGCCTTCAGCGAGGCGAAACTCCTGCGGATCGCCCGGATGCACGAGGCGCGAACGGATTGGCATACGAGAAAACCGGCCTTGGCCGGATGAGGGACCATGAGCGATTGGACGTACAAAATCGTGGTCGGCCTGGAGATCCACGTGCAGCTCAACACGCGGACGAAAATGTTCTGCGGCTGCGCGCTGGGTTTCGGGGAAGAGGCCAACAGCCGGGTGTGCCCGGTGTGCCTGGGCTTGCCGGGGGCGCTGCCGGTGATGAACGAGCAGGCCGTCGAGCACGCGCTGTTGGCGGCGATGGCCCTCCATTGCGAGATCGCGTCCTTCACGAAGTGGGACCGCAAGAACTACTACTACCCCGACCTGCCCAAAAACTACCAGATCAGCCAGTACGATCTGCCTCTGGGCGGTCCCGGGTATATCGAGATCCCCCTCGAAGACGGAAAGACCAAACGTGTCCGCATCCGACGGGTCCACTTGGAAGAGGACGCGGGCAAGAATCTCCACACCGCCGGGTACCATTCCCAGGTGGACCTCAACCGCGCGGGAACGCCTCTGCTGGAAATTGTCACCGAGCCGGATTTGAACAGTCCCGAGCAAGTGCGGGCGCTGGCGGTCGAATTGCAACGGATCGTGCGGTATCTGGGGGTCTCCGAAGCCGACATGCAGAAGGGCCATATGCGGTTCGAGCCCAACGTGAACCTGGTCCTCGAGAAGGACGGGCGGCAGTTCAAGACGCCCATCGTGGAGGTCAAGAACCTCAACAGTTTCCGGGCTCTGGAGCGGAGCGTCGCCTATGAGGCCCGCCGCCAGCTCGACGACTTCCTGGAAACCGGCCGGACGATGCAGATGGGCAACAAATCCACCCGCGGCTGGGACGACGTCAACGAAGTCACGGTCCTTCAGCGAGAAAAGGAGGAGGCCCATGACTATCGCTATTTCCCCGATCCAGACCTCGTTCCGGTGGTGCCTTCGGAACCTTGGCTGGCGAGGGTCCGTTCGCGGCTGTGCGAGCTGCCGGTGCAGCGGGAGGTTCGCTACGTCCAGGAATACGGCCTGAGCGCATACGACGCAGGCGTCCTGACCGCGGACCGTTCGACCGCGGATTTCTTCGAGCAGGCGGTGAAGCGGGGCGCCTCGGCCAAACGCGTCTGCAACCTGCTGACGCAGTTGGGCCTCAAACTGGCCAAGGATCGCGGCTGCGACCTGGCGGGTCTGGGCTTGGAGCCCGAAGGCGTCGCGGATCTGGCCAAGATGATCGAGGCCGGGACGATCAGTGCCTCGGCGGGCAATACGATCCTGACGGCGATGGTCGAGACAGGCAAAAAGCCCGAGGCTTTGGCGCAGGAATTGAACCTGATCCAGAAGAGCGACGTCGGCGAGCTGGAGCGGATCTTGAATCAAGTCCTTGCGGAGAATGAGGCGTCGGTCAAGGAGATCACCACCAACGGCAAGAAGGCCCAAAAGGCCCGGGGCTACCTCCTGGGCCAAGTGATGCAGAAGACCCAGGGCCAGGCCAATCCGAAGATCGTTTCAGAACTGCTGAGCAGGAAGTTGGGCTCAGAGGATCGAAAGGGGGCGTCATGAAAGTCGCCAGAAGCATCGACGTAGCGAAAAAGCCGGTGAACGTCGAAGGAGCCAAGGGAGTAGGGATCCGCGTGCTGATCTCCAAGGACGACGGCGCGCCGACGTTCGCGATGCGGATGTTCGAGCTCGAGCCCGGCGGCAACACGCCCCTGCACCGACACCCGCACGAGCACGAGGTCTTCATCGTCGAGGGCTCCGGCGTCTTCGTCCACGAGGGCCGGAACCATCCGATCTCGAAAGAGGACGTCGTCTTCGTCCCCGGCAACGACCTGCACTGCTTCAAGAACACCAGCGACTCGCTCCTGCGTTTCCTCTGCCTGGTCCCCCTGTCCGGCGCTTGATTCGGCTTCTTCTTCTCCGGCGTGCGACCAGATTTCGTGGGCTGTGGCCGGCCTCTGTCATGCTGAACGCAGTGAAGCATCCGGCGTGGGCGCCATGGCGTGCACCGGTTAGTGTCGTGAGCCAGATCCTTCGCTGTCGCTCAGGATGACAGAAGACGCGATCTGATCTTCATTCGCCCAAAAGCGACCGGCCGGCGCCGGGACTGTTCGAGACAGCCACGACGCCGGCCGGCGTCAAAGCCTCCATCGTCAGTCATCGATAGTCGATCACGGTACCCTCTTGCCCACGGCTTCGCGTTCGCCCTGGGCCGTGATGAACGCGCCTTTGAGCGTGTCCCCCTCGACCTTGCCTTTGAACTCCATCTTGAACTCCCGGTCGTTGAAGGTCCGCGTGATCGTGAAACTCACGTCGTTGCCGTTGACTTTCAGGTCCGAGATGGGAGTCTCCTCGTCACGCATCGTATAGGTTCCGGTCATGTCCGGCTTGATCGTCAGCGTGCTCGTCCGTGTCCCCTGCGGGGTCTCGCGGGTGAACTCCCACTTGCCGACGGCGCCCGAGGCGGCCGCCGTAGGGGCGGCTTCTTGCACCTTCTTGCCGGTCATCTTGTTGGTGCCGCGCTCGGAGCGGCTTTCGCCGGTGAGGACGCCGTTCTGGAGCTTGAGTTTGTAATCGATCACGAACGTCTGATCGCCGAAGCCCAGCTCCAAGGCGTAGGTCATCTCGTTGCCCTCGAGCTTGAAGTTCTTGACGGGCGTCTCGCCGCCGAAAAATTCCTGGCGGGCGGTCAGGTCGGGGTACACCGTCAGCATCGATTGTCGGGTGCCCTGTTCGGTCTCGGTGGTCAGTTCCCACTTGCCGATGAACTCGGTGCCCACACGCGTGCCGGCGACCGGGATGTCGCCCATGTCGCTCTTGGACGCGCCGGTCAGTTTGTCGCCCTGGGCAACGCCTTCGAAGGTCATCTTGAAGTCGCGATCGTTGAACTTCACCGTCCGGTCGAAGGTGATCTTGCCGCCGTCGATCTTGACGTTGGTGATCGTGCTCTCGCCCATCTGGCTGTCCCACTGGGCATCCAGTTTGCCGTCGGGCTTCTCGGAGACGATCAGTTTGGCGGTGACGTCGCGATCGCCGATCGCATAGGACAGGTTCCACACCCCGATCGGGGGCGCCTTGGGTTTGATCTTGATGCCGTTGGCCGGGAATTCGCCATTGTCGCTGGACAGCGTTCCGATCAGCTTACCGTCTTTGAGTGTGCCGGCATAGTCGAGCGTGAACTCGTTGTCGCCCCAGCGGACGGTCCGTACGAAGGTGAGCTTCTGGCCGTCGAACTTGACGTTGGACAGATCCTCCCGGCCCCATTTGCCGGAATAGGTCCCGTCGGCCTTCTTTGCGACACTCAGCGTGGCGAAGCTCTGCCGCCCGCCGAACTCCATCGCCATGTCCCAATCGCCTGTGATGTCCTCGGCGGCATACGCCTGGGGTATACCCAGCACCAGCACAAAGCCGAGAATCGCAAGCAGGTATCCGGTCGCATTTCTGTGGTTTCTCGCCTGACGCATGACATGTCCTCCAAGAATGATGTTGTCTCCACGGCAGCTACGTTCGTACTCGTCGCGACAGTCGCCCCCCTCAGGCGACGCGCGACCCGCTTGTCCCGATGCCGCCAAACTCCAATCCATCATAGCTCGCGGCGGAACGAATACAAGGATTTCAGAAGGGATTCTTGCTCAGATAGGGTAAACCTGCGATCTCATTCGCCATTTTGCGATGTCATTTGACGGACTTGTCGCGGATCTTGCTTTCGGTGCCGGCGATGAGTCGCTTGACGTTCTCGCGGTGGCGAACGATGACCATGGTCGGGATGGCAACCGCTGCGATCAGGAGCGGCCAGAGCGACGAAGCGGTCCAGGCCGGGACGATCACGATGCCGGCTAGCAGAGCAACAGGGAAAGCGACCGCTCCGCAGATCGAGGCCAAAGAGACGTACCGCCAGATCAGCACGACCGCCACCCATACGAGCAGGGCGACCAGGCCGGGGATCGTGAAGTAGGGCCACAGGCCCAGGGCCACCCCGAAGCTCGTGGCGACACCTTTGCCGCCTTTGAAGCCCAGCGTCACGGGGTAGACGTGCCCGAGGATGGCGGCAATGCCCACCGTCAACCACAGGGCCAGCGGAGCGGGACCGTCCGGCCTGCCTGTGACCGCCGGCAGCGCGACCATCGGGATGAACCCCTTGAACACGTCGAGGGCAAAGCAGATGTAGCCCCACTTGCGGCCGAGGGCCCGGGCAAGGTTCGTCGCGCCGATGTTGCCGGAACCGATGGTGCGCAGATCCTTGTCGTGAGCCCGCGCGATGAGAAAGGCGAACGGGATCGAGCCCAGCAGATACGCAACCGCGATGAAAACCACGTAGGTCACAGGCGTTTTTTCCTTTCCTGGATTCTCTCATACACGTCGAGCAGTTCATTGGCAACCCTGCCGATGGAAATTTTCTCGACCAACCTGTCTTGGGCGATGGCGTGGACGGCTCGGCATAGATTCTCGCGGACTGTGAAATAACCAATGGCTTTCGCCAGCGCCCCGATATTGTCGGGCGATTCGACGACGATCCCGTGACGACCGTCGGTGAAATGGTCGGTTGCGCCGTTGAAGCGGGTTGTGACGACAGGTTTGCCCGCCGCGAGGGTTTCGAGAATGAACCGGCTCGACGGATCATAGAAGGTCGGCAGGATGCCTACGTCCGCTGCCGCGATGGCGTTCTGGACCTGATTCAGCGGGCCGAGAAAAACGACGCGGTCTGCCACGCCGAGCCGTCGGGCCAGTCGTCGCGGCCCCTCGATTCTCCCCTCGCCGACAACGGCCAGACGAGCGGAGTTTTCGGTCTTCGCCAGAGCCTGGAGGAGCCGGTCCAAGCCTTTGAGGCGAAAGTTATGAGCGGCAAACAGCAATACGACGCAATCGTTTTGCGATGCGCCGACGATTTGTGACCGAAGCGTCTTGGCTTCGATCGGATCGACCTTTCGGTTTGTCGCGACGCCGTTGAGAGTCACAATGATGCGCTCGGGACGGGTTCCGTAATGCCGATGGAGTTGCTCGACGACATACTGCGACAGGGCGGCGACCCTCGGCCCCTCCGCCCCCCGGCAGAGCCGACGCTCCGCTCGCAGCAGTTCCATCCGGCGGAGGTTGACGCACGCGGTCAACCGTTTGAAGAGCCGGACGGCCGGGTTTGCATAGCTGGCGGCGTTCCGCCGGAGGGACTCGGCATAGGTTCCGCCTCGCGGCTGATACAGATCTGCGAAGTCAAAGGGCAGAACGCTGTGGACAATATCGTAGTGGTTCTGTGCGAGATGTCTCTGGATCGCGGCCCCAAACGTCGCGAGGGATACTCGTTTGCCCGGGAGGTTCTGACAAAGGATGTGGGTGTTCGCGACGCAGGCGGCGCCTTTGGCGGCCAGGAGATGGACTTCCAGACCCAGGACCGACAGGGCGTCCGCGACCTCGGAGATGGACCGCTCGGCCCCGCCGAGAGCGACGTCGGTCCGCTCGATGATGATCGCGACCTTGCGAATCATTCAGCGTCCGTCCTCCTGGTGCGTGAGAGAAAGGGCGGTACAGCCCCATGTTTGACGTTGTGACGCGACATACGCAGGGTCTTTCGCAGGATCGAGCGAATCAAGGCCTTGTCCGCCGACGAAAGCCTCGCGTGACCGGTGTAAGCCCGATAGAAGCGTAGGCGATCGGTTCGCGAGAAATGCTTCGCAGGCGAGGAATAGTGGAGTTGAGCGAGGTCTTTGACCTGGAATCGTCTTTGCCTGAGCGGGCGCGATGCCCTGGCCAGGTCGATCAGATACAACTGCCCCTCGTCGGAGCAGAAAATGTGGGACAGATACAGATCCCGATGCCGCCGGCCGGTCGCGTGAAACCGCCGAATGAAATCCGCGAGCTGGCGGATGAAATCCCGACGAGCCCCCACAGATGCATGCGTTGCCCCCGGGGCGAAGCAGGCCGGCAGTCTGAGCTCCAGCGACTGCGAGTGGTGGATCTCTTCGGTCATCAGGAAGCTCTTACGCTCGAAGAGGTGTCCCCATTGCTGGCCCCAGGCGACGATGCGAGGCACGCCCACCCCGGCGGCCGTGAGGTCCTCGATGGCCTCTCGTTCGGCGGACGCAAAGGACTTGCGCCCCCCGTGGCAGAGCCAATTACGGATTTGCCGGAGGATCGGTGGTCGGTCGTAGCGTTTCAAGAAGATCTTCACCGGCGTCTGCGAACCCGTGGGTGTCGCGGCGAACTGCACGCGTCGCCGGAACCGGCCGAGGTTGAGCTTGACGAGGTCGCGCCCCGACTCAAACGCGAAGACCGCCTCGAGCGAAGTCAATCCGAGTTGGGCGAACGCCTCTGCGAACGGTTCGGCCACGAAAAACACCGTCGCATCACGCGAGGAATTGGGTAAATCTTCGGGATATGCACAGGTCCCCGTCATCGTTCATTCAGGAAGTAATCGGAAATTACGCCCATGAATCGATTGTACTTGATCGCGTAGTGCGACAGGCCCTGTTCACAGAACCGCTTGGAGTACTCCGCGTCCTGCTGGCGAAGCGTAGGGGTCACCTGTTCCCAGGCGGTCTCGTCCATTCCCAGGATCTCCTGGACCTTGCTTCGATAGAAGTCCGCCACCGGGAGGGCCGAGTATGCGTTGACGAACCAAGGCATGATTCGCCCGATCTTTTTGAGCAGGAAGCTGTGCTCGGGGGCGAATTCCAGGCACGAATCGTCGGTGAAGTTCTTGAGCCGCTCCATCTTCTCTTCATTGATGAACCCGCCCTCGATGCTGATCTCGTGGGCCCGCGTGCCGGGGAAGGGGAAGAAATAGGTCCAGCGGAACCGGCCCGGCCGGGCCTGGCCCAGCAGGCGGACCGTGTCGAGCACGTCCTCGCGACCCTCGTGTGGAAAGCCGATGATGATGAAGACCGAGCTGTGCATCCCATGACGCTCGACTGCGGCGATCGCTTCGACGATGGCCTCGTTGGTCATATGGCGGTTCAGGATTGTCTTGCGGATCTTGGGGCTGCCCGATTCGACGCCGAACTTCACGATTTTGCAGTTGGCCTGCGCCAGGCAGGTCGCCAACTCGTCGTCGAAGAAGCCCACGTGTGCGTTGACCACAAACGGCAAGTCTGTGATCTTGCGGTATTCCTTGCAGAAATCTTTGACATACGGCTTGTCGAACGTGAACAGGTCGTCGTCGAAGATAAACGTGCGAATGTTGCGGTAGTGGGAGAGCAGATACCGGATCTCGTCGATCATCTGGCCGATGTCGAAACGACGGATGTAGCCCAGGTCTTTGAAACTGCACTTGAGGTCCTTGCGGTACGACTCGACCATCACGTGATTGAAGCAGTAGGTGCACGAGAAAGGACATCCGCGGGACGCCATCAGGCCGACCCAGCCCTGCTTGGCGTCGATCAGACGCTGGAAGTCCATGCACGCGTAGTCTTTCAGCGGCAGCTTCGTCAGCTCGGGCAACGGGCCGACGGGATTGATTCTCACCCGTCCGTCTCGAACGCAGGCGAGATTCGGGACATCCTCGACGCTTTCGCCCCGCGCGAGCCGGTTGACGAATTCGAGGAACGCCTCCTCGCACTCGCCGCGAAAGACATAGTCGAACAGGCCGGTGGCGAGGATCGGTTCGGTGTTCGAGAGAGTGTGGACACCGCCGATCACGAAGGGGATGGAGAACTTCTGCCGGGCCCACGTTGCGAGCATTTCCGTGTATGGCCATTGGTTCGTGACCACCGAGAACGCCAGGATGTCGGGTTTCTCCTCGGCGATCCGCTCGACGAACTGCTGCTCGCTCGGCAGGGGTTCCAATTCCTCGCAGAGCTGCCAGAATCGGACCTCGTGCCCGGCGCGTTTGAGAATCGCAGCGATGTGGGCGACGCCGTAGTTGAAGCCCACCTGCGAGTCGGTCGAAGGGTATATGAAGAGAATTCTCATCCCTACCTCGGGGCAAGGGCGCCCGGCTCCTATGGCTTGCTGATTCCCTGGCTCGAAGTGTTGGTTGCGGGTCGGGATGCGCGGATCTCCTGGACCATCGGTTTGGGCGGTTCCGGCGTCCGCTGCGCACGCTCCTGCATGATTCTGGCGACCAGCTCGTTGACGTCGATGTGCTGCGAATCGGTCAGCGTATTGACGTGCACGATCCGGCAGTCCGTGTCGCCGCAGGCACTCCATCGACGAATGAAGTTCTTGTTGTTACTTCCGGCAAAGATCGTCAACGTGGGCGTGCGGACCGCCGCCGCGATGTGCTGGCAGGCGGAATCATACCCGAGGTATTCGTCGCTGTGGGCGATCAGGGAGGCCATTTCGCCGATGCCGCACTCGATCGCGACGACCCCGTGCGACAACGAAGGGGCCGCTGCGGCCATCGAAGTCTGCACCCCGGGCACGCCTTGCTCGCGGAGGTCCGCCATGAGCAGGCCGCAGCGTTCTTCTTCATCGGCTCCGAACCCGCGGTCCAGCACGACGACCGTGCTGGGGACGCCAACGAGGGCCCGCAGGAGACGTTTCTCGAACTCCAGCCCGACGCGCTTTCGCGGGTTCTGCCCGACGCCCAGGTTCATCGCAACGACGCGCCGTGCTCCCGCGGCTCGCAGGGCGTCGATCTTTGCCTTGCCCGAACTCATGGTCGCCAAGGGAATCCAAACTGTGGGATAGGCAAAATCGGGAGTTCCGAAGACCGTGTTGATCCATTCGTTCGTCCACTCGGCCATGCAATGGCCCTGGGCGGTCAAAACGTGGTCTCGCGTGTTGAAGAACAGGTAGTTGTCGGCATGCATCACCGGCAGCACGCCGAGCTGAGTGATACGCGAATCCGGATCGATAAGCAGCACGTCCTGCTCGCCATCGGCCAGTTCCTGCTGAAGAATATCCAGGGTTGCGTGCCAACTGGCGAACCGTTCGAAGAGACCGCCGCGGCGCGCGTAGCTCAGCTCGCGAATGCGAATATCGGGATTGCCGCCGAACAGCTCCTCGAGTTTGCGGTTGCCGACGAGAACCATATCGGTTTCCGGGAACAATCGTCGAAGACGTTGGATCATGACGCTCAGGATCGCCACGTCGGCCCCGATGGTCACACGGGAAAGCAGGACGATCCGGCGGGGGGGCTTGGCCGGGTCGCGATGATACTGGCGGGTGTGCGTGGCCACGGCGCGTCGCAAAAGCTCCTCCGGCGACACGACGCCGAAATCCGTGAGCCTGGCGTCGAGGTTCTTGCCCGCTGGGACCGATCGACAGAAGGAAATCACCTGGCACATGACCCGGCTGTACACCTCGACCGGCAGATCCTCGAAGTCGTCGCAGAGTTTCTCGACGATGATTTCAAACAAGGCCGCGGAGGCGATGTTGGACAAATCGGCCTTGGTGTGGAACGTCGCCATCTGACAGAGCAGGTCGATGTATTCCGCCACGTACCGTCCGCTCTGAAAATACTTGTCGATGAACGAAAAGGCGATCTGTCGGGCGAGCAGATGCAGTTCGCCCGGGTCGGTCTTTCCGTCTCGGAGTCTATGCCATCGTTTTCGGTAGATCGAAGGGTCCATACTATCCAGGTGTCGTTACCAGCCGTTGGGCGGCCGCCAGGACCTCCGTCGGCCGGATCTGTCTCATGCACTCATGCTGCCCAGGGCAGATTCTCTTATGACAGGGCGAACAATCCAGCTCTTTGCGCACCACCGCCGTATGTTCCAGGTTCGCCGCCGTGTACCGCGGATCGGTCGAACCGATGATCACCACGGTCGGAACGTCGAAGGCCACCGCGTAATGGCGGGGACCCGTGTCGTTTGTGATGAACAGATTACACCGCTTCACCAGCGGTTTGAGCATTTCCAGATCGACCCGCGAGTCGATCATCTCGACCTGCGCCCGGCCCAGGATATCCTCTATGATACCCTCTTCGCCCGGTCCTGAGAAGAGAATGATCTTGGCTTTGAATGCCTTTCGGCACAACCGGGCCAGTTCCGCAAAATACTCCGGCGGCCAGCATTTGGAAGAGCCGAAGCTGGCGCCGGGATTGAGACCGATAAGAAAGTCGCTGTCGATGACGCCGTAGCGGGCCAGCAGTGAGTCCGCGCGTTTCTGCAAGTCTTGGCCGACGAAGAGGGCAGGCCTGGGCCGCTCGGGAATATCCAAGCCCAGCCACCGGCAAATTTCCAGATAGTACTGGCCCATAGGGATCGGGACCGTCGTTCCATTGTGAGAAGCGGACGGACCGCCGGCCAGAAGGAGGTTTCGCCACTGGCGACGGTAACCGTACAGCCTCCGAATGCCGCTCAGACGCAGGGTCAGCGCCGAACGGATCGAGTTGGTCAGCACGATGGCGGCGTCGGGCGACAAGGCACGAAGCTGCGCCCGCATTCGTCGAAAACCGGCCCACGTCTTGTCGTCGGCGTCCACCACGTCGTCAAACCAGGGCGCGTCCCGCACGATGCCCTTGGCGCTTTTTTTCATTACGCCGACGATTCTGGCCTTCGGCAGGTTTCTCCGCAAACACTCGAAGACCGGGGTCGCCATCACCACGTCGCCGACCCAGTTGGGGCAGCGAATCGCCAAAGTCTGAACGTTCGCAAGCTTCGAAGTCATCGTCTAGCGGCGCCCGTGCATGACGTAAAAGGTCAGGGCCATCATCTGCAACACCGCGCCGAAACCCAAAGAGACCAGAACATTGTCGTTCTGGCGGCTCGTGCCCATGAGGAACCACACCGCCATCAGCAGACAGAAGAGAACGAACACCTGGAGAATGCCCGCGATCAGCCGCAACAGGGAGAATTCGGCGGTGAACATCTCGTCTTTTCGCAGGCCTCGCAGTTGTTCGAGGATGCTCGCCAGGAGTTGTTCGGTCTTGGCGCCGGCCGCGGAAAAGGTTTGCCCCTGCGACTGCTGTTTCTCCGCTTCCTGCGCCGCGTATTCCTCCACCATCGAGAGAATCGCCGCGGACTTGGCGGACAACGTTTCCTCGTGATTTGTCGGTGACGCCGGCATGGGGCGGTTCTCCTGAACAGAACGATGGTATTTCTTTATGATGTTGACGGCTTCTCTCATGTTCACGGCCACATGGTCCGGCCTGCTCTTCTCCGGGTAGCCGTATTCCGATCGCGCCGTGCTGACCAGAATCGTCCTGCATCCCGCGCTGCGTCCGGCTTCCATGTCCCGTTCGGCGTCGCCGATCATCCAGGACCTGGCCAAGTCGATGTCCATCTCGCGGGCGGCGGCCAGGAGCATGCCGGGCTTGGGCTTGCGCCAATCGCTGTCCTTTCGGTACTGTTCGACGACACCGTCCGGATGATAGGGACAGTAGTAGATCTTGTCGAGCGTCGCCCCTTGGGCGGCCAGGAGCTCGCCGAGGCGATGGTGGATCTTCTCCAACATTTCCTCGGTCACGATGCCCCGGGCGAC
>JAGPGT010000003.1:38161-40137 GCA_018055905.1 Phycisphaerae bacterium
TGCACGATCGCCTGGGCCATCGCGACGACCGTGCCGATGCTGTGGGACTCGAACGCCGTCAGCATCGCGCGATGCGTCGCAACGGCTTCTCGGATTCTTGCGTGATCGGTCATGCCTGGGCCCCATCGGCCTGAAGCGCCTTGATTTTCTCGATGGTTGACGTCGAACTCTTGCCCTGCACCAACGGCGCCAACAATACTTTGCCGCCGTAGGATTCGACGAAATCGGAACCGACGACGCCGCCTTTACTACCCCAGTCGGCGCCTTTGATCAGCACGTCGGGTTTGACCTTCTTGACCAGTCCCAGCACGCTGGGATCGTCGAAGATCGTGATAAAGTCCACCGTCTCCAGTCCCGAGAGCACCGTGGCTCGGTCGAACTGGTTGTTGATCGGACGCTCCGGGCCTTTCAAAGCCCGTACGGAGCTGTCGCTGTTGAGCCCCACGACGACCACGTCGCCTTGGGCCTTGCAGAACCGCAGATACTCGATGTGTCCGCGATGGATCACGTCGAAGCAGCCGTTGGTGAAGACGATGGTCTGGCCGCGACTCCTCCGCCAGTTGATCTCTTCCATCAGCGATTCGAGGGAACGGAGCTTGACATTGCGAGCTCCGTACTGTTCCGCGATCTCATGGATCATCTCCGACGCAGTGACCGGCGCCGCTCCGAACCGCTCGACCTCGATCCCGGCCGCGATGTTGGCCAGGTGTGCCGCCGTCGGGTAGTCGCTCTCGGCGGCCAGACTCACCGCGAGGGTTGCCAGGACGACGTCGCCGGCCCCGGTGACGTCGTAGACGTTCCTGGTCCTGGCGGGAATCATTTCGCATGTCTCGCCGGCCCACAGGTAGGCGCCGTCCTTGTCGAGGGTGACGACGACGGCGTCGAGCGAAAGCGATTCGGCCAAGTGCCGGGCGGCTCTGGCTGCGTCACTCGGCGTGCGGATCTCGAACCCGACGACGGAGGAGGCATCGCACCGGTTGGGGATCAACAGGGTTGCCCCGGCGTATTTGCTGTAATCCTGGCTGTGGGTCGGATCGACGAGGACTCGCAGTCCGGCCTCTTTGGCCAGACGAATCATCTCCTTGCAGATCGCCGGAGACAACAGGCCCTTGTCGAAATCCTGAAGGCAGACGATGTCCGCCTGTCCGAGGGCTTGGCGATACTTGCTCAGCACCTCCTGGCAGACCGCCTCGGGCATCGGATCGGTGCACTCCTGGTCGATCCGCATCAGTTGTTGTCGGTGTCGGTGCTGGGCCAGGCCGATAAGCCTCTGTTTGGTTGTCGTGGGACGGTCGGGCGCGTCGATCAGGCCGGAGAGTTCGGCTCCGATGGCGGTCAACTGTTTCTTGAGCAGGTCTCCGTTGGCGTCCTGGCCCAGGACACCGACGCACATAGGAACAGCCCCCAGCGCTGCGATGTCGGCCGCCACGGAGGCCGCGCCGCCGCAGCGGGATTCGGTCTCGGTCACCTTCAGGATCGGCACCGGCGCCTCCGGGCTGATGCGTACGGCGTCGCCGAAGATATAGACGTCGAGCATGAAGTCGCCGACGACGAGAATCTTCGGGGCGCCGAGATTTCCGATTGTCTTGAGCAGTCGTTCGTACATAATGGGCCACTTGGTCCTAACGTTAGCGGATTTCGCGCACTCACTCAGGACGGGGTATTCTACCGCCCAGGACGCGGTCGATCAAGGCCGTGAACAATTCCTCCCCGGCTGTGATTTTCAGGTCGATGGCCAGGCAGGCCAGGGGAGGACCTTGCTGCGGCAGCTTGCACGGCTCGATCTTGGTCCAGTCTTTCTGCGTGGTCAGCACCAAGGCGGCATCCAAGCTTTGGGCTTGGTCCTGGACGGCCTTCAGGTCTTGCGGCGTATACCGATAGTGGTCGTCGAAAGCCCTGGTTCCGACGAGGGTGGCTCCCAGTTGAGAGACGGTCCGAGAAAAGGCCTGTGGATTGCCGATCCCGCAGAACGCGAA
>JAGPGT010000003.1:40237-54698 GCA_018055905.1 Phycisphaerae bacterium
CCCAGGAGCAGTTCGATCAGCTTGAGAGCGAATTCGATGGCCGTAGCGGGGCCTTGGCTGGTCACACAGTTGCCGTCCACCACAACGCGTTCGTTGCGAGCCAGGGTCGGGCTGATCTGGCTGCGCATCGAGGGGTAGCAGGTCGCTTTGATCCCGTCCAGGAGTCCGTGCGGCAGCAGCGCGACCACCGGCGAGGCGCAGATGGCTCCGTACAGTCGGCCTGCGGCCTTCTGCTTCTTGAGCATGTCGATCAACACCGCCGAGTCCCGCAAGTGCTCCGCTCCAGGCATTCCGCCGGGCAGGGCAATGCAGTCGTACGCGCGCCCGGCACAATCCGAGATCAGCGCATCGGCCACGAGTTTCACGCCCCGGCTGGCAGTCACCTGCAGTCTGTCCACTGAGGCGACGGTCACCTCCACCCCGGCTCGCCGCAATGTGTCGACAATGCACACCGCTTCGATTTCTTCCGTTCCGTCGGCGATGGGAACGAGCGCTTTCTGGGTCATGGTTGCCTCCTTGCGGGGCGTGAAACGTCATTCGTCAAGCGTGAAGCAGCATACCGATTCCCGTTTCACGCCTTGCGAGAAACGCGTCACGCACCGCGAATCTTCCGAATGATTTCATCTGCCATTTCACGGGTTCCGACGGCCGTCGGGTCGTCACGGTTGTCCTTCATGTCGTAGGTGACCTTGCGGCCCTCGGCGATGGTCTCGGCGACGGCCTTTTCCAGCCGATCCGCCTCGGCGGTCTTGCCCAGGTGGCGGAGCATGAGCACGCCGCTGAGGATCAGCGCGGTGGGGTTGACCTTGTTCAGGCCCTTGTACTTGGGTGCGCTGCCGTGCGTGGCTTCGAAGGTGGCGCCCTTTTCGCCGATGTTGGCACCCGGCGCGACGCCCAGCCCGCCCACCAATCCGGCGCACAGGTCGCTGACGATGTCGCCGTAGAGATTGGGCAGCACGAGCACGTCGTACAGTTCGGGCTTCTGCACGAGCTGCATGCACATGTTGTCGACGATGCGGTCCTCGAACTCGATGTCGGGATACTTCTTGGCGACCTCCCGGCTGACCTCCAGCCACAGGCCGTCGGAGAACTTCATGATGTTGGCTTTGTGGACGCTGGTGACCTTCTTGCGGCCGTTCTTACGCGCGTACTCGAAGGCGAATCGTACGATCCGCTCGGTCGCGGTCACGGAGATCGGTTTAATGCTGACCCCGGCGTCGACGCCGATCTTCTTCTTGCTGTGTTTGTTCAGCCAGTCGATCAGTTCGAGCGTGTCGTTCTGGCCCTTCTGGTACTCGATCCCGGCGTAGAGATCCTCGGTGTTCTCGCGGACGAGTACCAAATCGATGTTCTCATACTTGCTGCGGACACCCTTATAGCTCTTGCACGGTCGCAGGCAGGCATAGAGATCCAAGCTTTGACGCAGGTACACGTTGATGCTGCGAAAGCCCGTCCCGACGGGGGTTGTGATCGGTGCCTTCAGCGCGACGCCGTTCTTCTTGACGGACTCAATCGTCGCCTCCGGCAGAGGCGTGCCCAGCCTCTCCATCACGTCCACGCCCGCCTCCGCGAGTTCCCAGTGGATATCAGCCCCGGTGGCGTCGATGCACCTGCGGGCGGCCTCTGCGATCTCCGGCCCAATGCCGTCTCCGGTAATCAGCGTTACGTTCGTCATCTGCAGGCTCCTATCCAAAAACCGCCATGGTATCGCCAAAACGCTCACCGGTCAACCGTTGCAGCGACCTTGTTTTCCCGTCTCCTTGTGACGCAATGGGCATTCGCTGCCTTTTACGGGGAGAGCCTTCCTGGAAGGACTCGGAAAGAGCCGTTGTGTTGGACACGTAACACGGTACAATCGGGCACGGCCCGCCGGGTGCGGAGCCCGAGTGCAGGATGCGTCGGATCGCAGGATTGGTGAGGCAGAGAAAATGAGAATTCAACGGGGAATAGGCATCAGCGGTAGGTGGTCGGTCAGACTGGCTCTGTTGAGCGTTATCGCCGGGGCCCTTTTCGTGGTGGCAAGCTGTGCGCATGAGAAGGCGTACAAGCGGGGGGACCGGCTCTCGCGAGAGGGACAGTACGATCAGGCCGTCGCGGAACTGGAGGCCGCGATCCGGCTGGCCGAGGACAGGAACAGCAACAAGGCCGCCGCGAAATACCGCAAGCGACTGGAACAGGTGAAACTCGAAGCGGGACGATTCTACCATCGCGAGGCCCAGATCCGCTTCGATCGTGCGGACCTCGGCGGGGCCAAGGACGCGATCGAGCGAGCCATCCAGTTCTGTCCCCTGGACCCGACGTACGGTCCGCTCCGCCAGCGCGTCGTCCAGGCGATCTCCGAGGCGGAGAAGGTCCGCGCCGATGCGCTTTCTCTGGCGGAAGAACGCCAATGGCAGGCCGCGGTACAGCGGATGAACGAGGCGCTGGCCATGTACCGGACGATGCCCGGTGGCGACGCGGATCTCAAGCGGATCAAGGACCGTGCGTACCGCTATTATCTGGATCGGGCCGGCCAGCGGCTGAATGAAGGCGATCTGGCTCAAGCCGAATCCGAGGCCCAGGTGGCTCTGGTCTATCAGGATGGCGCCGAAGCCAAGACGATCCTGCGGACGGTGAAGGACCGGCGCGAGGCCGCGGTGCTGATCGAGAATGGGCGCAAGCTCCTGCAGGAGGGACGAGCCGAAGAGGCGCTGGCCGCGCTCGAACGCGCCGCCAAGCTGCACGCGTCTCATCCGGAGATTTCGGGCCTGCTCCTGCGGGCCAAGCAGGCCGTCTGCGATAGCTGGCTGTCGCAGGGACGCACCGCCGCGGAAGCCCATGACTATCCCCTGGCGATGCGACTGTTTCACAAGAGCCAGACCCTGCTCGACGGATACGGTGGCGTCGCGGCCTTGCTCGCGGATGTGCGGTCCCGCCTGGCGGTTCTGCACCTGGAGGCATCGAAGCAATACATGCAGGACGGGGCTGCCGGCATCGCCACCTTCCACGCGGCGGCGGCTCTACACTACCTACCCGAGCTTTCCGACGCGCGCCGGCAATTGGGCGAATCTTCCGAGCAGGTTCGAAGGGATGTCGCCTATACGATTGCGTTCACAGGATTCAAGGTCACGCCTCAGCAGCAATCGCTGGGCGCGATCCTCGACGCGGCGGCCCTCGAACATCTCACGAAGACTCATCCGCCCAATGTGATGATCGTCGAGCGGATCGACTTGCAGGCCATTCTAGGCGAACAGGATCTCAGCAAGACCGACCGAATCGATCCGAAGTCCCGCGTCGCCACAGGGCAACTGCAGGGCGTCGGCGCCCTGATCGTCGGTCAGGTGCTCGACAGCAAGGTGGTTTCTGAGAACAAGCAGACCGGGTACGGCGAATCGACCTATCAGGACGGGTATCGGCGGGAGCCCAATCCCGATTACGTCCACGCGGCTGATCATCTCGACGCCGGGGTGGGACGTCTCGAACACGCCCGACGGAATCTGGCGGAGGCTGAAGAGAGGCTGGCCCGCATGCAGCATCCGGGACCGGTCACGCCGGAGGAGATGCAGCGAAGGCGCGATGCCGAAGTTCGGGTGCATGAGGCCCGCGAGCGACTGGTGCAGGCGGCTGCCGACGTCGGCGGCGCGAAGATGCGTCTGGCGTCGATTCCGCCGGAGGTGCTCGTGCCCAACATGGTCGTGCATCGCTATCCGATTGAGACGTTCACGTGGACCGCGAAGGTCCTTTGCATGGTCAAGATGCTCGACACCGTTACCGGCGAGGTGCTCATCGCTGAGCGGGTCGAAGGCCAGGCCCAGCATTCCGACCGCATGGTCCAGGCGGACCCCTATCGGAACGTGCCGGAGGATGCGCTGGTGCTTCCGAGCGAGTCGGCGCTGATCGAAGGGGCCGCGAATTCCGCGATCGGAAAGCTCCGCCAGACGCTCAATCAGGCGTGCAGCAAGCACGGACAGCGGTTCCTTGTGCAGATGCAGCGGGCCCAGGCTGTCGGCGACGCGGTCACAGCGGTGGATCGCAGCATGAAGTATCTCTTCGCCTATCCGGGCGGCGATCCCCAGGCCAAAGCGATGATCGAGTGCATCCGCGCGTATCTGGCGGACGAGGACGGCCTGATTGACGTTCAGGCTCTGCTGCGAAATCAATGTCACGTTCTTCCGTAAAGCGAGGTATTTGTGCGAAAACATGGTGTGCGTGGTCTGCTGCTCGGTGCGATGGTTCTGATTGCAGGCGGGGTATTTGCCGTCGAGCGAAGCGTCCCGGCGGCCCAGAGGGAACTGGCCGGGGTGTTTTGGGAGGGACAGGATGTCAAGGTCGCCATCCCTGCGGAAGCGGCGTCGGCCGCCACGCAGTGGCGGGTCGTGGACGATCGCGCGGACTTGGTGCGGTCGGGAACGCTGACCGCATTCACATCCTCACTCGAACTGGGTGCGTTGGGGATTGGCTGGTATCGAGTCGAGTTTCTCGGTCCAAACGGTGAACCCCTCGTCTGGACGACCGCCGCGGTGCTGGCCAAACCGGCGGCGCCGATTTCCGAGGGTTCCCCGATCTGTCTCGATTCCGCGGCTGCGTGGTTTGCGAGGGACGATCGCGACAAACAGGACCGCCTGGCCCTTTTGGCCTCGTTGGCGGGAACCAACTGGGTGCGCGACCGCCTGCGATGGCGGGATATGCAGCCGAATGGACCCCAGGATTTCGCGGGTCCCGAAACGACCTACGACACCTCCGCGCGAATCCAGACTGCGCGGGGGCTCAAGGTGCTCCAGGTCTTCCACGACACGCCCAAATGGGCGGTCGTCGAGGGGGACACGACAGGACGCTATGCAGGCGATCTGCGGGATGTGTACCGATTCTGCAAGGCGATGGCGGTGCGGTTCCGCGGGACGGTTCACGCCTGGGAGCCCTGGAATGAGGGCAATGTCGCCAGCTTTGGCGGGCACACCACCGACGAGATGTGCTCGTATCAGAAAGCCGCATATCTCGGTTTCAAGGCAGGCGATCCGAACGTCCTGGTCTGCTGGAACGTCTCGACGGCGGTGCCGACCCGCCTGCACACCAACCTGGTGTTGCAGAACGAGACTTGGCCGTACTACGACACGTACAACATTCACACGTATGATTGGCCCGATTCCTACGAGCGGCTCTGGAAACCGGTGCACGAGGCGGCCTGCGGTCGGCCCATCTGGGTCACGGAGAGCGACCGGGGCATCGCGTATGCCACGCCCGAGCCATGGTGCGACCTGTCCCGCGAGGGGGAGATTCGCAAGGCCGAGTTCATGGCGCAGTCTTATGCCAGCAGCCTGTTCGCGGGCGCCGATCGACACTTCCATTTCATCCTGGGCCACTACTGCGAAGGAGGCAAAATCCAGTTCGGCCTGCTCCGCCTCGATGAGACGCCGCGACCGAGCTACGTGGCTCTGGCGGCGGTCGGCCGGTTCCTGGACGGCGCGAAGTGCCTGGGCCGGTGGGATCTCGACGGAAAGCCCGATGCGCATATCTACGCGTTCCGAGCCCGGCCTGACGGCAAACCTTGCGACATTCTCGTGGCCTGGGCTGAGAGACCTGGCGACTGGGACCAGCGGGGAAAGACCGTCGTCGACTGGAAGTTGCCGGCAGAGCTGCGTGTCGAAGGGGTGTACGATTATCTGGGGCGTTCGTTGAACGCCCAGACGCCGGGACAACTGCGATCGACGCCTGTGTTCGTGTTGCTCCGCGAGGGCGACGCGGGACGTCTGCCCCTGGTTGCGCCTCAGCGGTCCGCTTGGCGATCGGGCAAGCCCAATCCGATCGTGCTCCAGTTGCACATGCCGCGATCCACGAGCGTCAACATCGAGCAGATCCCGTGGGCCTCGGACATCGAGCACCGGGTCCAGCCCGATACGGAGATCGATCTGCCTCTGTACGTGTACAACTTCTCCGAATCGGCCGTTCGCGGACGGATCGTGGTCGAGCACGCACCGACCGGCTGGCGACTGACGCCACGTACGTGGGACGTCGCGCTGGGACCCATGGGCCGACAGCGACTTGACTGCCGTTTCCTCATGCCGGAAAGGCAGGTCGAGAAATCCTCCGATACTTGGATCATTCTGCGAGGGGACTTTGGGGAAACGGGCAAGTCTGTGCTCGCATTCCGTCTGATTTCCCAGCCCGGCGAGGGCTACGAAGCTCTGGCCCCGGCCGGCGTGCGGTAGAGTTGATCCGCCTGTGATCTTGGTGGGTTGCGTGTCGGCTCTTGGATTTTGCAGAGCCATTTCCATGGTTGGGGGAACGTCCCATATCGCGGCTCGCCCAGCGGGAGAGGCCATCGAATCGCCCGATATCCCGACTGTGGCGGGATTCTCTCGACCTGCTATAATGATCCGTCGATAAGACAAGCTGAAACTCACAGGTCCAGGCAGGAACCATGGAAGAAACGACACAGCAATCGATTCAACTACCCGAACGCGTCACGCACGTGCGGGTCGGCGACAAAGACGTGTACCTGGTCGGCACCGCTCATATTTCCCAAGACAGCGTAGAGGACGTTCGCACGACGGTCGAGCAGGTCCGGCCGGACGCCATCTGCGTCGAGCTGTGCAAGGCCCGCCATCAGGCGATGACCCAGTCGGACAACTGGCGGAAGATGGACGTGGTCAAGATCGTCCGCCAGAAAAAGGCGGTGTTCCTGCTGGCGCAGCTTATCATGAGTTCGTTCTATCGTCGGCTCGGGGAGAAGCTGGGCGTGCAGCCCGGCGCCGAGATGATCGAGGGTATCCGAATGGCGGAATCGACCGGGACGCAGCTCGTCCTGGCCGACCGCGACATCGAGATCACGCTCAAACGCGTCTGGGGCTATCTGGGCCTCTGGAGCAAGCTGAAGCTGGCCACGCAGGTGATGACCGGGCTCTTCGTCCACGAGGAGATCGACGCAGCCACGATCGAGCAGCTCAAGAAGCAGGACCAGCTCGAGGCGGTGATGGCCGAGTTCGCGGGGCAATATCCGGAGATCAAGAGACGTCTGATCGACGAGCGGGACACATACCTGGCCGAGAAGATCCGCACCGCGCCGGGCAAGACGGTCGTCGCGGTCATCGGGGCCGGACATGTAGACGGCATCAAGAGCCAGATCCAGCAGGAACATTCGCTCGAAGAGCTGATGCAGTTGCCGCCCAAGTCGATCTGGCCCACGGTCTTCGGATGGGGGATCCCGCTGCTGATCCTGCTCCTGATCATCCGGGGTTTCGGCCAAGGCACCACTCACGGTTTCCAGAACATCTACATCTGGGTCCTCGTCACCGGCACTCTGGCCGCGGTCGGAGCGGCAATGGCTCTGGCCCACCCGCTGACGATCCTGTCGGCGTTTCTGGCGGCACCGATTACCACGCTGCATCCGCTTCTGGCCGCAGGATGGATCGCAGGCATCGTCCAGGTCGCGATCAAGAAGCCCACCGTCAGTGACCTGGAGGAACTGCCCACGGCGATTGCCACAATGAAGGGGTTCTGGTTCAATCCGGTGACACGGATCTTGTTGGTCGTGGCCCTGGCCAACTTGGGCGCCATGGTCGGAGTTTGGGTCGCCGGTGCGTGGATCGCGGCCCGCTCGGTCTGAAAAAGGGAACCGAATGATCGGATCGCTTCTGAAAGACCTGGAGCGACGCATCGATCCGCAGGTCGAAGAGCAACTGCTCGGACAGTGGAAAGCGTTCGCCGACGGCCGGCTGGAAAAGGGAGTCTTCTCACCGAAGAGGCCCAAAACGTCGCCGCCGGGGTGCGAGTGGCCGCACGTTCTCGTCAACGACGCTCTCGAAGACCCGCAGGCGATGGTCGTCCAGCAATTGGAGATGTGCTCGAAATCGCTGGCCGAGGGCAGCGGGGCTCTGCTGGCTGTGCGATGCAACTACGGCACCGCGATCCTCCCTTCGCTGTTCGGCGCCGAGATCTTCCTGATGGACCGGGAGATCGACACATTGCCCGCCTGTCGACCGCTGGAGGGCGGGGTCGATGCGGTCAAGCGCTTGCTCGATCGCGGCGTGCCGGACCTGGAGGCTGGCCAGGGCGGGCTCGTCTTTCGAATGGGCGAACACTTCGCGCGGCTCTTCCAGGAGTACCCCAATCTCTCGCAATCCGTCCACATCTACCATCCGGATCTGCAAGGCCCGATGAATGTCTGCGAGATGCTCTGGGGCGGCTCGCTCTACGTGGATTTTTACGACAAACCGGACCTGATCAAGGACTTCCTCTCGCTGATCGTCGAGACATACATCTGTTTCATGAAACGATGGGAACAGGTCATCGCTCCGTCCGGCGAGGCTGCCAGCAATTTCGAGCGACGAGAGACGAGTGACGAGCCACGCTCCTACGCAGTCCACTGGTCGATGCTCCATCGGGGCCGGATCATGGTGCGTGACGACGCCGCAACGAATCTCTCGCCCACCATGTACGATGAGTTTGTTCGACCGTATGACCAGCGACTGCTCAATGAACTGGGTGGCGGAGCGATTCATTTCTGCGGACGAGGCGATCATTTCATCGAGAAGGTCGCGTCTCTGACCGATCTCTACGCGATCAACATGACGCAGCCCTCGCTCAACGACATGGAGACGATCTTCCGCAACACGATCGATCGCGGCATCAATCTGCTGGGTCTGGAGAGAGAAGCCGCGGATCAGGCCCTCCGTCGAGGGCGACCGCTCCATGGCAGGGTCCACTGTGGGTGAGAGCCGGTCACTCGATCCGGCCGAGCAGTCGCAACATGCCATCGAGGATCGTGATGGGGTGCGGCGGGCAGCCGGGGATGTAGAGATCGACCGGGACTACCTCGCTTGCTCCTTTTCCCTCCTCGGGATTGCCGGCGAAGATGCCGCCGGAGATGGCGCACGCGCCGACCGCGATGACCAGCTTGGGTGACGCGACGGCTTCGTAGGTCTTCTTGAGGGCCAATTCCATGTTCGGAGGGACCGGACCGGTGATCAGCAAGCCGTCGGCGTGGCGGGGCGAGGCCACGAACTGGATTCCAAATCGACCGAGATCGAAAACGATGGTGCCCAGCACGTTGGTGTCGGCTTCGCAGGCGTTACAGCCACCCGCGCTGACCTGGCGGAGCTTGAGAGAGCGGCCGAAGAGCCTTCTCGCCTCGCCGTCCAGGGCTTTGGCCACCGCATACGCGCGGTCGTCCGCGACGAGGTCGCTTCGCCCACGGGTCGCCATGCGGTATTCGTTCGTGAACTCGATCGCCTTGGCCGGACAAGCATCGGTACAATCCGTGCAGAACAGGCACTTGCCCAGGTCGATGCTCACGGCCTTGCCTTTGCGGGTGATCGCGCCGGTCGGACAGGCGTCGACGCATGCCTTGCAGCCAGCCTGGCACTTGGTCGCATCGCAGACGGGCCGGCCCCTATGCATCTTGGGAAGGGTCGGCGGCGTGTCGGGAAAGCCCACCGTTCGAAACCCTTGCTTCCATCGAGCCTGCAGGATTCTCAGCATGACGAAGACCTCATAGATCATGTCCGCAATAGGACAGATTGAAACTTTTGTTGCACAGCGGGAAGTCGGAGATCTGCTGGTTGCGCAGGGCCATCGCCAATCCGAACCAGTTGTGGAAGGACGGGTCGACGATCTTGTAGTGCCGCAGCCTGCCCTGGGCGTCGGTCACCGCGGTATGGCAGATCTCCCCTCGCCAGCCTTCGACCAAGGCGACCGCCAGATGCTCCCCCGCCGGGGCGGCGACCTTCTCCAGGACGGAACCCGTCGGCAAGGCGCGGGCTTCATCTGTGATGAACTCGACGGACTTCTCGATCTCGAACCACCGCACGTAGGCCCGCGCAGCGACATCGCCTGTATTCCAAGTCATCGAGGGCAGCGGGTGCGACTGGTAGCTGCCCCAGGGCAGATCGCTTCGCACGTCGAGGTTGACCCCGCTGGCCCGCCCGGCCGGACCGACGAGACCAAGCCGCATCGCATCCTGACGCGGAACGCAGCCGGTGCCGTCGAACCGCGACATCACCGAGGGTGTCTCCCAGAGCAGATTCACCGCGTTGCGGGTGTCGTTGAACGTCCGTCGCAGACGATCCAAGAGATCGTCAATCATCTGCGGGGTCACGTCGATTCGGACACCGCCGGGCCGGACGAGATTGCGCCCGAACCGGTTGCCACACAGCACGGCGGTCATATTGAGGTAATCGCCGCGGAGTCGGCCGCAATAGGAAGCGGTCGGCAAAAAACCCACGTCGTTGGCCAGCGCGCCGAGATCGCCCGTGTGGTTGGCCAGCCGCTCCAGTTCCAAGGCGATAGCGCGAACCGAATGGGCCCTCGCCGGGGCGGTTGTGCCGCCAAGCCCTTCCATGACGGAGGCGTAGGCGGTTGCGTGTCCGATGGTCGTGTCGCCTGCGAGGGTCTCCATGAGGTGGGCGGTGCGGGGGTTCGGGCCGCCGACAAGGGCCCGCTCGACACCGCGATGCTGATAGCCCAGCTCGATCTCCAGGTGGAATACGTTTTCGCCGTGGCATTGGAACCGGAAATGTCCCGGTTCGATGATCCCGGCGTGGACCGGGCCGACCGCGACCTCATGGACCTCCTGACCTTCGACGCGGAAGTAGTCGGTAACGCAAGGCTCGATCTGCGTTCGGTCGCGGCCCCAGACGTCACGACCTGTATAGGACGGATGAAAGCGGATGGGCTTGAGCCAGGGATGCCCCTGGGGCACGACCCCCCATTGCTCCGCGATCTCCCGTTCGAACCAGTGGGCCTGCGGGACCTCCGGTGTCAACGCCGGATACGCGTCGCGAACCCGTGTTCGGCACACCGACATCGTTGCCTGATGATCGTTCGTCAGCACAGCCACCAGGATGATCTGATCGCCGTCGGGAATCCCGAAGAGCGAGGAGATCCGCCTGTCCTTGTGAACCCGCTCGATCACCGCAGAACGGAACTCGGTCACAGACAGTTCGGGAACGTTCTTCCAGGGGATGGCCTGGCCATTGTGGATTTGCGGCAGTGTCGTCGTCATTGAGCCGTCCCTCCCAGCAGTTGGGCCGCCATGTTCAGCTTGTCCAGGAGCGGTTGGGGCAAGTACACGCCCAGCGTCAACGCAATAACCGCGAACACCAACGGCGTCACGACCGTCGTCCACGATTCGCGGGTACGGCTCTCCTGTGACTTGCCCAGCGCCATTTTCAGGATGATCGCGGACATGCCGACGAAGACCACAATCAGAAACAGGCTGTAGAGCCCTGCGACGATCCATCGCCCCTGTTCGATCGTCGCCCTCAGGATCGTGAATTCACTGATGAACGTCCCAAACGGAGGCGAACCCGTGATGGCGAGGAACCCGGCGACCCACAGGACGCCGGAGATCGGCAGCACCCGGCAGACGCCCTGGATCTTGCTGGTGTCCTTGGTGTGGAAGCGGGCCATCAGGTTGCCTGCTGTGAGGAACAGCATCGCCTTGACCAGCGAATGGTTGACCACGTGGAGGAAGGAGCCGAACAGACCCAGGCCGCCCAGGCCGACGCCGATCGCGAGGATGCCCATGTGCTCGACGCTCGAATAGGCAAGCATCCGCTTGTAGTCGGTCTGACGCAGGATGAAAACCCCGGCGACGCCCATGGACAGCAATCCAAAGAGCACCAGCAGATCGCCTCCGAAGGCGGCCATTCCCGCCGCGGCGCAGACCTGCTGCACCCGCAGGATGCCCAGGAATGCGCAGTTCAGCAAAGCACCCGACAGCAGTGCCGAGACCGGCGACGGCGCCTCGCTGTGCGCGTCGGGCAGCCACGTGTGCAGGGGGGCCAGACCCATCTTGGTTCCGTAACCGACGAGCATGAAGAGGAACGCGGTGGACAGCCACTTGTGATTCAGCCCGTTCGCCTGCTGGAGCAGGGCGGTCAGCGTCAGGTCGCGGTGCTCGCCTTGCATGGCGATCACGATGAAGAAGATGCCGAGCAGCGCCATCGCGATGCCCACCGAGCACAGAATCAAGTACTTCCACGCGGCCTCCAGCGACCGGCGGGTGCGATGGAAATAGATCAAAGGGGCGCTGGCCAGCGTCGTCGCTTCGATCGCCACCCACTGCAGACCCAGATGCCGGCTGACGATCGCCAGGCTCATCGTCGCCAGCAGCAGAAGGATGCTCCCGGTGAAGACCGGTTCGGGTTCGTTTCGGATCAGGCTGCCGTCTTCCGAGTCGGGCTGTGGCGCGACGGGCTCGCGGTCCAGGTAGCCAAACCCGTACACGGTGGCTCCGAGGAACAGCGTGCTCGTCAGGACCAGGAAGATCGCGCTGAGGGCGTCCAGTCCGATCCAATCTCCGAGCGACGAGGTCTCCGGGGACATCGCGGCCAGGACCGACAGGACCAGATGCGCCGCAGCCGCGATGAACCACATCGCCCGGCGAAGAGAATTGGCACGGACCAGATACGACGCGACGCCAGCGACCGTGGGAATCAGAAGGATCGACAGTAGAAGCATTATGCGATTTCCTCCCTGGCAGCCACCGCCGATTCCGACAGGTCGGACAACTCCGTCAGCTTGTCCGCGTCCATGTGCTCGAACTGGCGATCCAGATGGAACAGCAGGTTACCCATGAGGAACACGCCCACGAAGACGTCCAGGAGGATGCCGAGCTCCACGACGAAGGGGAACTCCAGGCTCATGCCGACGCCGACGCCGTAGACGCCGTTTTCCAGAACGAGATAGGCCAGGGATTGCGTGATGGCCTTGCGCCGCGTGACCATGATGAACAGGCCCACAAACACCAGGAAGAACGAACTGATCATCAGCACCGCGGGCGCTTCGCTCTGCGTCAATTGCATGCGAGTCGTGACCCAGACCGCCAGGGCCAACAGGCCGGTTCCGCAGAGCAGGGATGCGCCGAACCCGACGAAAGGTTCGATCTCCCGGCGGATCTCGGAGTTCCGCAGGCAGACCCGCATCAGCCAGGGTAGCACGAGGCCCTTGGAGACGATCGTGCTGACGCTCAAAATCCAGATGCCGGCCGTGATATCCGGCATCGACCGGACCAGCGGGAGGATTCCCAACAGGAAACCTTGGGCCGCGACCACGCGGATTGCGACGTGCAACCGGCTCGACCCGAGCAGGAACAGACAAGACAAGATCAACAGGACGGAGAGAATATCCATGGCTTAGTCCATCAGCTTGACGATCAACGCGATGAGGCTCAGCGCCGCCGAACCGATCAGGATCTTGGGCACCTGATAGAGCCGCAGTCGGGCCAGGATCGACTCGACCACTCCGACGAGAACCGCGACGATCCCGATTCCCAACACAAACAGCGGAATCTGCGTCCAGACGGGCAACGACGCCATCGGGACCAGCAGGTTCACCACCAATGCCGCGAACACCCAGAGCTTCAGCGAGGCTCCGTACAGGATATAGGCGAAGTCCGGCCCACTGTAGTCGAGCACCATCACCTCGTGGATCATCGTCAGCTCCAGGTGGGTGTTCGGATCGTCGACCGGAATGCGGGAGTTCTCGGTCAGCAGCAGGACGAACCAAGAGAAGGCCACCAGGACCAGCAGGATGGCTGAGCTTTGCCATGTGGCTGCTGAGAGTTCCGACATGATGCTCGACAGACTCAGGGTTTCCGATTGCAGCACCAGGACCAGTAGGCCCAGGAAAAACGCCGGCTCGGCCAGCGCGCCGAACTGGACCTCGCGGCTGGCGCCCATACCCTCGAATGCTGAACCTGTGTCCAAAGCCGCCAGCACCGTGACGAAGCGGGCCAGACCCAGGAGATAGGCCAGCAGAATGATGTCTCCGGCGAAAGCCACGGGAGCCGACAGGCCGCCCCAAGGCAGCAGTGTTGTGGCCAGAAACATGCAGGCCAGCGACACCGACGGCGCTACGCGCAGGACGAGACTGGTCGAGCGGCTGTAGACCGAGCCTTTTCGCAGCAACTTGAAAAGATCGTAGTATAGCTGCAGGAGCGGCTGCCCTCGCCGTCCGGCGAACTTCGCCTTGACCCGGTTGATGATTCCGAGCATCAGGGGTGCCAGAACCCATGCGGCCAGCGGGAGAATCCACTGTGTCACGTTCATGATTGGCCTCCCACTTTCCAGATCAGCAGCAGAATCAAAACGATCGCGATATAGAGAAGGTAACCGTGGACTCGTCCGTGCTGCATGCGTCGGATGGGGGCCACGCCGCGATCGATCGCACGGAACAATGGGGCGAAGAACCACTCTCTGGCCGCATCCGGTGTACGGGTTTCGAATTCCGCGTCTCTGGGGAAGAACCCGTGGGGCAAATTGCCGCGCGTTCGCGGGTTCAGGATGAATCGGAATAAATGTGCCAGGGGCTGTGCGAACGAGGTGGCGGTGTACTGCATCCGGGCCGTCGGGCGGGCGTAGCCGCAGTCCCAGGTTCCGGTCAGGCCTTCTTCGCGTCCTCGCGGAAGGCGACGACGAATGAAGAACAGGCCCGCCGCCAGCACAAGTAAGCTGAATGAAACCCACGCGATGGCTGCCAGAAG
>JAGPGT010000311.1 GCA_018055905.1 Phycisphaerae bacterium
GGATCATCGTAAACGCCACGCTTGTCACCGCAAGCCGCAGCGTGTTGCACAACAGAGCGATCGGCAGGCTGGAAATCAGAATGACCGCCTTGGCCCACCATTCCCGTCGCGTCAACAGCACGACCAAGCCGCTGATCACAAAGAACGCCGTGATCATTCGCAAACCGTTGCACGCCTCGGCCACCGCCACGCTGGTATCTCCGATGTGAATGATGTTGCCGTCCCGCACGACGTCCCATCCGCCCAACTCCAGGCAAAAGACCGCGGAACCCGTGGCCCACCGCTGCAGCGGAATCGCCAGCGCTTGCTGCACGCGGTTGGGCCACGGAAGCATCAGGCCCAGAAACGCCAGCACACCCGCCAGTTTCCAAAGATATCGCCATCCCAGCGTCATCAGCACCAGCGATACGATCGCCAGAACCAAGGATAACCGCTCGGCCGATTGGTACATGTAGAAAAGCCCTGCCATGCGGAACACTTGCGTGGCGAGGAGCGCCGCTCCCCCGGCCCAAACCGCCGGGTGGATCCGAATCGCACCCAACTGCTGCCGACGCGACCAGACCACGTAAGCCGCCAGGAAGGGAACCAGCATCCCTGAGGAATATTCGTCGCTTCGAGTCCATATGTCCATCAGTCCCCCCACGGTGGGCCAATACGACCACAGTAAGGCCGCCACGATCACCAAGGCCGCCGCCACGAGGGTCGTCTGAACGGGCGACAGATCCAACCGTTCGCCCAAAAGCCGCAGGAGCCTGCCGACCGGGGATTCCCGGATCGGAACCACCTGAGCGGGATCCATCATTCGCTCCCCCTCCTCGCAGGCTACGGTCCGTCGCACGACACGCCCGTAGTCCGGCACCGAAGCTCGATACCCCAGGATCGAGTCACGAACCTGAGAACCTTTGCCCATCACGGCCCCGGCCCATAACGTGCTTCGGACCACCGCACTTTCCTCGCCCACCACGGCATCACGTCCGATCATCACAGGCCCCACCACTACCGCCCCCTCCAGAATCCGGGCATGATCTCCGATCAGAACCGGCCCACAAATCCGCGTACCGGGGTGCACAAAAACGCCGGCTCCCTCATATATCGGACCTTCCCGCGACATTTCGTGGGGAGAACCCCACAGTGTACCGAGTCGGCCGCTTTGAAACAGAACATCGACTGCATTGAGGTATCCTACGTGATCGCGGAAATTTCCCACCGAATGCGAGAGTACCACCGGCCGAACAGTCCCTCCTGCTCGGAGAATCGCCGGGACCACCCCTTCTTTGATGTCCGAATAACCGCCGCAGGGAATCCGATCAAGCACTTCAGGGCGACACAAAAATATCTCTGCCGCCGGACCGGGTTGCGTCGAATCCGTTACTCCAGGATTGAATACCATGGTCAAGTCGGCCCCGCCGGCTCGATGCATCTCGACGAGTTCCGCGATCGAGGGCGAAACTGCCATACTGCCGGAGAGCACAAGAATCGCATCTTTTGAATCACGCGACGCCGCGTCGCGAAGGCACCCCCCTGTTCCCAGGACGAGTTCTTCGACCCGAAGCTTCGGCCGCACCCGGCTGTCGCGACAGACCGCCTCCACGTCTGCCGCCACATCGCCGGGGCAACAAACGGTTACGTCGGAGACCCCCTCCTCCGCCAGATGATCCAGTAACCGCGCCAGCGCAGGCCGGTCCGCGATCGGCCACAGAGCCGCAGGCAGACGCTCGGCCAGTGGGCATCGACCGAAATCTCGCCCTGCGACAAGCACGATCGTGCAGATCTCCAGACCCTTTACTGTGCTTTTATCGGACATTGGTTCTTCGTATCGCCCGAAACCTTCCGCCAGGCAGACCCTACCACTCATTTTACAGGAATACCCCGTGCCGACCCGGGAGAACGACAGAGCCATCTCCCTTACGCACGAATCCAGGATATCCCACCCATAGACACACTTCTCAGCGCTGCGGCGTTTCCACCGTTCTGTGGCACTTGCCCAGAGCCGGTTTCGCCGTGAGGCGAAAACCCCTCGTTTATGGACCGGCGCATTCTACCACAGCAGTACCGTCATTTCCACCGAATTCAATGATCATCGGGAACCCTCCAATCGGGCACAAGTTTCCCCTCTGACGCGGGGTTCCCGTTGACGTAGCCCCATTGGACACGTCCGTATCATCGGCCGGGCGTACCCCCTACATGACTACGATTTTGACTCCCCAAGTCCCTGGGCATCCTGCGGATTCAAAGGCCCGTCCCTCCCCAACACCGACGAGGTCGATCGACCCACTCCGAAATAGGTTAATCCCGCTTGGGCTACCCCCTCGGGATCATAGAGGTTCCGTCCGTCGAAGATCACCGGTCGCCGCAATCGGTCTCGGATCAAAGCGAAGTCCGGCGTCCGGAATTCAGGCCAGTCCGTCAGGACAACCAGACCATCGCAGCCGTCAAGCATCGCATAGGCGTCCGGGTGCAATTCCATGGCTCCCTCCAGAGCGGTTAACGCTGCCGGTCCGGCTTGCGGATCGTAGGCCCGCACTTTAAGTCCGGATTCGACGAACCGCCGAACACAATACACCGCCGGAGATTCACGGATGTCGTCCGTATTGGCTTTGAACGCCAACCCCCACACGGCCAGAGTGCATGGAAGCCGCCCCCCGGCAAAATACCGGATCACCCGGTCGGCGAAATGGTCGCGAACGGCGGTATTGACCTTCCAGACCGCCTGGATCAGAGACATATCCGCGCCGTGATCGCGTCCCATGTGGGCCAGCGCATGGATATCCTTGGGAAAACAACTGCCCCCAAACCCGATGCCAGGAAACAAAAACGCCGATCCAATCCGGCTGTCCGAACCCAAACCCTGCCGAACCAGTTCAACATCGGCACCCATTTGTTCACAGAGCATGGCGATCTCGTTCATGAAGGAAATTCGCGTCGCGAGCATCCCGTTGGCTGCGTACTTAGTCATCTCCGCGGACGCCGGGTCCATGAAAATGATTCGTTTGCTCTTTCGCATGAACGGCTTGTACAGTTCCGCCATCATCTCCCGTGCCCGCTGGCTGGTGGTTCCGATAATAATGCGATCAGGCCTCATGAAGTCCTCGACCGCCGCCCCTTCCTTGAGGAACTCCGGATTGCTCACATAGTCGAAGGGCACGTTCGTATGCGAGCGGATGATCCGGCTGAGCGTGTCGTGGGTGCCGACCGGGACCGTGCTCTTCATCACGATGACCCGGTAGTCCGTCAGTTCGGT
>JAGPGT010000312.1 GCA_018055905.1 Phycisphaerae bacterium
GACCATTGCTTCGCAGGTTTCGACGGCTACAAACGAGTGATCGAGGCCTCAGACGTGGTCGTCATCGCCAACGCCGCCAAGTTCCACCCGCTGCACGCGCTGACCGCGATCAAGGCAGGCAAACACGTCTTCGTGGAGAAACCTCACGGCATCGACCCGCTGGGCATGAAGGTCATGAAACAGGCGGCCGACCTGGCGAAAGAAAAGGGCCTGTGCCTGGTCTCCGGCCTGCACAGCCGCTATCATACGGGTTACGCCGAGACGGTCCAGCGCATCCACGACGGTCAGATCGGCGACGTGGTCGCCATCGAGGAAAATTTCCTCCGCGGTCCCTACGGTGTGATCGACCGCAAGCCGGGCTTGTCCGAGGTGCAGTGGCAGTGCAGCACGCAGTACCACTTCCGCTGGCTCTCGGGCGATGACGTTATCCAGTCCCTCGTCCACAACCTGGACCGCGCCAGTTGGGTCATGCGTAACCAAGTCCCTGTCAAGTGTCACGGCCTGGGCGGGCGATCCTCAATGACCGAACCCATTTACGGCGACGTCTTCGACCACCACTCGGTCGTCTACGAATTCGACAACGGCGTGCCGATCTACGCGTTCTGCCGGACCACAACCGGCTGTTACGACAAGTACTCCAGCGTCGTGTTCGGCACCAAGGGAAAAGCCGATATCATGGGCTGTCGGATTTGGGGCGAGACGAACTGGCGGTGGACCGGCAGGTGCGACCCCTACCAGCGGGAGCACGATGTCCTGTTCAAGGCGATCCGCGAAGGAAAGCCCGTCAACAACGGCGACTACATGGTCCCCAGCACCACGATCGCGCTGATGGGACAGATCTCCTGTTACACCGGCCAGGAAGTGACTTGGGAGCAGATCAACCGCTCCGAATTGTATTACGAACCCAGGCCGGAGGACTGCTATGATGAGATGATCCCGCCGGTGTTGCCTGGGCCCAATGGCAGCTACCCGGTGCCCCTGCCGGGCCGGACGAGGATGTTGTAGAATGGGGGTGTGCGACGTACACCCTTGCCGAAAAGAACGAAGGTGCCCACGGCACACCGTGCAAAAAAGGAGATGAACAAGTGAGTAGAAACATTGGGTTGGCCTGTGTCACTTTATGGGTTTTCTGCGCCGGTATCGTCGCCGTCGCATCGGGTGTCGAACCGACGAAAAAGTTTACCGAGACTATCACCGCCAAAGACGGTTCCAGACTCTCTTTGGACATGGTTTTGATCCCCGGCGGCACGTTCACCATGGGCAGCCCCGCCGGCGAGCCCGGCCGGGCCGAGCACGAAGGTCCTCAGCGACAGGTACAGGTAAAACCCTTCTATCTTTGTACGACCGAGACGACGATTGAGCTGTTCCTGGCCTATTACCAGGAAACCGGCAGTGCGAAAAAAGACTTCGTCGAGAGTGAGGCCGCCAAGAAGGAACAGGAAAACAAGGCCGGCGTCAACGCCATCACCGGCCCGACCCCCGTCTACGGCGACATGACCATGGGTTACAGCAAGAAACATCCCGCGATCGGCGGTACCTGGCACAACGCGGTGACATTCTGTCGTTGGCTGAGCCAAAAGACCGGCAAAAACTACCGCCTGCCCACAGAGGCCGAGTGGGAATACGCCGCGAGGGCCGGCTCGACAAGTCTCTTCGGCGTGACCGATAATGAAGAGGGCCTCAAGGACTACGCATGGTTCGACGCCAACGGCGACATGGAGCCCCACCCGGTGGGCCAGAAAAAGCCGAATGCCTGGGGACTCTACGACATGAACGGCAACGTCCGCGAGTGGGTCCAGGATTTCTACAGCCCGACCGCCTACATGCTGGATCCCAAGGAGTTCCCCGCCGGTCCGGCCGACGGCAAGGTGCACGTCGCACGGGGTGGTTTCTATGACAGTCCCGCCGCGGAGTTGCGGCCTGCCGCCCGTGCCTTCGAAGAGGACTGGTGGCGGATGAACGACCCCCAGATCCCCAAGAGCAAGTGGTGGTTGCCGCAGATCGACTCCATCGGTTTCCGTGTCGCCTGCGACATCCCGACGTCAGAAACGAAATAGGCCGGATGTCGATGTGAGCCGAATGCCGTCTTGTGAATGAACGCGAGTTTCTAACCGGCTGGTCGCGGCAACGTACGAAGGGTTGCCGCGGCCACCTTTCTCCTATCGGCTGGAGAATACGGCATGAATGTGCGATCCCCCCTGATCCGGTGTTCGATCATCACTTTCGTCCTGGGTTCGACCGGTTCTGCATGGGGCTCCGATCCCAGCAGCATGCTGGTCTTCAGAACAAGCGACGAGGGTCAGTACACCTTCGACACAGGCATTCTACGAGGGGTCCTTCGCCAGAAGGGAACGTCCCGAGCCCTGTCTTCCGTCGTACATATTCCTTCGGGAATGAAGTTGGACGGCAGCGTCGGTATCGCAGGTCACTATCGCGTCTTCACAATCAATAAACGCTATGGAACGGCCGCATGGGACTGGCCGAGCAACGCCGCCCTGCTGCCCGACGGGAGCGTTCGAACCACCTGGCCTGCAGCCCAGGATCGCCCCTTCGAAATGACCGCCCTGTACCGATGGGCGGACCCGCAGACGCTCGATGTCGAGACGACGGTTACGGCCCACGAGGATCTCACCGGCTTCGAGTCGTTCTTCGCATCGTATTTCGACAAGGCGTTCCCCTCTCCCTACGTCCTGGCCAGCCCCGAAGGCACCACAACGCACCGGTCCTTCATGCTGGGCGAGAAAAGCCAGGGAGACTGGCTCATGTTCACCTTTCGCCAAGACCCGCGTAACAATCTTGCGAGGGACGGCCGGTGGCTGCTCGAACCTCATCCGGTGAACTGGACGATCCTACCCCGCCTGGATGCGCCGTTGTGCCTTCGACGTGGAGAAGGCCATAAGCTGACGGTGGTCATGATGGCGCCGCGACAGGACGGTTTCGCAGTCGCCATGCCCCACGAGGGGGAGTCACACTACTCTCTCTATCTGTCGCTGTTCGGCCGCGATTTCAAGGCCGGCGAATCGGCCCAGGCCCGCACGCGGCTCGTCATCGCCGAGAATCTCTCCGACAGCGAGACAAATCGCTTGTACAGGCAGTATCTGACACAGCTTGGGCGCCCCAAATAGCAATGCTTCCCTCCGAGCGTCTCGTATCGGCCCAGACGAACAGGTCCCGCTGCGAACCCACTGGCGGAAGCTTGGCGGCCCCCTACAAACT
>JAGPGT010000086.1 GCA_018055905.1 Phycisphaerae bacterium
ACCTTGCGGGCGAATTCGCCGAACATGCGGCCCCGTTGCTGATAATTCTCGAACATGTCGTAACTGGCGCAGGCGGGACTGAACAAGACGACATCGCCCGGCGAGGCCAATTTGCCGGCGGCTTCAACCGCCTCCTCCAATGAACCGGCGAATCGAACCTCAGGAGTCTGCCCCCCCTGGCCAGCCCCAATGGCCTCTGCGATCGCGCGGGCGGTCTGACCGATGAGAACTACCGCTTTTGTGCTCGTGGCGATTCGCCGGCCGAGTTCGTCGAAAGGCGTATGTTTGTCATATCCGCCCGCGATGAGAATCTTGGGGCAGTCGAACGCCGACAGGGCCACCATCGTGCCCTCGGGCGTCGTCGCCTTGGAATCGTTGTACCAGCGGATTCCCCCGCCCTCGGCGACCAGTTCGAGCCGGTGCGACAAGGCCTTGAAGTTTGACAGACAGGACCGGATGGCCGCGTCCGAAACGCCGAAACAGTTGGCGATCGCCCTGGCGGCGGCGAGATTCGACAGGTTGGCCCGTCCGGGAAGAGCATACTGAGCTCGCAGTTCGCTGCCGATGTCATCGGCGGAGAACTGTATACAAGTCCGACCCACTTGGGAACCGTACTTGGCAAACCACGAACGCGCAATCGGGTCCTCGGCGTTGAAGAGAGAGACCGCGGGGTCTTTCGAATCGAGAGTCTGGAGGCTGAAAAGGGCCTCTTTGGACGCGCAGTAGGCTTCGAACGTGCCATATCGATCCAAATGGTTGGGTGTCAGATTCGTCAGCAGAGACACCTTGGGGGCCGTGCCGAGCTGGGCCAACTGGTCGATCTGAAAGCTGGAGATCTCCAAGACCACCAAGTCCTCGGAGCGGATCTGATCGAGGATGGTCAACAGGGGTTTGTCTCCGATATTGCCGCTGAGCCAGACCTTGCCGTAGGCTTGTGTGGGCGATTGGGGCCGTGCGTGTTCCAGGAGATGGGCCGTCAGGGTCGTGGTCGTACTTTTGCCGTTGGCGCCGGTGATTCCGATAATCCTCGCGGGGCAGGACTGGAAAAACAGTCCCATTTGCGACGTCACGGTCCGTCCGTTGCGACGGGCGACCTGGAGAAATTCATTGTCCGGCGGGATCGCAGGATTGGCAATCACGACATCCGCGGAGGCAAAATCCTCGGCATCATGGCGACCGAGGTGATACTCGATCCCCGACACATCCGACAACTGGCCGATCGAGTCCCGAAGCTGCTCCTCGCTCGCCTTGTCCGTGACGATGACCCTGGCCCCACTCTGCGCCGCATAGCGGGCGGCGTCGACGCCGCCGCCGAAACGACCCAGACCCATGACCAGGACCTTGCGACCTGCCAAGCTGGAAGAACCACAGGTCTTTCCACTCGATTCGAATCCGTTCATAACCCACCTGTCCCTAGATTGGCTGATTGCATGACTCCAACGACCGATATCCTATCCCCCAGCCGGCGACAGAGGAAAGCGGAAATTGCGGATCCTCGCAGGCGACCCCAGAACGGTCCCCCCTCCGCCCAAGGCGGCGACGGCATCACGTGGGATCAGTCGTTCGGTTTGTGTCCTCGGTAGATCGAGGCGACGCCCCAGGTCACCGGTGTCGCCAGGACCTGAACGAACCCAACCTGGTGCATCAAACCACAGAACTCGCTCGGCGAATGAAATGCCTCAATCGATTCATTGAGGTATCGATAGGCCTGCCGGTCACCGGAGATCACGGCGCCGATCAAAGGAACTGCGTATCGCAAGTACCTCAGATGGCACCAGCGAAACACCCGATTCCTCGGCAGGGAGAACTCCAGAATCAACGCTGCGCCGCCGGGCTTGAGAATGCGAAGGATCTCCTGCAGCGTCGCGCGCACGTCAGGGGTGTTGCGAATCCCGAATCCCATGGTGACTGCATCGAACGCGCCGTCGGCGAACGGGCTGGCTGCGACATCGGCGCAGTACAGCGTCACACGATCTGCGAACCCGCCCCTCCGAAGCTTCTGGCGGCAGACATTGAGCATCGGCTCGGAAATGTCGATCCCTGCGGCGCCGGCAAGATCCTGACGATGCCGCAACAGGGTGATCAACAGATCACCGGTGCCTGTGGCCAAATCCGCGACTCTCAGCCCCTTGCGGTCATCGAGCAATTCAGCCACCTTCCGCCGCCAGGCGAAATCTTGGCCGAGCGATAGCACGTGGTTCAGGAAATCGTAAGTCGGCGCGATACGGTCGAAGATTTCCCCCACGCGGAGTTGGGTATCGTTCGAGCAACGACCCGCGGCAGGAGAACCAGGATCCATGTCACACGTTCAAGAGAATCAGAGCTTCGACTGCATTGCGGTGGACAAATCGATTTTGGCGTCCACGACCGCTTGTTCCAGGCATTTCTTCCAGTCGTCGCCGAACTGGTCCCTGTATTTGGGTTTCTCGTAGGCGTAGATGATTGACCGGGAGGCGTTGATCAAGGCACCTGTTCCGTCGGGCTTGCAGAATCGGATGCAGTCGACCGCATCGGCTCCTTGGGCGCCGTAGCCGGGAACGAGGAACCAGACGTTGCCATACTTTGCGCGGAGAACGGAGGTCGCTTCAGGGGCGGTGCCGCCGACGACCATGCCGATGTCGCTGTACCCCTTCTCGCCTATGTATTCGGGCCGACTGGCGATCTCTCCGACGACCTGGGCCATTTTTTCATACAGAGTCTGGCCCGAGGCATCCGCGAAATCCTGTAACGCCCCGGCCGAGGGATTGCTCGTCCGCACGAGCACGAACACGCCCTTGCCTTGTGCTGCGGCCATCTTGGCGAACGGTTCAATGCCGTCGGTGCCGGTATAGCCGTGGATCGTGATCGCGTCGGGGGCCAATACATCCTCCAAACCGGTCAGTTCGGAGTTCTGCAGGTGCGCAGCGGCGTACATCTCCGCGGTATGGCCGATGTCGCCTCGTTTGACGTCGCCGATGATCTCCAATCCCAAGTCGTCCGCCTCGCTGATCAGCGAGTAGTAGGACTCCAGGCCCTCCCAGAGATACCTCTCGAAGAACGCGATGTTGATCTTCACCGCCGGGACGATCGGAGCGACAACCCGCATCGCCTGCGTGCAGAAATCGAAAATGGCGTCGACCGCGGCGGCCGCGTCGAACTCGTCGTTCATCTGACGATGTCCCCGGATGGCTGGAGGAAGTCGGCTGTAGATGGGATCCAGGCCAATCACCAACGGGGTCTTCTTCGATTGCACAGCGGCATGCAGCCGGTCAGAAAAGTGGCTTGACATAATCGGACGAACCTTCCTTTCAACATATCCCTGAGTCGCAACCGGAGGGCATCGCTGCGTCAGAGCTCCTGCAAAACTGCCGACAAGGTCCACTTGCCCAAACCCGGCAACAAAATTGTTTGTACCAAACGACCCGACCACTATAATCTCGACCGGAGTATCGGGCAAGACAGAATTCGCCTATTCCGACTTTTCCGGGAGTTCCAACATTCACTCCCCTCGAGGCGCCTGTGGAAAAACCAAGGAAATCAAGACGCAAGAGATTGATCGTCTGGGTGTGCATCGATCTGGTCGTGGCGGTTGTCGTCATCACGCTGCTGCTATATACGCCTTCCCAGTATCATCCCGTGACCCCTGCGGCCAACAACGATCCGAACGGACAACACGTTCATCCCTACCTCTCTCACGAGCTGATGCCCACGCTCTACAACAACGCGCAGGACCGTAAACCCTTTGTGATGGAAGTGCTCGACACGCGCCTCAATGAAGCCTTGGCACAAATGCGATGGACGCAGGAATCGGGCGGGATCAGACTTTCGTCCCCTGCGGTCGCATTCACCCGTGGGCATATCGTGCTGATGGGTACGGCCCACATCGAAGGGACCGAACTGATCATCACCGTCGAGATCGATCCGAAGTTCCTGGGAGACGGACGTCTCAACCTGATCGTGGAAAACGTCAAGATCGGCGTCCTGCCCATCACATGGGCAGCCAAGAAGATCGCCCGCAAGATGTACCGCGAACAGGTGGCAGGCGGTGGGATCGACAGGCAGGACTGGCGTACCAAAATCGTCGCTTCACTTCTCATCGAAGAGCCGTTCGAGCCGGTGTTTCCCGTCGACGACAAATGGGTCCGACTCACCGGCATCGACGTCGCCGAGGGCAAGCTGACCGCGCGGCTGGCGCCTGCGAAGTGAGCCGACATGGCCCTGCGACGTCCAAAGAACGCGAGCCCGGAAATGGATCGTTCCGGGCTCGCATGATCGCTCGATACGACGGCTCTACGCTCCCGCCAATGCCCCTCCTGCCTTGGCTCTGTTGCCACGGATCACGTGAACGATCAGAGCGAGCCCGACAAAGGCGCCGATCAGCACGAGGCTCCAGTATCCGATCCTCGGCCACAGACTCCAAAGGCTAACGAACGTTCCCGCAGCGGTGGAGAAGACCATCAGGACGTTCCACAAGATCCGGCGGCCGCCCGTCGGCATGCTGTCCCCGAGCAGGCCCTTCGAATTCATCATGATCAGGAATGTGAAGTACGCGATCGGCAAAAGAACCGAACAGAAAGCGGAGGTCGCAATCGCCAGCCAAGGCGCCGGCTGTTTCCAGAAGATCGCCCCGATGGCGCCCACGGAAACCATAAGCATTCCGATTCGCTGGGTCCAGCCGCCGGGCTTCTTGCCCAGCATCTCGCAGAAACACAGACCGTTGATGGACATCAGAATTGTCGCGGCGCTGAGACCCAAGCCCATGACGCCCAAGCCGAAGATGTACTGAGCGACCCCTTTTCCGGTCAGGGGCGTCAACGCATCGGCCAGGTTGAAATTGTCCCGCTTCACCAACATGGCGGCCATTTTCTTGTCGGCGTACGGCAACGCATCGATCTTCTGTTGGCGTTGTTCGGTCGAAAGCAGGTCGAACGCCTCTTTACCGATCTCAAACGACACCCGCTGCTCCAACAGCGCCTTGTACGGGCCGACCAGATTCGCCGCCGGGGCGACCGTCACGACTCCGCCTTCCACGTCGGGCACAAAACCCGGCGCGGCCTTGGTGTGAAACTGCGAAGCGGCCGCCATCACCACAAAACCCGTCGCCAGAACAAACGGAATAAACAAGCCGGTGGACAGATCAAAGATGGCCAGGCCGCGGAAGTCCCTGTCCCAGCCGCGACGCATCATCGAATACGGAAACATGAACGTCATGTTGATGCCGACGGTGGCCGCGATAGCGCTAATGATGACCCCTCGCTGCTGGGTCGTGATCAGGTTCGTCCAGAAATTGCGCCCGTTTTCGCCGACCGCCTGCAGGAACGGTGTCAGTCCCTCCGTCGGTCGAAAGAGCATCTCCAATCTCGGCACCAGGCCGTTGACCACGCCCCCCCAGTCCATCACCCCTTCGAGGCTCAACTTCACCACCACCGCCAGAAAGCACAACACGATCATGCTGACGATGGCTCGAATGATCTTCTCGAAAATCCTCACCCCGCGTCCCCCCAGACTATAGAACATGGAGACCGCGATGCACACGCCAAGGAACAGCAGCACAGCCACCACCCGGGCCGAACTCCCCTGGATGAGGCTGCTGTCTCCACCGCCGAAGACACCGGGCAGAAGATTCTGTTGGATCGCAGCGGTCCCGAGGCTGAACTGCGGCATGGACCAGACGAGGTTAGCGGCCATCGAAGCCAGCAGCCAGCTCCAGCCCAGCACCGGACTGACGTGTCGATTGATGGCCCGTAGAGGCCGTTCCCCGGTCGACAGTGTGACATAGGCGATGGCCGCCAACATGACGATGCCCCACATCATCGCGATGGGCTGAAGCCAAAGGAAGGTAAAACCCGACAACACGCCGAGATACAAACTGGAGGCGAAGGAGACGCCGCCGACCGTGATGCCGCTTTGGAGCCAGCCGGGACCGGAGAGTCGGATGAAAGTCTTCAGAAGCGCGCCCCGCCCTTTTTTTCTGGCCGCCAGGATCATCTCGCGATCCCGCTCGATTCTGGATTTCCCGTCCGTCGTCGCTGCGGCTGACTTCTGATCTGCCATGTTGCCTCCCGGTCAAGCAATTGCCAACATGATTCTCGACAGGACTCACCGACGTGCTCGAACCGCCCTCCGAAGGATCACTTCAGACGGCAGACCGTCCTATGGCACGCGTGTACTATTGTCAACCCATCTTAAATTCTTGTCAACCCTGCGCGGCCAAGGAATCGTCATGTCGGTTCTAGATCGCCAAAATCAAACGGAGCCACGATACCGTGACGGCGCCGTGGCTCCGTTTTTTTCACAGCCGATGTGCTGAATCAACGACTGGCTATCCGAGCTTCTTGGCCAGGTCGTCGCGAAGACGACGGATCTCAGCAGGCATATGGTTGCCGAACTGGGCAAGGAAGGCGTCGATGTCCCTCAATTCGTTCCGCCACCCGGCGCGATCGATCTCGAAGAGTTTCTCCATCCGTTCCTTCGCAATGTTCAGGCCCGACAGGTCGAGATCCGAGACGTTCGGGACCAGGCCGATCGGGGTCTCCCGGGCACCCACGCGGCCGTTGACACGATCCAGGATCCACTTGATGACGCGGATGTTGTCGCCGAAGCCCGGCCAGATGAATTTCCCGTTCTCGTCGGTCCGGAACCAGTTGACCGAGTAGATCTTCGGCGGGTGCTTGAGCCGCTTGCCCACGTTGAGCCAGTGACCGAAGTAGTCGCCCATATTGTATCCACAGAAGGGCAACATGGCGAACGGGTCGCGACGAAGCTGTCCGATTTGGCCGGCGGCCGCGGCGGTCGTCTCGGAACCGGCCCGAGCGCCGATGAACACGCCGTTGGCCCAGTCGAAGGCCTCGGTCACCAGGGGAACCAGTTGGGTCCGCTTGCCGCCCAGCAGGATCGCCGAGATCGGGACGCCTTTGGGATTGTCGAACTCCGGCGAGAGAGTCGGCGCGTTGTACAGCGATACGGTGAACCGCGAGTTGGCGTGCGCGGCTTTGCCGCCGTCTTTGTTCGGCCATGGTTTACCCTGCCAGTCGGCCATCCGCGAGGGCACGTCGCCGTCGAGGCCCTCCCACCACGGCTCGTTCTTGTCGAGATCAAGTCCGGTGTTGGTAAAAAGCGTGGGATAGAATTTTCCGGCCTTGAGTGTGGTGATCATGTTCGGGTTGGTTTTCATCGAAGTCCCCGGGGCAACGCCAAAGAAACCCGTCTCCGGATTGATCGCGTACAACCGTCCGTCGGGTCCGACGTTGAGCCAGGCGATATCGTCGCCGAGGGTCCAGACCTTGTAGCCCGGCAGAGCCGACCGGAGCATGGCGAGGTTGGTCTTGCCGCAGGCGGAGGGGAACGCAGCGCAAAGGTAAGTGATCTTGCCCTGCGGGTCTTCGATGCCCATAATGACCATGTGTTCCGCCAGCCAGCCTTCCTTGCGTCCCAGGCACGAGGCGATTCGCAGAGAGAAGCACTTCTTGCCCAGCAGCGCGTTGCCGCCGTAGCCGGAGCCGATGCTCCAGACGAGGTTATCCTGTGGAAAGTGCATGATGAACCGTCGATTCGGATCGAAATCGCCGACCGAGTGCATGCCTTTGACAAAGTTCTCACTGTTGCCAATCTTGTCGAGCACCTTCTTGCTCATGCGGGTCATGATCCGCATGCTCACGGCCACATAGGACACGTCGGTGACCTGCACGCAGCTCTTGGCGTACGGCGAATCCGGGTGGCCCATCATGTAGGGCAGCACGTACATCGTCTTGCCCTTCATGCAGCCGTCGCTGAGCTGGGTCATCTTCGCCTTGGCTTCAGCCGGCTCCATCCAATTGTTGTTCGGACCGGCCTGATCTTTCGTGGGGTGGCAGACGAACGTCAACTGCTCCGTACGGGCGACATCGGTCGGATGACTGCGGTGCAAGTAAGCGTTCGGCCAGGTCTTCTGGTTCAGTTCCTGGAAGATCGGATGCTCGCCGATCTTCTCCTGCTTCATGCCGATCTCAATGAGCTTGCGAGCTTCTTCCTCCGAGCCGTCGCACCAGTGAATCCGGTCCGGCTTGGCCAGTCTTGCCTGTTCTTCAACCCATTTTTCGACAGGTGTCGCCATCGTTGTTTCTCTCCTAGGTTAGGCGGAGCATCGCGCTGCGCACGCAGGCCGATCCCGCATAAAATCGTCTATGGCTGATTGTCCCCCTGCGTACCTGCCGCCCACCCACAACATTCCAGATGACGGACGGACACTCTTCCGCAGTGTTTCGGACAGGCTTCTGGGGTCTCCAAGAGCCAAGGAATCCTACCGATTCCGTCAGGGCACGTCAAGGGGACCTGTCAAGAAACTGCCAGAGGCCGGAAATCGAGAATCGAACGGGCCCACCCGCCTCCGCGAGCACAAGAAAAGCCGGGCCGTAAAGAGACCCGGCGGAGTGGCTGTGTAAATGCTCCGCTACTTCACCTTAAACTGCCATTCGTAGACTTGGTTTTTGTCCAGGTCCTTTCCCTGGCATCGCAGGACAAAACCGCCGGAGGTCCTCTCGTACAGATAGTCCCACACGCAGGGCGTTCGCCCTCGCCTGAGCCTTGACATTGATGCCATAGACCTTGCCAAGGGCTGGTACCAAGGCTGCCGTCAGGGTGGCCTCGGTTCCCTTCTTCGCGTCCTGGGTCAGGTGGCTGAACATGGCTTGGAGGGCGGACCACTTCTCAGGGTACGACATCGGGCCGGCAAGCGTCGCTTGCATGCGGATCATGAAGCGATCGTAATACTCCCGGTTCGCCGCAAGGACCGCCTCGTCGATCTTCTCCGACAATCGCAAGTCCATAGCCTTTATCAGTTCGGCCAGCGATAAGAACGCTTGGTAGTACAACAGAGCTGCGTTATCGGGGTCCGGCGGAATGGCCCGGGCCCGTCCACGAAAAGGAGGGTTACCCCCATCACGACGACCGCCGCGATGGCCAACCAAGCAGTTCGGCGCACCCAAACCGAGCGGACCCCGCATCCATCCGGCCGATCCTGTCGGGCCAACAAGATCTCGTACTCACCAGCATGGGTCTTTCTCCACGACTGGGCGTCAAACACCGGCGCGCTGCCGTTCACCGCTCTTTCGAGCTGTTCATCGAGCCATCGTTCGTCTTTGCGCTCGTTCATAGATCCACCTCGTCGAAACCGTGGCGGCGCAGATGCTCCGCCAATTGTCTCTTGGCTCTCCGGAGACGGCCGTTGATCGCCTGCTCGACCAACAGATTATCAGACCTGTCTTCCACCCAGTCGTCCCATCGATTCAAAGAACGCCCTGAGGGCGGTTTTCACCGCATAGAATAGACTGGTTCCGGCTTGCGAAATGGGCGCGTCAAGAACTGTTTTTGCTCGGATTATAGTATCGCCCCGCGTCCGCGCATAAAAAAAAGCCGGCTATCCCATGCCTGTCCTGTGGACGGTCACGGAATAGCCGGTCAATCAGATCTCGGGCTTGTCGTTGAGTGGGACGAGGCCCTTCGCTATAGGAAACAGACTATTTGGCGCATCCTCCTGCTCCGCATGGGGTCTTCTGCATGACTGGGCATCCTGCATCGGCGCCGGGCGACGCCTGAGCCTTCATCGGACATCCGCACGAGGCGGGCTCCTCAGGACAAATGCTTTTTTCACAAGCACTTGTGCAATTTCCGGCCTTCGGACAAGTCCCGTCTTCCTTGCAGCAGTCCGCAGAGCCTGCCTTGGGACAATCGATGCACCTGCAATCGATGCACCTGCAGTCGGCGGTCGCCTGTGTCCCTTGGCGGGACCCGTCTACGTAGCCGGCCAACAAGACTGTTCCGGCCGCCAAGGCAACAACCACCAACAATGCCATCATCGGATTCTTGGAAAGAAGCGACTTCATATATGTCCTCCTAAAAACCCCCATAACAAACGGGGTTACGTTTAGATCGCCCGGGCTGCCCCGGGCTTGCCATTTTATACTATCGACCCCGGCCGCAGGTTCGAACCAAAATCCGCGCCGTTTTTCCGAGTCCGAAAACGCTCTCGAAATCGTTTGACGCCGGTGTCATCCCCAACTATAGTGTGGTGTTTCAGGATGATCGAAGCGGAAGCGTAGTTGGAGCCGCACATGATGAACAGCAGCAAGATCGTCGCCGAAGGCATTACTTTCGATGATGTACTCCTGATCCCGGGCAAGAGCGACTTCGTGCCCAGTCAGGCTGATACCAGCACCATGCTCTCGAAGAACGTCTCGATCAACATTCCCATCGTCTCGGCGGCCATGGACACGGTCACCGAAGCCGCCTTGGCCATCGCACTGGCCCAGGAAGGCGGGATCGGCATCATTCATAAGAACCTCTCGGTCGAGGCCCAGAAACGCGAGGTCTCCAAGGTCAAGCGATCCGAACACGGTGTGATTCTCGACCCGGTCACCCTCTCGCCCAACGAACCCGTCCGACGGGCCCAGGAACTGATGAGCGAACAGAACGTCTCAGGCATCCCCATCGTCGAAGGCAAAAAACTCGTCGGCATCCTGACCCGCCGCGACCTGAAGTTCCTCCAGGACTTCAATGTCCAGGTCAGCTCCGTCATGACCAAGGACAACCTCGTCACCGGCCCGGCCGGAACCAGTCTGGAGCAGGCCAAGGGGATCTTGAGATATCACAAGGTCGAAAAACTGCTTCTCGTCAACAACAAGGGCGAGTTGGCGGGTCTGATCACCATGCGCGACATCGACCGCGTGCAACAGTACCCGCGGGCCGCCAGAGATAGCCGCGGTCGGTTGCGGGTCGGAGCCGCGGTGGGCGTACACGAGTACGAACGGGTCGAGGCCCTGATCGGAGCGGACGTCGACATCATCTGCGTCGACACCGCCCATGGCCACACCCAGAACGTCATCGATACCGTCAAAAAGATCAAGCAGAGCTTCAAAATCGACGTGATCGCCGGTAATATCGCCACGGCCGACGCGGCTCGCGAACTGATCGACGCCGGCGCCGATGCGGTGAAGGTGGGCATTGGACCGGGGGCCATCTGCACGACCCGAATCATCTCCGGTGTGGGCGTTCCCCAGGTCACGGCCATTATGGACTGCGCCGAGGTCGCCAACCAACGGGGCGTCCCGGTCATCGCCGACGGCGGTATCCGCCAGTCCGGCGACATCACCAAAGCCATCGCCGCGGGCGCCTCCTGCGTGATGATCGGTTCGTTGTTCGCGGGTCTCAAAGAAAGCCCCGGTCAACTGGTCATCTACAAAGGCCGTCAGTTCAAAGAATACCGCGGCATGGGCTCGCTCGGCGCGATGGTCAAAGGCTCGGCCGAACGCTACGGCCAGAGCAGCAAGACCGACGTCGGCAAACTTGTGCCCGAAGGTGTCGAGGGCCGGGTCCCCTACCGCGGCACGCTCAGCGAGTTCGTCTACCAACTCGTGGGGGGGCTGCGGGCCGGCATGGGTTACTGCGGCGCCCGGAGCATTCCCGAGCTGATGAGCAAAGGCAAGTTTGTTCGAGTCAGCTCGGCCTCCGTGAACGAATCGCACCCGCACGACATCCAGATCACCAAGGAAGCCCCGAACTACTCGGCCAGCGTCCCGTTCGAAGATTGACATTCGTTGTGTATCATGCGTCCGCCATTCTGCCTGACGCACAACACACATCGCATAACGAGGCTTTATGATTCGCGAAATGATCGCCATCCTGGACTTCGGCAGCCAGTACGGCCAATTGATCGCCCGCCGGGTGCGAGAGCAGAACGTCTACTCTCGTATCTGCCAGGCCGGCATTTCCGCCGAGGAGCTCGCTAAAATGCCGCTGAAGGGTATTATCCTTTCGGGCGGACCGGCCAGTGTCTACCTGCCCAACGCTCCTCGTTGCGACGAGCGAATTTTCGACCTGGGCATTCCGATCCTGGGCATTTGTTACGGCATGCAGCTCGGCTGTCAGATCCTCGGCGGCAAGGTCATCCCTGCCAAAAGCCGAGAATATGGGCGGGCCACCCTGTCCATCCGCGACAAGAGCGATCTTTTCGCCACGTTGCCCGACGAGACCCCGATCTGGGCCAGCCATGGCGACCAAGTCGACAACTTGGACGACGACTTTGTCACCCTGGCTTCGACGAAAACCTGCCCGTACGCCGCAGTCCGCCACCGGACGAAAAAATTCTTCGGGGTCCAGTTCCACCCCGAGGTCAGCCATACCCCCAAGGGCCAGATCGTTCTCAAGAACTTTCTCTACGACATCTGCCGCTGTGCCGGCGACTGGCGGATGAGCGACTTCGTCGCCGAGACGGTCAGGACCGTCCGCAACCAGGTGGGCGACGCTATGGTCATCTGTGGCCTGAGCGGAGGGGTCGATTCCTCCGTCGTCGCATCGCTGCTCCACAAGGCGATCGGCAACCAACTCGTCTGCATCCTTGTGGACAACGGACTGCTGCGGCGCAACGAGCGGGAAAGCATCGTCGCGACCTTCCGCGACCATTTCCACATGGACCTCCGCGTGGTGGACTGGTCGGGGCAGTTCCTTGCCGCCCTGGCGGGTGTAACGGACCCACAGAAGAAGCGAAAAATCATCGGAGCCGAGTTCATTCAGGCGTTCAAGTCCGAGGCGAACAAAATCAAGAACGCCAGATTTCTCGCCCAAGGCACGTTGTATCCCGACGTGATCGAATCGGGTTCCAAAGACGGAAACCCCGCCGCCAACATCAAACTCCACCACAACGTCGGGGGCCTGCCCGCCGAGCTAGGCTTCGAATTGGTCGAGCCCCTGCGGGATCTCTTCAAAGACGAAGTCCGCCAAGTGGGCGAATACCTCGGCCTGCCGGAAGACATCGTCTGGCGGCACCCCTTCCCCGGACCGGGTTTGGCGGTTCGCATCATCGGCGAGGTAACCCCCCAACGGTTGGAGATTTTGCGAGCAGCCGACGAAATCCTGATCGACGAGATCAAAGCCGCAGGCCTGTACCGCAAGATCTCCCAGGCTTTGACGGTCCTGGTCCCGGTTTCGACGGTGGGTGTCATGGGCGACGAGCGAAGCTATGAAAACATGGTCGCAGTCCGAGCGGTAGACACGACAGATTTCATGACAGCCGATTTCTTCCGAATCCCGCACGAGGTCTTGGGCACAATCTCCAGCCGGATCATCAACGAGGTCAGAGGCGTCAACCGGGTCGTCTACGACATCTCCAGCAAGCCCCCCGCCACAATCGAGTGGGAGTGAGCGGAATTGATGATTTTGATGGCGGATTTCAAAACAATCTTCCGCTGGCGACACGTCGCCGCCAAGCTCTTTCCAGACCTGTGACCTGCACCCCTTGCAGAAAGAACCAAACGTAAATCATTATTTTAAAAAGACTTAATGAAATACAATAATACCTATTGAATTTTCGGAAATACTTCATCGCAACCTCAAAGCGAAGGCCGGTATCTGTTCGATCCATAGTAAACAACCGCACAGATCGTCTTGATCTCCTTCTCCTGCTTGCGGTAGCATGTCAGGTGAAGCCTCAGCTTGTGAGGCGAATCGGCAGTTTTCTTGCCTCTGACATGAGTTCAGAGTTTGCGATACGCAGGTGAGAAGATGGCAGTCAAGAGCGGCAGCAGGCAATGCGTGTCGAACAACCGGTGGAAACGGTCCGGCGATTGGGAGAAGATTAGGACGGCGTTGTTCGAAAAACGCATCTGCGACCTCGGGTTGCGAATTAAAGGTTCGCCCATCGAGCCTTTTGTTCAACAGCTGGAACAGGAGTTGGCGGCCAAAGGTCTGAACTATAAGCCGTGGTTCTATTTGACCGATAGCTGGGGTTGCCCGGACCGGGTGCCCGCCGTCGGTATCCCTTTTTACCTCGCCTGCCAATCGCTGGCCCAGATCGAACGCGAACAGACTGGCAGCCTGGAAAACGACCAAATAATCATGCAGTTCCTGCGGCATGAAGTCGGCCACGCCATCAACTATGCATTTCGTCTGTGGAAAGAACCCGGCTGGCGGGCGACATTCGGTTCGTTCTCAAAACCCTACCGCGACGTTTTTTACCCCAATCCGTGGAGCCGAAGATTCGTCCGGCATATTTGCAGTTTCCCCTATCGGTACACGTATGCCCAGAAGCACCCTGACGAGGATTTCGCGGAAACGTTTGCGGTCTGGTTGACTCCCCGATCCGGCTGGCGCCGCAAGTACCGCGGCTGGCCAGCGATCCAGAAACTCAAGTACGTGGACCGTCTGATGCGTCGGATCTGTGATCAGACGCCCAAGTGCAAGCGGGGCAAGCTCGTCAATCCGATCTCCAAGCTGACTTGGTCTGTGGCCGAACACTACCGCCGCCAGGCTCAGAAGTACGGCAAAACGGGTTA
>JAGPGT010000087.1 GCA_018055905.1 Phycisphaerae bacterium
TTTGTCTTGCCATGCCAAGTGTCTGATCTGCAATTTTAGTACTGATACCCCACTTTTTTTGTGCCTTCGCCCTTGACATTTGTTAAAATACTGTTTTATTTACTGCCAACTGGACGTCGGCGTTTCACTCTTTCAAGGTCTTTTCCTGGCAGGTTTGTAGCAGACGGGTCTGGAGAACTGGGCATGAAGAAGGTCGTCGTGGCGTTGCTGGTCTTGTCGTTCGTCGCGGGGTGTGGTTCCATCGACCGCAAGGGACTGATTGCCGCCGGGTACAGCGGGGAGTACGCCGACGGCTACGTCGACGGATACTCCGCCGGATGCCACACGATGGGCCATCCGCTATACCAGTTCAGGAGGAATCTCGGCCGATACGAGCAGGACCGCCAGTACAACAAAGGCTGGAACGATGGGTTCACCATGGCCCGTTGCGACTACGCCGCCGTGTGGTAATGTAGAGAACTGTCCCTCCACAACCCTGATCGTTTCTTGGACCGGAACGTAGCTTCTCCAGAAAAGTCCAGTGGAAATTTACATCTCCCCGTTTAGATTCTCGGACGTATTTGCCCTGTGACTAGGAAAGGAGGCGGTGGCAGGCCTTGGCGTGCGAACGCCTGTTCACCGCCCTCGGTGTGTTGTGTGGGGCAGTCCGTGGGCCGCGTCGAGACTGCTAGAGAACAACGACGGATTCTTCCTCGCGGAATGTGTTTCGTTGCGCCCGAGGTTCTTCAAGGGCTTGGTCGTCCTCGTCGAACGGGCTCCACCGGTTCTTGGCCTTGTTGACGATCTCGATGAGCCGGCCGATCACGATCTCCGGCGTATCGTCGAACGGGTCCACCACCATGCACTTCAACTGCTCGTACACGTCGTCGGATACTTTGAGAGTTCTCATACGGGTCTCCCTGTTGTCATGGCTATGTGCCTCCGCGGCACGACGCTCGTGCTACCTTAAGTCTAAAAATCGACTCGGCCCCTGCCAAACTCTGTGGAAAAGGCTTGATCGCTGTGGGGGCTGAAGGTACACGCGGGGAGAACTTGGGAGGGCGTGTCCAAGTTCCCAGAAGCTGCGAGGTCGCACAGGGCAACTGCGGGACCCAGAGGGAGGCTCCACTGGAGCTGAGGGGCATTTTCCAGGTCGGGATCGTACTGGCAGGGGCGGCGATTTGTGCCGCCGGGGGGCGTGAAGTTCAAGTGCAGCGCAGCCGGTTATACGACCGTGGAGGGCGTCATGGAAATTGCCGGCTTGCTGGCGAGCGTCGTGCGATAAGCCAGCGGGGCGACGCGTCGGGTGGGCATTTGCAGCCTCTCTTCCACCTCCTTGCGGTCGGCGGTGGCGGTGACGAGGACCGGTTCGAACCGCAGTCGTTTCCAGAGGGATTCCCCCAGCCTATTTCCCTCGACATAGCTGACGACGAGGAAGTCGACCCTGTTGAGCCGGAAAAAACGCAGCAGGTGGGCGATGATCCGACGGGCGAGGTTCTTCCTGCGGTGCGCGGGATCGATCCACAGATCGATCAATTCGCCCGATCGCGGCGGCAAGTATTCGGCGTGCAGCCAGATTTTACCTGTGCCCATTCCGACTGCTCGGGAGGATTCGGTCGGCAGGGCGACGAGCATCTGGGTCTGTTCGTCGCGGATGCGGTCGCAATAGTACTCCCGCAGGCCGGCGATATTTGTTTGGCTGGGCCTCAGCAGATTCTTGCGGATGTTGTCCATGTCTTTTTGCAGAGCCACCTGCATGCGAATCAATTCGGGAATGTCTTCCATGGTCGCCTGGCGGATCTCGTATCGTGGGTTTTCAATCGATTCCATAGTCCTCCTGACGGTCGTGTACTTACGATGGATTACCGTGAACAAGATTCATTTTTCTTTCTCGTAAAAACCTTCCGAAAGTTGAGGAAAAGACTTCCGAAATTCTTAAAATTCCAAGATAAATGCTTGGTCTGAAAGAAAAAAAAGCAGGGGTAATGATTGTCCTTTTGGGTTTTTCTCTGGTTGTGATGGCCGCTCGCCATGCCTTGCATGTCTCCTGCCAGCCGCCTGGGGACTTGAGGTCTCGGCCAGCGGTGACCGGGCTCGAATCTTTCCCCTGTCAGAATCTTCTTGGCACGAATGGCATTTCTGTGTAAAATAGGCAATTAGTGGAACTTGGTGTACCCGAGTATCCGATGATTTTCTGGAGAACTGCTTTGCGATGAAGAGTTATTTCATTTATGAGACGTTGCTTGCGGCGGTTCTGACGAACTTGTGTGTTGCGGCCGCGCCGACCCCGGCGATTGTGCAGCGGCCTGGACATTGGACGCTAGACGTACGGTATGAGCAGCCGCAGCAGATTGTGCTTCCTTGGGGGCCTCGCGGCGAACAGCGATTCTGGTATATGATTCTGACGGTTACCAATCGAACGGGAATGGATGTCGAGTTCTATCCCCGTTGCGATCTGATGACCGACACACTTCAGGTGGTGCCGGCCGGGCGGGGGGTTCCGCCTGTGGTGTTCCAGATGATTCAGCAGCGACACGCAAGTCGTTATCCGCTCCTGGAGTCTCTCCAGAGCGTGCCCAACCGGGTTCTCGAAGGGCAGGACAACGCGCGGGATATTGCGATCATTTGGCAGGATTTTGACCCACAAGCCGTGGGTTTTCAGGTGTTTATCGGAGGACTGAGCAACGAGACAGCCATGATCCCCCATCCTGTCGAGACGGACGCCAACGGCAACCCCGTTCCGATCTTTCTTCGCAAGACGCTGGAATTGAAATACGGGCTGCGCGGCGATCCGTCCCTACGATCCTCCGTGGAGGTCGTCTACAAGGGGCAGGGCTGGGTCATGCGTTAACCGACGAGTTAGTCCTTCGGTCCGGTCTGACTGGGGCGAACCTGGTTCTGTGGACATACAACTGCGAGCAGCAATCAGGGGCGATTCATGACCTTGGGGCGTATTTCTGCGTAATTCCCACCAAACCGCGAACTGTAGTGTCACTCGACGAACCGGCCTTCTTCCCCAAGGCTTCGCGTTGTTCCGAAGCGACATCGCCGCTGCCGTTTTGTGGCTCCACCGCCTGTTTGGGCGATCCGCAGCGGGGAATTTTCCTCTCCCAAAAGGCTCCGAAATTCTGCGTTTGACGGTTTATTTTGTACCCAGTGGATGTATGAGTCGCTATAGTGGAATGCCTGTAAAGGAGTAAGCTTTCCTCCCTCGAAGTCTACCCCTTGAATGCAGTTGAGGGAATGTGTTTGGAGCCCGCAAGAGCTCAGGAGAAGATCTCGTGGCAAAGGGTACAGTGAAATGGTTCAACGCGGACAAGGGCTTCGGGTTCATCGCGCCCGACGAGGGAGGCGACGACCTGTTCGTCCATCATTCGGAGATTCGGACTCAAGGGTACGCGACCCTCAACGAGGGGCAGAAGGTTGAGTTCACTGTTGGGCAGGGCCGCAAGGGTCCCTGCGCGACCAACGTCATCCCGAAGTAACTCCGAGCAAGCAGTAACAGGGGAGAGAAGTTTTGACGGGACCGTGCCGAGGTCCCAGGAGAACGCAGTATGGCACGAGGAACAGTCAAGTGGTTCAACGAGAAAAAGGGTTTCGGATTCATTACGCCCGATGATGGCAGCGAAGAGCTGTTCATCCATCATTCGAACATTGCCGGCGAAGGATTCAAGACGCTGCACGAAGGGCAGGCCGTGGAGTACAATCGCGGCCAGGGCCGCAAAGGCCCCGAGGCCACGAATGTCATGCCTGTCTGAGAATCGACGTAAGCCGGATGGACCTCGCGGCGACGCGCCGGTCCATGTTTGACGTTGAAGACGAGGGCCCTGTGAAATCCGCAGGGCCCTTTTTACGCGCGTCCTTCAGTCGAGGATCTCCATGAGAAAAGCGTTCACGACAGCGTCCTGCCTGCGCTTGCGGATGCAGACGCCGAGGGGGCCGCTGGGGTCGGAGTGGACCCGCAACTCGATTTCGTCGCCTGCGAAAACCTCCGCCTGGTACGTAAGCTGCGCCGTTCGGATCTCCGGCAGACTCCCGATGTGCTGGTGAACTGCGTCCAAGGCCCATCGCACATACTCGGTGTTGTTCACGTGGCCGTTAAAGTCCACCGCGCTGAAGGGGACGGTCAGCGAACAGACGTGCGTGTAGCTTTCGTTGGGCTGGAGGCGGGTCGTCGCGTCCGCCAGGACTTTGGGGCCCAGCTGGGGCGGGTTTAGGTCGAGCCGGTCCAGGTTCTTCGGCCGGCCCGTCTGTCGGTCGAGGATCATCCAGTCGCTGGCGGCCCGGAAGAACTCGAGCCCTTCCGGCGAGCGGCCGATGAACTCTCGCGAGGCAATCATACGCGTGCAGCCGCTGGGCCAGGTGGCGACGATCACCTCGTCGCCCCATCGCGGTGTGTCGCTCATTTCAATCCGCAGATTGACCAGAACCCAAAGACAACCCCGGTGTTCGAGTTCACGAAAGCCCAGGCCGAGCTGTTCGGCGTGGTACGCTGCAGCTTCCTGCATGTAACCCATCAACGCACTGGTTTTCACCAGTCCGTCCGGCCGACAATCGTACATTCTGATGAAAAAGCGTTCTTCTCTCACTTCGCTCATGCTGCATCCTTGACGGTGTCGGTGGAGTTTTTGCTTAAGTGTTCACCATTATGGTCGTTGCTCGGTTGGGGAGCAAGTAGCGGTTCGGGCGGTTGACTTGACCTGCGTGTCGTGATATCGTCGCGACGTGAACAGATGGGCACAAGGAGATGTCAATATGACGAGTATTCGTGCGGCGGTGGTAGGGGCCGGATTCATCGGGCCGGTGCATGTGGAGAGGCTTCGTCTCGCGGGGGTCGAAGTCGCCGGGATTCTAGGGGGGGCCCATGAGGAATCCCAGCGGGCGGCCCAAACCCTGGGGCTTCCGAAGGCTTACGGATGTTCGAGGAGATCCCATCCCAGAACTTCGGGCTCAACTACGATCCCTCGCACAGGGTCTGGCAGCATATGGATTACATCAAGCCCTTCTGGGAGTTCCGCGATCGCATTTTCCACGTCCACGCCAAGGACGTACGCGTCGACCGCAACCGACTCGACGACGTCGGTATTCTTGCTACGCCTTTGCAGTGCCATACGCCTAAACTGCCCGGCCTGGGAGAGGTGAACTGGGGGCGATTCTGTTCCGTGTTGGGCGACGTCGGCTACACCGGTCCTGTCTGCGTGGAAGTGGAGGACCGGGCATACGAAGGCTCGCTTGAGACCCGCAAGGTCGCATTGCAGCAGAGCGCCCGATTTCTTCTTCAGTACATGCCGTGAACGATCCTCAGGCCGGATCGACGGCAGTCAGGAGTCTTCGATGGATTACACATACCTCGATATCGCCAAGATGATCGACCATTCCCTGCTGAATCCGACGCTCACCGTTGCGGAGCTCGAAGCAGGCTGCAAGTTGGCCCTCGAATACGACACCGCCAGCGTCTGCATCCTGCCTTACTATCTCCGAAGGTGCGCCGAGATTCTTAAGGAAAGCACCGTGAGAGCCAGTACGACAATTGGATTTCCGCATGGCGGGCACACCACCGCGATCAAGGTGGCCGAAGCCAAACAGGCCCTCGACGACGGCGGTCAGGAACTGGACATGGTCGTCAACATCAGCAAGGTCCTCAGTGGTGACTGGGAGTACGTCCGTCAGGACATCGGCGAGGTCGTGGACGTGACGCACCAGCGAGGCCGGAAGATCAAAGTGATCTTCGAGAACTGCTACCTCAAAGACGAACAGAAGATCAAACTGTGCGAAATCTGCGGGGCCTTGGGGGCCGATTGGGTCAAGACCTCCACCGGGTACGGCACGGCAGGGGCGACGATCGAGGACCTCAAGCTGATGCGAAAGCACTCGCCCGCCCGCGTGCAGGTGAAGGCCGCCGGGGGCATTCGCGATCTCGACAAGCTTCTGGAGGTTCGCTTGCTCGGCGTCACTCGCGTCGGTGCTACCCGAACCGCGGAGATACTTACCGAATGCAAACGCCGACTCGGAGTCTATGTGGATTCGTCCGGGATCGAACGATTTCCCTGATCGGTCCGGCAACTCGGTTGACAGGGGCGATCCAATCTGGTATGTTGGTTTCATGGTGAACGAAGGTCGAGCCCGCCTAGGGGAGGACGACCGGGTTGAGGCCGAGGAGCGGCAAATGCTTTTTTCGAGGATGGCACGACGTGAGAACGCTGTATGTGCTGACGGTCGTCGCCGTCTTGGCGACCACTGCGTGGGCGAAAGTATGGCCGGTCGTCCTTCGGTATGATGGGAAGACGCCCCTGGAAGTCGTGGATCCGAACGACCCTACCATTTTTCGCGACATCATGATTGGAACGCGTCTGGCGATCGTCATCCGTTCCGACCGAAGCGAGGGATTCAGCGGAAGTCTGAGCATGACGTGGGAGGATGCCGTCTATGGCGACCTCGTCGCCAGAGGGACGCCCGATGTGTTCTGGAATTATCCGGATTCCACCTTGTACGACGCCGGAAGCGACGCGTGTACTTGGCTTATGGATGATTTCGTCAGTCATGGCTTCCAGTTCACCAACACGTATGCCCCGATGCCGGATCCGCGTCTCCGCTACGCCGTAGCCGGCGATTGGTTCATCGTGGATTATTATGCGTTGCAGGTCGGGTTGTGCCAGGTCGACTTTTACAACTGGGAGATGGACTTGTATGTTCCGCAGGCAACGCTGTTGTTCCGCCATGTTCCGACGAGGGATTTCAACGCCGACCGGATCGTGGATCTGAACGATTTTGCGATCTTGGCGGCGCACTGGCGATGCCCTGTGGACGCCAATCCGAACACTCCGGACGCAGCGTTCGATTTCGACGCCGACCGTCGGATCGACGTCAACGATTTGGTTTTTTTCAACAAGTTCTGGCTCGAGCGAAGCGATACTCCGTTGGCGGACGATCCGGATCAGAAATAGGGTCCATCTGGTTCTTGCGTACTTTCCTGTGCGATGGGAGGTTGCCCGCTCAGGGGAACCGAGGCAAGACCGAATACCCGAGGTTTCCCCAGAAAAGATGGGGGGAAAGTCGGGAATCCTCCCCAGGCGGCCGGCACGAAGGACCTCGTGCGGTTCTATATGTAGACCTTGTCCATCATCCTAGGGAACGGGATGCATTGGCGGATGTGCTTTTCGCCGGTGATCCAGGCGACGGTCCGCTCAACGCCGAGGCCGAAACCGCCGTGCGGGACGGAACCGTATTTCCGCAGATCCAGGTACCAACCATAGGTTTCGGGGTTCAGGCCCTGAGCTTTGATCCGATCTAGGAGACGGTCATAATCGTCTTCGCGAAGGGAGCCGCCGATGATTTCGCCGAAACCCATCGGAGCCAACAGATCGAAGTTCTCCACGACCTTTTCATTGTTGCGGTCGGCCCTCATGTAGAACGCCTTGGCCTCGCGCGGGTAGTGCGTCACAAACACCGGCTTGTCGTGCATCATCGAGATGATCGTCTCGTCCGAGCCGCCCAGATCCTTGCCCCATTCAAACTCGGCCGCCAGTTGGGCGTGCTTGGGGTTGTTTTCGATCCGTGTGTTCAGCTCGTCGAGCTCGCCGTTGAGCTCGATCAACTCGGCGGCGATCTTGTCCTTCTGCCACTGCTTGATCGGTCCGTTCTCTTGTTTCTGGAGTTCGGCAATCCGGGCTTCCGTTTGTTGCTTCTGGTTCTTGAGGTTCTTCAGTTCGTCGGCCAGATAGTCGCGGGCCTTGGGACCTTTCAAGATCTCGACCGCCTGGCTGTACGTCAGCCGATAGAACGGCGGCTGGATCTTTTCCAGGGCAGGGATGTTCGCCCCGAGGGTTTCAAGTTCCTTGCGATTGTCCGCCAGGACGCGGGCGGCGATACTGGAGACGAGCCCTTCGGCCAGTTGGAGCAGGCCGTCCAGGTCGATGAACGCCACTTCCGGCTCGACCATCCAGAACTCGGTCAGGTGCCGGCGGGTTTTGCTCTTTTCAGCTCGGAAAGTCGGTCCAAAGCAGTAAACCCTGCCATAACTCATGGCCGCCGATTCGAGGTAGAGTTGGCCCGTTTGAGTCAGGTGGAGCGAGCGGCCGAAGTAGTCCACTTCAAAGAGCGAGGTCTGATCTTCGCCCACGATCGTCGTAAAGATCGGCGTATCGACGAGCGTGAACTCGTTGTCGTTGAAGTACCGCCGGATTGCGTCGATCACCGTGTGACGGATCTTGCCGATGCACCACTGCTTCTGAGAGCGAAAGTGCAGATGGCGGTGTCGCATGAGGAAATCGACTCCGTGAGGCTTGGGCGTGATGGGATAGCCCTCGGTGGCACAGATCGTCCGCGCGCCGGTGACCGCCATCTCGTGCCCGCCGACGCTGCGTTCATCGGCGCGGATCTTCCCGGTCACAGCGAGCGAGGACTCCTGGCCCAGCCGCTTGAGTTCGTCGAAAACTTCGTCCGGGACCTTGCCCTTTTCGACGATACACTGGCACAGACCGGTACCGTCGCGGAGGATGAGGAACTGAATCTTGCCGCTGGCCCGGCTGTTGTACAACCAACCTTGCAAGGTGACTTCCTGTCCGACGTGGTCCTTCAACTGATCGATATAGACGTTCTCGGCCATTTTTCTGGTTCCTTACTGGTAGAGGCGTTGGGCTTTACGGCACGGCATGTCATGTAGAGTGGGCTCTCAACGCACGCGTCAAGATCCGATTCGATCGGCAACGCATGGGCTGAGAGCCCACCTTACGGACTGCCTCCTGTATGCCGTAGACTATATCCTGCGAACAGATTTCCGAAAAGCCCCTACTTCGTACGTCGTTCGTGCATGATGGGGCATCGCGGCGGTGTGTTACGCGGGAAGGGATTGGGGGTTGAAGAATGCGGCTCTAGGGGATCTGGAAGGAGGAGGCCAGATTTGGGGGTATCATAGAAATTCTTGACATAAGAAGATGTTGGAAATGGCCGCACTGGCGGGGTTTGCGAGCGTATATTCCATCGAGCGGGTCGATGTTGTAAAAAAGTGCTAAAATCCTGTTGACGCCATGTCGAAGGGGGGATAGACTGAAGCAATCAGTGGGTGACGTATTCAATACTTGTAGACACAAGGTGAAGCAAGTTTGACACACGTGCTGATAACTCGAAAGCTGAAGCTTTGACTGCCGTTCGGTAGCCTGACGAAGGTGTCGAAACCGCTGGCAGAAAAAAAGCAGCGGTTTTTTTGTTGCTCTTTCGAAACTGAAAAGATATAAACCGACTTTCAAACCAATTGAGGCTAACCGGTTTGCGCCACAAGCCGAGGTTGGATCAGGGGCTCGTAGCTCAGTTGGTGAGAGCGCACGCCTGATAAGCGTGAGGTCGGTAGTTCGAATCTACCCGGGCCCACTTCCTTTGGCCCTGCGGCCAAAGGAAATATGAAATACCAAGCAAATGATCCGAAGGGTCGCAAGTCGTCGATTATCTTGGATTTGCGTTTGGGGTTTTCCCGCGAGGCGGGCTCCGGGGACGTAGCTCAACTGGGAGAGCGCTAGCTTTGCAAGCTAGAGGTTGCCGGTTCGATCCCGGTCGTCTCCACTGGTTTCCGCGAGTGCGGGACCGATTGTGAGACGGTCAGGATCGGGGTGGTCGCCACCGGCCGAAAGGGCCGAAAGCGGCTCTCTGGGGCGAGGGCAAAAAAATCTGAAAAAAACAGATTTTTTCTCTTGCAGATGAAGATGGGCAGCGTATAATACGTTGCTCACGCGGCAACGAAGGCCGCAAGGGTCTTTGACAAGTTCAGATGTGGATGCGTTGGGAATCGTGATTCCCAAGCATAGTTTTACACTCAAGGTTTTTCTGAAACCAAGTGGGAAAACTACAATCAATGAGCGCTTAGGCGACTTGAGAGAACCTGTTCAATCATCGATTGATATGGTCAAGTTACTAAGGGTGTATGGGGGATGTCTTGGCGTCGAGAGGCGATGAAGGACGTGGCTGACTGCGATAAGCCTGGGGCAGGTGTCTAGCAACCGATAATCCCAGGATTTCCGAATGAGGCAACTCACCGTCACTGGGCAACCAGATGGCGGTACCTGCGGCTGAATGCATAGGCCGTATGGAGCGAACGCAGGGAACTGAAACATCTCAGTACCTGCAGGAAAAGAAATCAACCGAGACTCCGTAAGTAGCGGCGAGCGAAAGCGGACCAGCCCAAACCAGGGGGCTTGCTCCCTGGGGTTGCGGGCGTCAACATCCCAGTGCGACGGTTAGCGGAATGATCTGGAAAGTTCGACCACAGAAGGTGATAGTCCTGTACGCGAAAACTGAAGCACTGCGTTGGCGTTCCAGAGTAGCACGGAGCTCGTGAAACTCTGTGTGAAGCTGGGGGGACCATCCTCCAAGGCTAAGTACTACTCGACGACCGATAGTGGAAAGTAGCGCGAGCGAACGATGAAAAGAACCCCTATTAGGGGAGTTAAAAGGACCTGAAACCATACACCTACAAGCGGTCGGAGCCCTATGATCCGTCTTCGGACGGGTAATGGGTGACGGCGTGCCTTTTGCATAATGAACCGGCGAGTTACTGTCTGTGGCAAGGTTAAGCACTTCAAGTGTGGAGCCGTAGCGAAAGCGAGTCTGAATAGGGCGATTCAGTCGCAGGTAGTACGACGCGAAGCCAAGTGATCTACCCATGGCCAGGCTGAAAGGGATGTAAAAATCCCTGGAGGGCCGAACTCACTAACGTTGAAAAGTTAGGGGATGAGCTGTGGGGAGGAGTGAAAGTCTAATCAAACTTGGAGATATCTCGTTCTCTCCGAAATAGCTTTTGGGCTAGCCTCGAGTGACTACGTCGCGGGGGTAGAGCTACTGAATGGGGATAGGGGGCCACCAGCCTACCTACCTCAACCAAACTCCGAATACCGTGACGCATACCTCGGGAGTAAGACTGCGAGCGATAACGTCCGTGGTCTAAAGGGAAACAACCCGGATCGCCAGCTAAGGTCCCGAAGTTCTGCTAAGTTCTTAAGGAAGTTGAATTGCTGTGACAGCCAGGATGTTGGCTTAGAAGCAGCCACCATTTAAAAAGTGCGTAATAGCTTACTGGTCGAGCAGTTCGGCGCCGATAATGACCGGGAATAAGCAGAACACCGAAGCTGCGGGTTTGCAGGCTGCTGCGGCGGCTTGCAAGCGGTAGGAGAGCGTTGCTATCCGCGTAGAAGCCATACAGAAATGAGTGGTGGAGCGATAGCAAGTGATTATGCCGGCATGAGTAACGATAAAACAGGTGAGAATCCTGTTCGCCGAAAGCCTAAGGTTTCCTGGGGAAGGTAAATCCGCCCAGGGTTAGTCGGGTCCTTAGTCGAGGCCGAAGGGCGTAGACGATGGGCAGCAGGTTAATATTCCTGCACCATGTTGCTGGACAAAGTCAGTGACGCATCTTCAAGGGTCATCCCACGGCTAGTAGGGTGGGTCCCGCAAGGGCGAGGCCGATTTATGATGCCGAAGTGGCTGGAGAAGATGCCGAGAAATAGCTGGCGTAGGTTGAAAGCAGCATGTCCGTACCGCAAACTGACACAGGTAGGCGAGGAGAGTATCCTCAGGCGCTCGAGAGAACCGTCCTTAAGGAACTAGGCAATTTTCCCCCGTACGTTCGCAAGAAGGGGTCCCTCCGCATGTGCTTGATTTATCAGGTACATGGCGAGGGCGCAGAGAAATGGCTCTGGCGACTGTTTATCAAAAACACAGTTCTGTGCTAACTCCGAAAGAGGATGTATACAGAATGACGCCTGCTCGGTGCCGGAAGGTTAAGGGGAGGGGTTAGCCGCAAGGCGAAGCTCTAAACTGAAGCCCCGGTAAACGGCGGCCGTAACTATGACGGTCCTAAGGTAGCGAAGTTCCTTGTCGGGTAAGTTCCGACGTGCATGAACGGCGTAACGACTGGAGCAGTGTCTCAAGGACGGACTCGGTGAAATTGTAGATGTGGTGAAGATACCACAATCCCGCAGCAACACGGGAAGACCCCATGAACCTTTACTGTAGCCTGGTATTGATGCCTGGCATGGCATGCGTAGGATAGGTGGGAGGCTGTGAAGCTCCGGTTCCGGCCGGGGCAGAGCCAACGTTGAAATACCACCCTTGTTATGTTAGTCACCTAACCATGACCCGTGAATCCGGGCATAGGACAGTGCTAGGTGGGCAGTTTGACTGGGGCGGTCTCCTCCCAAAGGGTAACGGAGGAGTTCAAAGGCACACTCAGCGTGGTTGGCAATCACGTTTAGAGCGCAAGGGTACAAGTGTGCTTAACTGCGAGTCTGAATGCGACGAGCAGATGCGAAAGCAGGACCTAGTGATCCGGCGGTTCCGTATGGAAGGGCCGTCGCTCAACAGATAAAAGGTACTCTGGGGATAACAGGCTGATGACTCCCGAGCGTTCATAGCGGCGGAGTCGTTTGGCACATCGATGTCGGCTCATCACATCCTGGGGCTGAAGGCGGTCCCAAGGGTCGGGCTGTTCGCCCGTTAAAGTGGTACGCGAGCTGGGTTCAGACCGGCGTGAGCCAGGTCGGTCCCTATGTGCTGTGGGCGTAGGAATCTTGAGGGGCCATTTCCTTAGTACGAGAGGATTAGGAAGTACTGACCTCTGGTGCACCGGTTGTTCCGCTAGGGGCATAGCCGGGTAGCTACGTCGGGAAAGGATAACCGCTGAAAGCATCTAAGCGGGAAGCCCACCCCAAGATAAGGATTCCGTGGTCTTCGGACCTGAAGTGCCCTGGTAGACCACCAGGTTGATAGGCCGGAGGTGTAAGGCGAGAAATCGCTTCAGCTGACCGGTACTAACGCACGACGACTTGACCATATCAATCCTTGATTGCATGGGTCAAGAAGCATAAGTGTCTCATTGACGCATCCACATCGAAGACTTTGGGAAAGTGTTGAGCGGGGTGTTGCAAGCTGTCGTTCATTCGGTTTGTAGCTTTTCGCTTGAAACTTGAAACTCGTCGGGCCGTGAGGTCCGATTACGATCTTCCTGGTGAGCATACGCGCGGGGAAACGCCTGTTCCCATTCCGAACACAGAAGCTAAGCCCGTCGCGGCCGATGGTAGTCCTAACGGGTGAGAGTAGGTCATCGCCAGGAATTTTACAAAGGCCGGTGTCGCGAAACGACACCGGCCTTTTCTTTTGATCGACGCACTACAGGGAGTTCGGTCAAGAACCTTTCATTTTCTGACCCTTGAAAGAGGGTTGGCTCTTCCTCATCATCCCCTCGACGGAGTTCCCTGAATCCTGTACACTGTATCTATGATGCAGTTGTCGGAGAATGTCTACAATGGCTGCCTGTCGCGGGAGCAGCCCAAGTTCAAGCTTTGGCGATCCGCCGGATTGATGCTGACGTACAAGTGCAACGCTGCCTGCGAGTTCTGTTACTATCATTGCTCGCCGCAGAAGGGGGGGCTCCTGCCCGTCGAGACTGCTCTGGCGGCTTGGAGATCTCTCCAGACCATCGCCGGTTGCGCGGCCAAAGTCCATCTCACCGGAGGAGAACCCTTTCTCTACTGGGACCACCTTGTCGAAATTCTCCGAAAAGCGGGTGAGCAGAAACTCGGCCCCGTTGATCAGGTCGAGACGAACGGTTTCTGGGCGACCGACGCCCGGATTGTCGCCGACCGCCTGGCGACACTGATTTCGCTGGGTATGGAGCGGCTCAAGATCAGCGTGGATCCTTTCCACCAGGAATATATTGACAGCGAGCCCGTGAATCGGCTGGCTTCGATGGCAGTCGAAATCCTCGGGCCCGACCGCGTTCAAGTCCGCTGGGAGGAATACCTCGATGAGCCAGCGGACATTCGTTATCTCTCGCAATCTGAACGTGACCGCGCCTACACTCTGGCCTACCATGAGTATCCATTTCGTTTTACCGGTCGGGCGGCGGGGCACCCGGCGCATCTGTTGGCCTGCCGGCCCGTCGAAACACTGGTCCATATGAACTGTTTGGCCGCATTCCTCGGGGCCAAAGGGGTCCACGTAGACCCCTATGGGAACGTCTTCAGCGGCACGTGCAGTGGGATCATCCTCGGCAACGTGAATCAGACGTCGATGGAAAAGATCTGGAAGGCGTTTGACCCCCGCAAGGAGGGGCCCATTGAGGTTCTTTGTGAGAAAGGTCCCTGCGGTTTACTCGAAGAGGCAAAGAGTCTCGGTTACGAAGAGCTGCCCGCCTATGCGAGTAAGTGTCATTTGTGTGCCCACGTGCGTCAGTTCTTGTTTGAGAATGGTCTGATGCAGTCCGTGCTCGGCCCAGCGGACTGTTACGCTTGAGAATGCGAACGGTGT
>JAGPGT010000313.1 GCA_018055905.1 Phycisphaerae bacterium
TGGCCGACGTCCTCGGAGCGAAGGTGGTGCAGAACCCTCATGTGGAGATCGGGTGGTTTCCGGTCCGATGCAGGCCACAGGCTTGCGATTCGGATCTCTTCCACGACATGCCGGCGGAATTCACCGCTTTTCATTGGCACGGAGACACCTTCGGCATTCCGCCCGGTGCGAAATGGCTGGCCGAGAGCGACGCATGTCCCCACCAGGCATTCGTGTACGAGGGACTTGCTCTTGGCCTACAATTCCATCTGGAGTACTCGGGCGACAGCATCCGCAACATGCTCACCCACTGTGCCCATGAGTTGACAGGCGGGCCGTTCATCCAGGACCGGGATCGGATCCTGGCCGGATGTAATCACGTCGAACGGACTAAAGAATTGCTCTTTGGACTGCTTGATTCCCTGTCGCGCCGAGGTGGACGAACGCCATGAACCGAAACCGTCATGAAGAGTGGGTTCAACTTGTTCGGTCGCAGTTTGCGAACCGCCGGGGCTTTCTGCAATCGGCGGCGGCCATCGCCGCCGGGCCGACCCTCGTTTCGCTCTCTTGCGTCGCCGGCAATCGGTCGATTCAGGATCGCCGCGCCGTGTGTTTCGGCATCGTTACCGATTGTCACTATGCCGACGCGAATCCGGCCGGCACGCGGTTTTACCGTGAGTCGCGGGAAAAGCTCTCCGAATGCGTCGAGCGGATGAACGCGGAACGCATCGATTTTCTGATTGAACTGGGAGACTTCAAGGATCAGGACACACCGGCGGTCGAGAGCCGAACGCTGACCTATCTTCGCGAGGTTGAGGCCGTGTTCCGCCGATTTCAGGGACGGCGCTATCATGTGCTCGGCAACCACGATATGGACAGTCTGTCGAAAAAACAGTTCCTCGACCATGTCGAGAACACAGGCATCGAGGCCGGACGCAGCTACTACTCGTTCGACGTCCAAGGTCTGCATTGCGTCGTGCTCGACGCGAACTATCGATCCGACGGACGCGATTACGACCACGGCAACTTCGACTGGACGGATGCGAATGTCCCGGTCCATGAACTCGATTGGTTGCGGCAGGATTTGGCGGCGTGTGAAGGGCCGGCCGTCGTTTTCATTCACCAATTGCTCGATGGCAAAGGCGCGGTCTATGTGAAGAACGCCCCTGAGGTCCGGCGAGTCCTGCAAGAATCGGACAGGGTTCTTGCGGTCTTTCAGGGCCACCATCACGAGGGAGCCTACAGCCGGATCGAGGGAATCCACTACTATACCCTCACAGGGGTCGTGGAGGGTTCAGGCCTGGAGAACAACTCGTACGCGATCGTCGAACTCAAGCGGGATCACGATCTGATCGTCACCGGCTGTCGCAAGGCGGTGAGCAGAAACCTCTGCGGCGCGATCGACGGATGTTCTTGAGAGGATGTACCATGATTCTCACAACGATTGTCCTGGTAGGATGGCTCTCGGCCCATGCGGCCGATTACCAGGGGATCGACCGTCACGCTTTGGTGACGAGGCACAATGTCACGCTATTCAAGCCCGACCCCTTGACCCCGCTGAGCGTCGGCAACGGCGAGTTCGCTTTCACCGCGGACATCACCGGTCTTCAGACGTTTCCCGAGTATCACCAGAAGGGCATGTCGCTGGGCACACTGTCCCAGTGGGGCTGGCACAGCGAGCCCAATCCGAAGGGCTACACGCTGTCGGACACCTTGAGCGAGTACACGGTGGCGGGACGCAAGGTGCCGTACGCGGCCGGCATCGCTCCCTCGGGCGGTTACTCGCCCGCCGCGAACTGGCTGCGGGCCAATCCGCATCGGTTGCATCTGGGCCGGATCGGGCTGCACCTCGCCAAGGCGGATGGTTCGCCCGCCGGCATCGACGATCTGGCCGAGACCGCTCAAACCTTGGATCTGTGGGCGGGCATGCTCTCCAGTCGCTTCAAGGTGGACGGACAGCCGGTGAATGTCGGCACAGTCTGCCACCCGACCCGCGATCTGCTGGCGGTTCGCATCGAGTCGCCTCTGCTGGAGAACGAGCGGCTGTCGATCCGCCTGGCGTTTCCCTATGGCAGCACGGAATGGGGACAAGACGCCCAGTGGGGTTTGAATGATCGGCACGAGACGGTCTGCCACCTCGTCGGCCGGCAGGCGGACTGGACGCGGACTCTGGATGCAGACCGCTACTACGTTCGTGCGACTTGGTCGGCCGGTGGACAGATGAACACGATCTCTCCGCATGAATACGAAATCCGCCGGCAAGGCGGGGCCACGCTGGAGTTCGTCATCGCGTTTTCGCCGAAGGAGATCGCCGAGCCGATGCCTGGCTTCGACGAGGTCCGCGCCGCGTCGGCCGATCATTGGTGTCGCTTCTGGCTCTCCGGCGGAGCGATCGACTTCTCCCTCTGCACCGATCCCCGCGCGACCGAACTGGAGCGGCGGGTTGTGCTCTCGCAATACCTCATGGCGATCCAATGCGCCGGCTCGCGTCCGCCCCAAGAGACAGGCCTGACCTGCAACAGTTGGCATGGCAAGTCGCACCTGGAGATGCACTGGTGGCACGGCGTGCACTTCGCTCTCTGGAATCGACTGGAGCTTCTGGAGCGGAGCCTGGCTTGGTACGAATCGATCCTCCCTCTAGCCCAGGGCACTGCCAAGTTGCAGGGCTATGAGGGCGCTCGCTGGCCCAAGATGGTCGGGCCGGACGGCCGCGAGAGCCCCAGCAGCGTGGGCGTGTTCCTGATCTGGCAGCAGCCTCATCCGATTTACTATGCCCAGTTGTGCTACCGCGCCCGACCCACCCGCGAGACGCTGGACCGCTATCAACGGATTGTCTTCGAAACCGCCCAGTTCATGGCGTCCTACGCGACGTGGGATGAAGCGAACCGCCGCTACGTGCTGGGGCCTGCGATGATCCCCGCCCAGGAGAGTTATGGCTCCGACCGGGCCCGCAATCTCAATCCCACGTTCGAGCTGGCCTACTGGCGATGGGCCCTCGACGTCGCTCAGAGCTGGCGGCAGCACCTCGGCATGGAGCGACATCCCAAGTGGGACGACGTCATCAATCGCCTCTCACGACCCACGATCCGCGACGGAATCTACACGGGGATCGAGACCCCGCCGTACACGATTCGTCGCGATCATCCGACGATGGTCGCGGCCTTGGGATTCGTACCCGATCTGCCTTTTTCCAAGCCGTTCATCGATCCGGAGGTCATGAAACG
>JAGPGT010000088.1:0-8553 GCA_018055905.1 Phycisphaerae bacterium
GGCTGCGGACTGGTGCTGCGGCCATTCATCTCCGCCATTCTGTGGGCGGCCATCCTGTGCTTCGCGACCTGGCCGGTACACGAACTGCTGCTCAAATGGCTGCGAGGCCGACGGAACGTTGCCGCCGGACTGATGACCGCGTTACTGTCGTTGATCCTGATTCTCCCGTTCCTTATCGTCGGGTTGACGCTCAGCGACAACATCCGTTCGGCCCTGGCCCAATTCGACGCCTACCGCGAGACGGGAATCCCTGAGCCGCCTGCGTGGGTCGAGCGGATTCCCCTCGTCGGTCAGAGAGTGAAAGACTCCTGGCTCAATTTCACCGTAGACGCCAAACCCGCCATGGACTGGCTCAAGCCCAGGATCCAAACGGCCGGCCTGTGGCTGCTGAGCCACAGTCTCGATTTCGCGCGGGGCGTTTTTCAACTTGTGATTAGCGTGCTGATCGCATTTTTCTTATACCGCGACGGCGTCGGGCTTGTCGCGCGTCTTCGCGAGGGCTTCCAGCGAATCAGCGGCGACTACGGCCAGCGACTGATGGAGATCGTCAAGACGACGGTCCAGAGCGTCGTCTACGGCGTGATCGGGACCGGGTTGGCTCAGGGCTTCGTCGCGGGAATCGGGTTCGCCATCGCCAGGGTGCCGTCGCCGGTGGTGTTGGCGGTGCTGACCTTCTTCCTGAGCTTCGTCCCGATGGGCCCGCCGATCATCTGGATCGGCGCGTCGATCTGGCTCTTCGCCCAGGGGAACACAGGCTGGGGCATCTTCATGGCGGCCTATGGTCTGCTGGCCATCAGCAGCGTGGATAACGTGGTCAAGCCGATCATCATCAGCCGGGGCTCGAAACTGCCCTTTATCGTGATGTTCATCGGCGTCCTGGGCGGCATCGCTACTTTCGGCTTCATCGGCATCTTCATCGGCCCGACGCTCCTGGCTGTGGGTTTTGGCCTGATCCAGGAGATCCTGGGCCAGCGACGTCTCGTCGCGAAATCGAAACTGTCTCCGACGATCACGCCTGTGACAGAACCTGCGGCGCCCGCCGAACAGAGTCCCGAGCCGACCAGCGAGGGAGCGTCGTCAAACTGACGTGTCCGAGTCACCTGCTGTGCCTCGCGGAACGGACGAGGGCTCGCGTCACCTCCCGGCCTTCGCCGCCAGGGACCGGTTCAGCACGCGCTGCATGTCTTTGAGACGATTGACCTGGTCGAAACCCAGTCGAATGATGGGGAATGCGGTCTTACTGTGCATCAGAGGCTCGTCCAGGTCTACCCACTTTCGACAGGCCTCGCCGTCCGGCGTGCCCGGAATCGGAGCGAAGTCCGCGAGCATGCCGCGGATGCCGAGGCTGTGGACGAACCGCATCGAGGCTTCGAGTTCCTGGGCGTCGCTGGCGGGGTGCCCGATGATCTGATAGGCCGTGACGTCGGCGGGGTCGGCCCCTGCGGCGAGCAGACATTCGACCGCCTGGGCAAGTTCCTCCGAGAAGACCTTGCCGCCTGTGCCCTCCTGCCACCGGCGAGACACGCTCTCGAACCCCAGGTAGAACGTCTTGAAGCCCGCACGAACCATCAGATCAGCCAGTGGGGCCGTCACGAAACGAGCGTTCAGAGCATTGGGTGTGTGGAGATTGACACGGCTTCCCCGCCGGATGACCTCTTCCAGGAAGGGCGTCAGAACGTGCTCAGCGTCGAACAGCAGTGCGTCATCGTAGAAAGCGACGTTGCGAGCCCCCTGCTCGATCAGCAATTCCAGTTCGGCCAGGGTCCGCTCCTGCGGCCGAGGTCTGAACCGCCCATAGACCTTGGGCACCGAGCAGTAGCTGCACTGGAACGGGCAGCCGTCGGCGAGCTTCAAGACGCCGGTCTCCAATCCGCCGCAGGCCTCCCAGAGCGCCGGTTGATCCAGCTCCGGTGTCGTCCCCATGAACGACCACAAAGGCCCCAGGTCGATGCCTGAAACGACCAGGTCCGCACCCAAACCTCGGGCATGTTGATCGCACAAGATCGCGTAATTGCCGCCGAGGACGATCTTGGCCTCGGGGCGAAACCGCCGGAGGTCCTCGATCACCTCCCGCACGCCAGGGTACCAATAGGTCATCATGGTTTGGATGAAGGCATAGTTGCAGGGCCCCTGTTCCTGGAGCCAGGATGCAAACCGATCGCGAGGCTGTCCGAACCGTCGGAAGTACCGTGGAATGTCCTTCAAGACCTCAGGCAGGGCCACTCGCTCGTTGGGAAACGGCCCGCGTCCCCACCGATCCGAGGGGGATTCCCCCGGCCCTGTCCGACGATCCATGTAGTCAAAGAAGCGAAAATCGGCCCGCCCCCGCAACCTGCCGGCGACGCTGAGCAACCCGTAGGGCCTCATCCAGAAGTCATAGGCGGCAAAATCGTAAATCGGCGGGTTGACTAGGAGCACCTTCGGTTCCATTGCCACGGAGTATAGGCCGGACGATTCGTCTGTCAACCACTCGCGTTGACTTGGGAGGTCGTTTGTGCTAAAATAGGCAAATTGCAGCACTTGTGACGACAGTCGTCGCGAAAAAGGTGCTTCCGCACGCAGGGAAAGAGCCAACATGAGATCGTACAGCTCGCTTGTGTCCGCCATCCTCACGATGACCCTGTTCTGGACTGGCTCCGTCCAAGCCGCCGGGCCACTCTATATCAATGAGCTCCTGGCCTCCAACGCCACGTCGGCCAAGGATCCTCAGGGCCACTACGACGACTGGATCGAGTTGTACAACGCCTCAGACCAAGCCATTGATTGCGGCGGGATGTACTTGACCGACGATGCAGCCAACCCTCGGAAGTGGCAAGTCCCCCTGGGTAAAGAGGCAATCACGACCATCCCCGCCGGCGGGTACCTGCTCATTTGGGCCGACGGCGACGTGGGAGCTTCCGGTCTGCACGCGGGTTTCAGTTTGAGCAGCAGTGGCGAAGAAGTCGTCCTCTACGACAAGGACGGCATCACCTTGATCGACTATGTCGGTTTCGACGCCCAGACGCCGGACGTGTCCCTGGGCCGATTCCCCGACGGCGGCGATCAGTGGATGCTTTTCGGACAGCCGACGCCCGGCCAGAAGAACGTTGCGGTCTATGCAGGAATCGTCGCGAAGCCCGACATCACGCCCGAAGCCGGTTTCTATGAAGGCGAGATTGTCGTGACCCTCAGCACGACAACAGAGGGAGCGACGATCTACTACACGATCGATGGCAGCGAGCCGTATGTGTTGGGCGGACGGATGCCTACCGGCAAGATCTATCAGGAACCGTTGCGGATCGCGCAGACCACATGTGTTCGAGCCAAAGCTATCAAATCCGACTGGAAGAACTCTCCTGTCGCGACTCGAACCTACCTCTTTCTCCGGGACGTGATCAGACAATCCCACCCGGGGCCAGGCTGGCCGACCGGCAACGTGAACGGCCAAGTTCTCGATTTTGGCATGGACCCGGACGTGATCGACAACCCTAGGTACAGGGACCTGATCGACGACGCCCTGCTGGCGATTCCCACGATCTCACTGGTGACGCCGCTCGACAATCTCTTCGGCGCCACCAACGGTATCTATGTGCATCCCAGTGCCCAGGGCGATAGTGCGGAGAGACCCGTCTCCGTTGAGTTGATCCATCCCGATGGCAGCGAAGGGTTTCAGATCGACGCTGGCCTGCGAATTCGCGGCGGATTCAGCCGAAGCACGCAGAACCCCAAACATGCGTTGCGTCTGTTTTTCCGACCCGAATACGGCCAATCCAGGCTCCGGTACCCGCTTTTCGACGATGAGGGCACCGACGAATTCGAGAACATCGATTTACGGACCAGCCAAAATTACTCCTGGGCCTTCCAGGGCGACCGGCAGAACACTATGGTCCGCGAGGTCTTCTCACGCGACCTTCAGGGCGAAATGGGGCACCCCTACACGCGAAGCCGGTACTACCACCTGTACATCAACGGCCATTACTGGGGCCTGTATCAGACACAGGAACGTTCGGAAGCCTCTTACGCAGCCTCCTATCTCGGCGGCCAAAAGGAAGATTTCGACGTGGTTAAGTCCGAAAGCGGCTCATATTCCATGGTCCCCACCGACGGCAACATGGACGCCTATCGCCGGCTCTACAACGCAGCGATAACCGGCCTGGCCGACAACCAACGGTACTTTCAGATCCAGGGACTCAATCTGGATGGATCTCGCAATCCCGAGTACGAACGGCTGCTGGACGTCGACAACTTGATCGATTTCATGCTCATCGATTATTACACGGGCGACCGGGATGGCCCCGGCTCTCGGTTTGTCAATCGGCCCAACAACACCTACTGCATCTACAACCGCGTCAACCCCGACGGCTGGAAGTGGTTCCAACATGACAACGAGCACACACTCGGCGTCAGTCAAAGTGAGACGAACCTCGTGACGCCGTTCACCACCGCAGGAGCCCAGTGGCCCTATTTCAACCCGCACTGGCTGCACGAGCAACTGGCCCGCAACAACGCCGAGTACCGCATGCTTTTCGCGGACCATGTGTATCGCCATTTCTTCCATGGGGGTCTCCTGACTCCAGAGTCGTCGATCGCCCGGATTGAGAACCGGGCCAAGCAGATCGAAATCGCAATTATCGCGGAATCCGCCCGCTGGGGCGACGCCAAGCGTTCCACGCCGTACACCAAGCAGGACTGGGACAACGAGATCAACCGTATCGTTGTGAACTATCTGCCCACGCGGACCCAGACAGTCCTGGGCCAGTTCAAGACCGTCGGCTGGTATCCCAACATCGATCCGCCGGATTTCAGCCAGCAAGGCGGTTACGTCCCGCAGGACTTTTCATTGTTGTTTTCGGGTGGGACCGGCACGGTTTACTACACGCTGGATGGGTCCGACCCCCGCCTGGTCGGCGGCGCGGTCAACACCTCCAAAGCGCAAGTTTACGCGCAGCCGATCCGCCTGACGGCCAGCGCGAGGGTCAAGACGCGTTCTCTCAGCGGCGGCGTCTGGAGCGCGGTGAACGAAGCGGTCTTTGCAGTGGGTCCGGTGACCGAAAACCTGCGGATCAACGAGATCCTCTACGAACCTGCGGATGACCCGAACGCCGAGTTCATCGAATTGACCAACATCGGTTCTGAGACGATCAATCTGAATCTCGTGCGGTTCAGTAAGGGGATCGAATACACGTTCTCCCATTTTGAACTGCCGGCCGGTGGCTTCTGCCTGATCGTACGCGATATCCCGGCGTTCCAAGCCCAATTTGGCGATGGCCTACCCATCGTAGGCCGGTATTCAGGAAATCTGAACAACGGCGGTGAAAAGATCGAGCTTCTCGACGCCGCAGGCGGTGTGATAGAGGCTTTCCGATATCGCAACGACTGGTTCATTCAGACCAACGGCGCGGGGTTCTCGTTGAACCGAGCCGACCCCACCGCCGATGGCAATGCGAGAGGGAATTGGTTCGCCGCTCCCGCGACGCCAGGCAAGGCCAGTAATTGATCGCATTCGGTCTTCCGGCTAATGATCGAACAAATTTATAGGACCTATTGAGTCCTCAGGGATCAACCTAATGCCGGTTGCAGGGGAATGGGGGTTGGTGTGCATCAACTCTTCTGGAACGGTGGTAGATTGCATCAAAAAAAATCTTGAGAAAACGGAAAATCCCGCGTCACGTGGATCGAAATCATCAAACTTTATAGGTAACGAATGAGCTCGTGTGAATGCGACACCCTCGAGTTGGTCAGGAAGGCACAGCTCGGCGACAGGGATAGTCTGACCCGTCTAGCTGAGGCAGCGAGGGTTCGCCTCCACGAGTACGTGTTTCGCCTGACGCTTCAGGAAGACCTGACGCAGGATATTGTGCAGGAGACGATTTTAGAGATGCTGCGGTTGTTTGGAAAACTCCGACAGAGCGACCGATTCTGGGGATGGCTCCATGGCATCGCCTTCAACAAGGTGAGGAACCACTTCGGAAAACAGTGGCGTCGCAAGACGCGCAGCCTCTCCGAAATTGATGACGACCGCTTGATGGCTAAGAGCCCGGACATGGACGGTTTCGGGCACAGTGGCAGCGACCACGTCCTGGCGGACGTGGTCACCGAGGAATTGAAACAAATCGTCCTGCATTGCATTGAGGCCCTGGAACCCCGCCAGCGGGCCATCCTGACCATGCGATGCTACGACCACATGTCCTACGCGGACATCGCCAAACTGATGGATTGTTCAGAGATCGGGGCCCGAGCCCTGTTCTATCGTGCCAAGAAGGCCCTTACCAGCCGGCTATCCCGTCATGGGCTCGGTAAAGGCGCCTTGCTGCTGGCTCTGGTCCTCTTCGGCAAGATGACCGCCGCGAGCAAGGCGACCGCCGCGGAGATTTCCGTCACGGCATCGACCCTGTCGGTTGGTCCAACCGCCGCCCTGTTGGCGACAGCAACCAGCAAGACCGGCATGGTCACCCTGGCGGCGATAGCCCTGGTAGGGGTCGGGTCGATCGGGGATTGGGGATCGATGATCGGAGGTTCGAGTCGCCGCGTAAACCTCCCGTCGGGCATCCCCGATCCCCAATCGACCCTTGCCCGATCGGAGGCGGATTCTCTTGTCTCCGATCGCTGGTATTACTTCCCGGAGGGACCCCGCCAGCCGGTGATGATGAAGCTGGTGAATTTCGACTCGACCGGCAAGACAGCGATTTCCCTGGTGCTGGAAAACCAATACGCGAACTATTACTTCGACTATGGCTCGAACACCGTCTACGTGAAGAATCACCACATGTGGGAAGAGGGCCTTCGAGTCCGGCGGCTCCCGACAGATCCATCTGGCCTGAGCAGCTTCCTTTCGCAGATGGAAGGCACACCAGTTACTGCGGAACATGCCGCGGGGTACACCGCCGGACGGCCCTCCGACCAGAGAGGCATGCTCATCCTGTCCCGACGTCAAGATGGTCAGGAACGCAGGGTGCAGCAGCTCGACCGTCACACCAACGTGCTGGAAGAGGAGTATTTCCAGTTCAGCTGGCCGCAGAGCGCGCGACGAGTCGATGAACGCGACGAGATGCACCGCCTCGGCCGTGCGTACTTCTTCATCGACGGCCAAATCAACGGCGTGTTGTTTTCAGGAGCAGGTCGTCTGCCCTTGGTCTATGCGGCCGCCCGACTGCACCGGCCTTGGCTCGAACTGCGTGTCGGAAACAAGTTCCGCCTCATCGATACGAAAGACGGAGCGGCCGTCTACGACCAAGACCATCGGATTGTCGCTCGCTACCCGGCCGGTAGTTTCTTCAAGGGACTGGGGCGTCCCTGGCTGGGACTCCACACCATCGATACGGTCCGTCGGGACGCGGCAGAACAACAGCTTCCTTTCCAAACCCAGTATGATTCTCGCGCCGACCAAGCACGGGTCCGTGTGCAGGCCCCGGCGGCGGTCTTGACCTACACGATCGATATGGACAAGGACTTGATCTATCGCGTGGAGGTAGGATCGAGCCAAACGGCAGGTCGTCCCGCGATTTCGGGCGATCTGGCGTTCACCTACCTGGAAGATTCCTCCGATATTCGATTCACAGAACCCCGCGCCCCTGCCGGTGGAACCGTAAGATCCAGTCCGCAGGGATTGTTGTGGTTGCTGGACGTTCTAGAGATGTACGATCGCACGAATCCCTGAAACCTTCATTGCCGAGCGACGCCCAAGACCATGCAGACGCCAATCTTTATATACGCAGTGATGACCGGAGCGGTGATCGTTCTGGCGGGCGGCGTTGTCGGTCTGGCGGCCTCCCAGGTCGTATACTGCGATGCCCGGGCGCCCGGTAACAACAGCGGCTCAAGCTGGAGCAATGCGTACGTCTGCCTCCAGGATGCGTTGAAGGTCGCAGGCCCCGGCGTCGAAGTCCGTGTCGCCCAAGGGATCTACAAGCCCGACCGCCGATACGAGATCCGAAGGGACGGCAACCGTGTCGTCGCCTCGGGCAAACGCACCGACAGCTTTGTTCTTCCGTCGGGTGGTACCCTCAAGGGTGGATACGCTGGTTACGGCGCAGCCAACCCCGATCACCGGGACATCGCGGCGTTCCAAACCATTCTCAGCGGCGACCTAGCTGGTAACGACATTGGGTTGAAAGACTATGATTCACAGAGCATCGCCGCCTTTGTCCTGGACAAAAGCCGAACAGACAACAGCCTGACAGTGATTATGACCGGACCGGGTGGAGGGGCCCCCGTCGTGGACGGCTTCACCATTACCGGCGGACATGCCGGTACTCAGTACCCCGGCCACAATCGGGGGGATGCCGCCTCGGCGTTGATCGACATGGACGGCGCAGGCGCTTTTCTCTCCAGCGGAAGTCCGCGATTCGTCCGTTGCACGTTTCGATTGAATACAACTCGCGCAGGCGAGGGAGGCGCCGCTGGGGGGGCCGGCGTCCTTTGTATGAACGCCTCCCCGACTTTCGTGGAGTGTGATTTCAGAGAGAATTTCGCATTTGCGTCCGCCGGAACTTGTATCGGCGGCGCGATGCGTAACATCCTGGCCAATCCTGTTTTGACCAATTGCACCTTCACCGGCAACGTCGTCTCAGGCGT
>JAGPGT010000088.1:8653-14167 GCA_018055905.1 Phycisphaerae bacterium
TGCATTCTGTGGGCTAACCTCCCCCAGGAAGTGTATCTGGAGAACGCCTCGGCCGAGATCACCTATAGCAATGTCCAGGACGCCTGGGCCGGTGAAGGAAATATCCACAGCGATCCCCGGTTCCTCGACCCGGCGGGGCCGGACGGCCTTGTCGGCACGCTCGACGATGATCTGAGACTTTCCATGGGCTCGCCTTGCCTGGATATCGGGAACAACCGCGCGATCCCCCCCTCCATGGAAACAGACCTCGATGGAAAATCCCGGATCGCCAATGAACGGGTAGACTTGGGTGCCTACGAATTCAACGGACCTTTTTGCTACTACGTGGACGCAGCCACGGGAAATGACCTCAATGGGGGATGGAGCCCCCGCGAGGCATTCGCCACGATCCAGAAAGGAATCAACGTCGCACGCGAAGGATATACGGTGTGGGTGGCGCCGGGCGTCTATCGAGAGAGCATCGATTTTCGCGGCAAAGGCATCACCGTAGCGGGCCTCAACGGAGCGCCGACGATCGAATCGCCCGACGAATACGCGGTGTCGTTCTATTCGGCCGAGGGGCCGGATAGCGTCTTAAAGAACTTTGTCATCCTCCACAGCGATGTGGGGATCTTCATTGCCGGCAGTTCTCCGACGATTCGAAACGTGACCATCGCGGGCAACGATTTCGGGATCGCGGCGTATGCCGGGGCCAGACCCGTCATCACCAACTGTATCCTCTGGGACAATCGCAACGGCGATCTCTTTGGGTGCACGGCGCAATTCAGTTGCATCCAACAGGGGCTTGAGGGCCGGGGGAACATTCGCGAGAACCCGCTGTTTGCCGACACGGCAGCCGGAGATTATCACCTGATGTCGGAGAAAGGACGGTATGTTGCGGCGTACGGGCTGTGGGCGTTCGACAACCAGACCAGTCCGTGCATTGACGCAGGGAACCCCGAGGACGACGTTTCGGCTGAACGTATGCCCAACGGGGCCCGTATCGATATGGGAGCGTTCGGCGGAACGCCTCAAGCGAGCCTGAGTCGCTGGCCCTTGGCCGGCGATCTGGACCAGGACGGTGTCGTGGACTTCAAGGATTTGGCCATCCTGGCAGAAACGTGGCTCTGCAGATTACAGACAACTCCTCCTTAGAAAAGGGATGAGTCCGGAGCGGCGGACCGGACTTGGTCCCACCACACAGCAGCGGGATCGCTTCGCGAAGGGAGCGGTCCCGCTTGCTTTTGGGGCATGCCCCCCGCTCCAGGACCTATCGGAACACGGAATCAAACAAGGAAAACTCCGGGAACAAGCCTGGTCCCCCCTGTGCCGCGAATGACTGCGAGCTTTTTTTGTCCTGAAAGACATGATTTCCCAGAAGGAATCAACCCTTTACGATTGACGAGACAGTTCGCGGCCATTATGATACAAAAGATGGGATGCGGCGTGTTGTGGTGTGGATACCAGGATGACGACGTGCGTGCAGATGAAACTGTTCGATACGCACGGTCGGAGGTGTGTGTGCAGGGGAGAGTCCGGGATTGGATTTACTCTGATTGAGCTGTTGGTAGTCTTGAGCGTCATATCCATCCTGATGGCGACCCTGATTCCGGCCTTGGGGAAGGTGCGCAAACAAGCCAGACGATTGGTCAGTCTGGGCAACATGAGGGAAATCGTTACAGCCGTCAATTGTTTTGCCGATGACAATCATGGGCGGTATCCCCCCTCCATCGCGACCATCGGGATGGGGGACAATTGGAACTGGCAGGAACCCACGTATCTGACCGCTTACTCCCGACGAAGCAAAAACCTCCGCCGGTCGGTGAGCGCTTATCTGCACGACTATATCGGGGACGCTTCGAGCATGGTGTGCCCCTGTGCCCCCTGGAAGTACAAGTATCTTCAGGAAGCATGGGACGCCGGCGACGCCTGGAACAATCCCGATATCGGCGCGATGCCCAGCCCGATGGTGGGCACCTACTGTCTCTACTGGAACTACACCGGCTACCTGAACGAAGAAAAGGGCGTGTTTCGCGGTCCCAGCGGACCGGGGCGGGGACCCTCTGAAGGTCGTGTCCTCATCACGGACTATGTGGGGTACGATCACTTCCGAAGCCCCAATTCCTTTGGCAGTTGTGAGCAATTCCGCAACGCGACCGTCACCGAAGGCAGTGACGTTTCTTCCTCGTACTGGTCCCGTCCCGGAGAGGCGACCTGTGAAGAACTGGCGGGGCTGGAGATCAAACCCAACGCCGGTTTCACGGACGGCCACGTCGAATCCTTCTCGCTGGTCGACACCGTCCCCATGCGAGTCATCCGGGTACGAGACCCGGTCCTGCCCTACGAAGACAACATGAGCATCGCACCGGGACTATTTTACCTGCCGCGAATCGGCCTTCGATAATAGAAAAACTTGTGTTTCCCTCCGCAGAAACCCACCGTATTCAGTCCGTCGATTGTGTTTTGTCCCGCTTGAAAACCGCAATTTGGAAGGCTATATTCGTCCGCACGCAACAACGTGGTGCGGATATTTGAAGGCACAAAGCAAAGGATTGACCGTTGAATCAAAATCATGTAGTGCAGATTGCCTCGGAATTGTCCTTGACTCCCCGCCAAGTATTGGCGACCGCAGAATTACTTGAAGGCGGTGCGACAGTCCCCTTCATCGCACGATACCGCAAGGAAGTGACCGGCAGCTTGGACGAGGTCGCCATCACGGCCATCCGGACCCGCCTGTCGCAGCTTGCCGAGCTCGACGCCCGCCGGGAAACCATCCTCGCTTCCCTTCAGGAGCGAGGGGTACTCACCGACGAACTTAAAGACAAGATCCTACAGGCTCAAACCCAGACTGAACTGGAGGATATCTACCTGCCCTACCGACCCAAACGCCGCACCAGGGCGACTGTCGCCAAGGAAAAAGGCCTGGAGCCTTTGGCCCGGCTTATCTTTGCCCAGGACCCCGCCATGGACCCGTCGGCCCAGGCCGCTGCGTTCGTCAACGCGGAAAAAGGCGTAGAATCGGTCGAAGCGGCGATCGCCGGCGCCAAAGACATCATCGCCGAGTGGATCAACGAGGACCAAACGGCCCGCACCCGCATCCGCGAGTTGTTCCAGACGCAGGGCCTGTTTCGCACCAAAGTCGTCCCGGGCAAAGAAGTCGAAGGCTCCAAGTTCGAGGACTATTTTGAGTGGGAGGAGCCTGTCGCCAAGGCCCCCTCGCACCGGATTCTGGCCATGCGAAGAGGCGCCCGCGAGGAAATTCTGCGATTGCAGGTAGTCGCCCCCGAAGATGAAGCGACGCGAATTCTCGAAGCCCTGTTTATCAAGGGTCCATCTCCCTGCGCGACCCTGGTACAGGAGGCGGCTCTCGACGGATACAAGCGTCTCCTGGCCCCTTCCATGGAGACCGAGATCCTAATGGAAACCAAAGAGCGTGCGGACAAAGAAGCCATCCGAGTTTTCGCCGACAACTTGCGGGAATTGCTTCTGTCCCCCCCCTTGGGCCGCAAGAATATCCTGGCTTTGGATCCGGGTTTTCGTACCGGTTGCAAAGTCGTCTGCTTGGACAAACAGGGACAACTAAAGTATCACGACGTGATCTATCTGCACCACGTCGACGGGCCGTCTTCGCCGGACGCGGTCAAGATCATGGCCTTGTGCCAGCGGTTCGAGATCGAAGCCGTTGCCATCGGCAACGGCACTGCCAGCCGGGAGACGGAAGCATTCATCCGAAGTCTCGATCTTCCCGGTAACATCCCGGTGATTGTGGTCAACGAAAGTGGGGCTTCCGTTTATTCGGCTTCCGAAGTGGCTCGCGAGGAGTTTCCCAACTACGACGTCACTGTCCGCGGCGCGGTTTCCATCGGACGAAGGCTCATGGATCCGTTGGCCGAATTGGTCAAAATCGATCCCAAGTCCATCGGGGTCGGCCAGTACCAGCATGACGTCGATCAGACCATGCTCCGACAAAGCCTCGACGACGTCGTCGTCAGTTGCGTCAACAGTGTCGGTGTTGAGGTGAACACCGCCAGCAAGCAATTGCTTCAATATGTGTCCGGTCTCGGACCACAACTGGCGCAGAACATCATTACCTACCGCAACGAGCACGGCCCATTCCGATCCCGCGAGGAATTTAAGCAAGTCCCCCGCCTGGGAACCAAGGCCTTCGAACAGGCCGCAGGCTTCCTGCGAATCCAAGACGCCACCAACCCGTTAGACGCCAGCGCAGTACATCCCGAGAGTTACCACATCGTCGACGCAATGGCGGCCAATGCAGGCTGTTCGGTCGCAGACCTGATGCGGGATGAGTCTCTTCGCAGAAAGATCCGCCTGGAGAACTACGTCACCGACACGATCGGCCTGCCCACGTTGACCGATATCATGCAGGAACTGGCCAAGCCCGGCCGAGACCCGCGAAAACAGTTCGAGGTCTTCAGTTTCGCCGAGGGCGTCAAGGAGCTGAAAGACCTCCAGCCGGGCATGCGTCTGCCCGGAATCGTGACTAATGTCACAGCCTTCGGCGCATTCGTTGACATCGGCGTTCACCAGGACGGCCTGGTTCACATCAGCCAACTCTCCGACCATTTCGTCAAGGATCCTGCGGAGATCGTCAAGGTCCACCAAAAAGTGATGGTGACAGTCATGGCGGTGGATCTGGCGAAAAAACGGATCAGCCTGTCGATGAAAGATCCGGAGAAACCCGTTACGCAGGCCCAGCTATCCGTCGGATCGCGACAAGGTTCGACGGCCAAGAAGGCGGCTCCCGCCAGCAAGTCCGGCCCAGCGTCAAAGCCCGTGGCCGGACCTAGGCACTCACCCGCCGCGAAGCCCAACTCCCCCTCCGGGCCCAGCGCTGGCGGAATCAAACTCAAATGGACAGAATTGTGGTAAAGGGAGAATCAAAGATCCTTCCCGTTCGCTCGCTTTACAGGTACGATTGGGTAAATCAGTCTGGCTTCCGAACCATCGTTCGTATAAAATGTTAAAATCTCGCACACCTTCTGTGTCTGACGGTCTGGGGGTGAATATGGGATCGGAAAACTTGAACCGACGGGGTTTTCTCAAGACGTGCGTATTCACCACAGGGGTCCTCGGATTGAGCCTGGAAGAAAAAGCTCTCTTGGCTCAGGAAAAGGCCAAAGAGGCCCAGCCGACGGCAAGTCCGATCGCCCTGCCGGCCGGCCGGATCGGCAAGTTCAAGATCAGCCGGCTCATCTGCGGCGGCAACCTCATCAACGGTTACGCCCACGCCCGCGACATGATCTACGTCTCGTCGCTCCTGAAGCACTACTTCACCGACGAGAAGATCATGCAGACGTGGGAACTGTGCGAGGAGTGCGGGATCAACACGATGATCTCGACGATCGACGACCCCTACGCCAACGGCCAGGACCCCACCGCCCGGCTCATCCGGAAGTACTGGGACGAACGCGGCGGCCAGATCCAGTGGCTGGCGCAGTACTTCGTCCGGTCCGACAACCCGCTGGCCAAGCTCCAGATGGCCATCGACGCCGGGGCCCACGGCGCCTTCATCCA
>JAGPGT010000314.1 GCA_018055905.1 Phycisphaerae bacterium
GTTGCGAACCTCCAGCGACGCGGACTCTTCGTGTGTGAACCGCACCACTTGGCCGTCGGCCTGGATCGTCCCGCTGAACTGCGGCGGGTCGTCACGGGTCATCGCCTGATAACGAGCCAGAGCCGCGATCGCGGCAGCGTTGTTCAGCGTGCTGCCCCACTGACCATTGGATCGAGCCTTGTCCAGGCTCGACGCCAGCGGCGCGACCATCGGGTGATTTGGATCGATCTCCAACAGCGTGGCGAGCCAAACGGCCTCCTGCTGAATCTGCGAGGTCAGCCGTCCGGTGGTTGTCGTCGCAACAGCCCCTTGCGGCGGACGGTCGGGCAGCAGGGCCAGAGCCTTGCTCTTGTTCCCCGCCGCATGGAAGGCCCCCGCCAAGTGCGCCAGGGCCGCGACATCGAGCTTGTCTTTCTGTTCGGCCAGCCTAGCCATCCACCCGTGAGGCGGGTCGCCGAACGTCGCGAGCACGCGACAGATCAGGGCTCGGGTGCCCAGTTCCATCCTCTCGTCGTCCGTGTCCCTCAGACGACTGTCGAGATACTTCGCCAGTTCGCCCATGAACCGCAAATCGATCTTGTAGCCCGCGTTTCGGGCTTCGAGCAGGCACAAGGCTGCATAGGCGGTGCCCCAGAGATTCGGGGTCGGGTCGCCGGGCCAGTAACTCAAACCACCGGAACAGGTCTGCATCGACCAGAGCCTTGCGATGCCCGCCTTGACCATTTCGTCGAGTGCCTGGGTCCTGCTGGGGTCCACGATCTGCGGTGCATAGAGAAGGGAGAGCAACCGACTGCTCGTCTGCTCGACACAGCCGTAAGGATAGCGAATCTGCCCCTCCAGAGCGGCCTCCAAACTCACGCTCGGCCTGGCGCCGACGGAGACAGTCGTCTGCACCGTCCCTTCGACAAAGACATCGGGCGGAGAAATCTCCAGCGTCTGCCCGGCCGCGAGCGTCTTTAGTTCGACAACCGTGTGCAGAGCGGTCGCGGGTCGTACCGACAGCAAGGCAAGGCTGTGCGCCTTCAGCGGTTCGCGGGTATCTCCCTGCTCGACGGCTTCGATCTGGATCTTACCCGAGCCCATTGCTGTCGCGGTCACGTGCTGCCACAACGTCAGCGGCCTGCCGGGCTCGACGACCACGGTCTGCTGGTCCTGGACAAGCGACGGTTCGATGGGCCCGGAGGCTTGCGTCGTCATCCGCAGGTTCAGCGGCCGATCGCTCGAATTGAAGAGCTTGACCGGAACGGAAAAGTGATCGCCCGGCGCGGCAAACCGCGGCCAACTCGATTCCATCAGCAGCGGTGCGGTCAATGTGAGGGCGTGCTCGGCCCGGCCGTACCGGTCGCCATCCACTGCGACCGCCATGATCCGCAACTCCCCCGTCAGGTCGGGCAAACTCATTTGCACGGAAACCCTTCCCTCGCGATCGACCGGGATCGCCTCCATCCAGACCACTGCCGGGGTGCGAACGCGCGTCGCCACGGGGCTTCGCCGCAGCGAGGACAGGTCGTAGCCGTCGCCGCCGATGCGTACGATCCCTACGGGACGTTTGTAGTCGGGCAGCAGCCAGTTGAAGACGTCGGCCGTCCAGACGCCGCCGGCCCGAGGTCCGAGAAAGAACTCGTGGGGCTGGGGAGTTTCATACGCGGCGGCCAGCAGGATACCCTCGTCCACCGCCCACACGTGCACCCGGCCAGGCTGATTCGGATCGATGGGCCGACCGGTGTCCACCGTCACGGTCGCGAGCTGGCCGGGCCGGGCCTGGGTCGGGGCGTCGATGTTCATCGCCATTTGGTGGGAAGTATGGTCCATCAACACTTGGACCGTGCCCAGCCCACGATGGGGCAGCCAACTCTCCTCGTTGGGATCGACCGCCCGCACGACCGTAGCCGTCAAGAAAGCACTGCCGCGCAAATCCCGCGGCAGATTCACATCCAGCTCACACGTGTTCTCAGCGATCTTGGCAATCCGGTGAGCGACCACGCTGTCGGTCTCCAGGGTCAGGAGCACGACGCCGGGGACGGCGCTACGAAGCAGAACCTTCGCCTGCTCGCCGGGCAGGTAGGTCTTCTTGTCGGTGACAATCTCCACCCGCTCGGGCTGATTCATCGCCAGACTCTGAGTGCCGTCGCTCTCGTGCGACGCGTAGAACTCCAGGCATGTGGAACTCCCGCTGCGCGAGTCGGCGACGATCACACGGTACGAGCCCGAGTGAGGACAGGTGATCTGGATCATGCCTTCGGCATCGCCCGAAGCGATCGCCTGATCGTCCCCCACCTTCTGCGTCCTCTCGACCGATTGCCATACGTATCGGTCTTCAACCTGCTTGAGGACCGTGTCGTACTCGACTCGCAACAGTTGTACGGTCATCTCGCCCGGCGCCGCGGGCTGATCCTCACCCGTGCGTCGCACCCAGTCGACCGCCACCGCTTCGCCCACGGGGACCACCCGTCCCTTGGGCAATCGCAGTCCGATATGGGCGTCGAACAGATCCAGGATCGCCGAAGTGTTCGCAGAGACGGATCGGCCGCCGGGCTCGGTAACCGTCGCGGCCAGCCGCATGCGGTACAGCCCCGCCTTGAGATTCTCCGGAAGTTGAACCTGCATCTCAGACTCGCCCTGTTCGTCCAATTTGCCTTCGACAGCCGGCAAGGGAATCGAAGCCTCCCGCCGATTCCACCCGAACACAAAACCTCGGCAGCTCTTCGAATCAAAGGCCGTTTTCGAGAGCGTGCCTTCGAGTTTCACAGGCAGATCGGCCGCCGGTTGATCCCACAGGTATCGGGCGATCGCCTTGACCGCCGGCGGCGTATTCGGCCCAAACCGCGCCTGCGACGGCGCCGCGGTCACCTCCATCCGAACCGGTACGAACGCCTCGACCAATGCCTCGGTCGAGCCCAGCAGGTCCTCGGAGCCAGGCAACGTTACATAGAACGCGTAGGGGCCGGTTTGCGCCTCGCTTGACGGCAGGTACTCTACGTGGAACATCCCCTGGTCCTTCTCACGTCGTTCGACTTTCAGTTCCGCCACCCGGCGACCGTCCGGTCGCTGCACCTTCACAACCAGCGGGAACCGCGACGGCACTCCGCCCATCGCATCGCGGAGAATTCCCGTCAGGTGGATCGTTTCGCCGGGCCGATAAACGCCACGATCGGTGTAGAGCATCGTCTCATAGTGATTCGG
>JAGPGT010000315.1 GCA_018055905.1 Phycisphaerae bacterium
CCATGACCTGCTTCAACTGCTCTACGCTAACCCGTGGATCTTCCATGACCTAATCTCCTTACTCATAAGGTTCATAAGTCACTATAAACAAAGAACTTGCATGGCGCCAGAAAAAAATCTCACACACTTCGGCAAGGCAGGATCATAGATGGATAGCTCCACAAGCTGTGTTGGCGATTCCGTGCAAGACATCCAACGGATCGGGATCTCCTCCCTTGCCGCAGACCGAGGGGTGGTTTTGCAACTTCGTTGCCGTCTCCATTTCATTTCCCTGCGGAATTCCCCGCCACTGGCGTAAAAATAGCGCATGATTTACGGGGGTAGAGGACGGAGGTGGGGAATGGAAATAAACCAGATGACTAAGAGCCATGTCGAACGGGGGTACGCAGCGGCGTTCGAACAGCCACCGACGAGTGTCAATCCGCTCGATTCTCGGACATTGCGAAACCGCTGGCTTCTAGACACCGTGCTGCCGGGCTTGGCCCTGCTGTCGATGTCCGTGCTGACCGTCACCATGATCGTACTGGTCGTGACGACGGTCGCCCACGGCGGGTGGCTGACGCCGGGAACCTATGTGAGCGTCGATCCATGGGTTGCGGTGTCGCCCGGTCTGACCAACCTGCGACACAACGATCTCTTGTATCCGAATGACGCAATGGACCCGCTTCGGCGCGATCCAATGTTTGCCTCCCAAATCCGATCGGCAGACGCAGGCCACTTCGCGGCGGAATCGGCGGAATAGAGTCCCGCAAGCCAACCCGGACAAACCCAGAAATGCGACGACGGACCGTTTCCGTCGGCGCACGCCTGTGTCTGTACGTACCTGCCGGCGGGATTCCCTATCGGAGCACAGCGTCCACGCCCAAGCGGGCCGCTCGGCGGCGCTGCCCCTCTTGGAGTAGACGCTTGCGAAGTCGGATGGAATTCGGGCAGATCTCGACCAATTCGTCGTGCTGCACGTACTCCAGGTGGGCCTCCAGGCTCATGATCCGTGCCGGACGAATGCGGGCCGCGTCGTCTTTCGACGACGTCCGCATGTTCGTCAGGGCCTTGGCTTTCGTCACGTTGACCACGATGTCATTGTCCTTGCAGTGCTCTCCGACGACTTGGCCTTCGTAGACACGGTCGCCCGGACGAACGAAAAAGAATCCCCGCTCGTAGAGGGCGTCGAGCGCGTAGGCAGTGACGATACCGGTCTCGCTGGCGATCATGACCCCGGCCCCACGGTCGGGGATCGAGCCCCGCATCGGCTCATATCGCTCAAACGTATGGTGCATGATGGCCCTGCCTTGCGTGGCGGTCAGGACCCGGGCGTTCAAACCGAAGAGCCCACGAGACGGAATCATAAACTCCATGTGAACGTAGTCGCTGACGCCGCTTTTGCTGTCCATCTTGAGCATCTCGCTGCGGCGGGTACCGATCAGGCTCATCACCGCGCTTTGACAGTCGGCAGGACATTCGATGACCAATCGCTCGATGGGTTCCTGCTTCTCGCCGTCGACGATGCGAACGATCACCTGAGGTTTGCCCACGCACACCTCATAGCCTTCGCGGCGCATGTTTTCCAGAAGGATGCCCAAGTGCATCAGGCCGCGACCGGAAACGATGAACTCGTCGGCGGTCGCGCCGGATTCGACGCGAAGAGCAACGTTTGTCTGGAGCTCCTTTTCCAGACGGTCCCGGATCTGCAGCGATGTGACGTATTTGCCGTCCTGACCGGCGAACGGGCCGTTGTTGACTTGGAAGGTCATACTCATCGTCGGTTCATCAATCGCCACGACCGGCAGCGCGCTGGGCTGGTCGGGACAGGCGATCGTATCGCCGATGTCAACCGGATCCAGACCGGCGACGGCGCAGATGTCGCCGGCCTGTACTTCTTCGGCGCGTTTCTTGCCCAAACGCTCGAACTCATACAACTGAACCACTTTCTGCTGCGTGTGGTGCCCCTGCTTGTCGATCACGGTCACCGCTTGCCCCTGCTGCAGCCGCCCGGCGAAGACCTTGCCGATCCCCACCCGCCCTACGTAATCGGAGTACTCCAGCGACGTAACCAGCATCTGCAGCGGTTTGTCCGGATCGACTTTCGGGGCCGGAATCGAGTGAATGATCGCATCGTACACCGGTTGGAGGTTCCGGTTCGGCTTGGACAGATCCATTGTCGCCCACCCTTCCTTTGCAGACGCAAAGATCACCGGGAAATCCAATGCGTCGTCGTTGGCTTCGAGTTCGACGAACAGATCGAAGACCTCATTGACCACGTCGTCGGGTCGCGAGTCGGGCCGATCTACCTTGTTGACGACAAGAATGGGCTTCAAATTGTGAGCCAGAGCCTTGCTCAACACGAACCGCGTTTGGGGCATGGGTCCGTCGAAAGCATCAACCACCAGGAGCACGCCGTCGGTCATCTTGAGCACGCGTTCCACCTCGCCGCCGAAATCCGCATGGCCGGGAGTGTCCACAATATTGATCTTGTACTCACGACCATCCTTATCGGTGTACTGAATCGCGCAGTTCTTCGCCAGAATCGTAATGCCTCGCTCACGCTCCAGCGGGTTGGAGTCCATAATCAGGCCGTGCTCACCGCCGGCCAGTTTCTCCAACTCTTCGTCGCGGAACATGCCCGACTGATAGAGAAGCTGATCCACCAACGTCGTCTTGCCGTGATCGACGTGTGCGATGATCGCTACATTGCGAATCGACTGTGCGTACATGTTTCTCCTTGAGCCTTATCCCATGGGTCCCCCCGCGGCCAGCGCCTGAAGCGCCAGCGGCTTTGTGTTTATCAGGGGAGCCGTGATACCTGCAACCACGCATGCGCTCTACTGGATGCGGCGTTGCCCTGTTCACGCGCCGTGAGGGGCCTACGATCCCCGGCCGATTCTGGACCCAGTTATCGCGGCCATTATACCTCTTCGCACCCGAAATGCAAAGCGAATCTTCGCTTCGCCCGCTTGGCGATGTGTGGAAGTTGTTGAAATACAGAGGGTTGGAACTCACCACCACAGACAAGGGTTGCCGAACGACTGCCAGAACCAGCGGTGCTCCATCTCCTTGAACTGTCGCCATTGCACATGGCCGTCCACGAAGAGGATGTTGCCCCCCGACGCATGGGTGCCCTTTCTGAGGTGGTTGGAGCGGTCGGTGACCTGCCATCGGGTCCAACAACCGCCGGTGGCTCC
>JAGPGT010000316.1 GCA_018055905.1 Phycisphaerae bacterium
AGTTGACGATGATCAACGGCACATACGGTCCCAACGTCTCGCTCATTACCGGCTGGTAGGCTCGCAGGAACAGGTCCGCGATCGTTACGAAGGTGGCGATGGTCAGCGTGAACAACAGGATACGGACGTGAGGGCGAAGACCCTTTCGCATCAGACTGACCATGATGTTGCTGCACACAAGCACAAAAATCACGCACAGGCCCATGGTCAGGGCCGGTTTGACCGCGGCGGTCACCGCTAAGGTCGGGCAGGTGCCCAGGAGCATACCGAAAACCGGCATCTCCCGCCACAGCCCGTTGGCCACGGCGTCCTTGTACAAGCCTGTCTGTCCGTCAGGGGTTGTTGTCATTGGGGATCAGACCTTTCTGCTGGAGTTGTTCCTTCAGTTGCGGCAGATAGTGATTCATGGCTTGGACAACGGCGGTGCTGCTGATCGTCGCGCCGCTGATGGCCACGATGGTTGAATCGATATCCGCTGCGTTGGCGGCGCCGAATCCGACGAGGTTGAACCTCTCGGCCGGAGCGCCGGCGAACTGTCCGCGGTAATACGCGTCTTTGATCTGGTCGCCGAAGCCTGGGGTCTCGCTGCTGGCGACCACGTCGTACCCGGTGAGTTTATTGAACGACGCATCGACCCCGACCACCAAGTCGATCTTATCGGCGAATCCCGATCCGACCGCCTTGAAGGCCCAACCCACGACTTTGTCCTTCACGACGGCCTTGAATACGACCGCGGGTTCCGGCTTGCCGTCGAGGCCCTTGACCTCGATGGGCTCCGGTAAGGGGACAAAGTTCTTTGCTTCGGGCAGCAAACCCGCCGCCAGGTTGGTCAGCTTAAGCGTTTTGTTCATCTGGATCCGGGGGCCGAGGGCCGCGTTCGTCGCGGCCAGCAGCAGGCCGCACAGCAGGGCCGCAGTCACCAGTAGCCAGCTTTCCCGGACAAAGATCTTGAGGTTATCCAACACGAGGCTTCCCTCCCACCGGCACTCGCCGGAACAATCGGTCGATCAGGGGCGTCAGGCCGTTCATCACCAGCACCGCGAACATGAATCCTTCAGGATATTTGCCAACGATGCGAATCAGCAGGGTGATCGCGCCGACTCCGAGGCCGAAGAGCCACATCCCCCGGCGGGTCAACGGGGCGGTCACCGGATCGGTCGCAATGAAGAACGCGCCGAACAGCAGCGCACCGCTGGTCAGATGGTAGAACGGCTGTACGTATGCGTCGGGGTTCACCAGATAGGCGATTCCCGCGAAGGCGAACGCCGCCAGCAGCACTGCGACGGGAATGTGCAGGTCGATCGTCCGTCGGATCAACAAGTAGGCTCCGCCCAGCAGGGCGGCGATCACGCTGGTTTCGCCCAGCGATCCGGGGATGTTGCCCGTGATGGTTGAGACGAACTGACGCTCGTTGTAGATATCGGCGCCGGCTCCGTCCTTGATGGCGATCTTGCTCCAGCCCAGCGGCGTGGCCTGGGTTCGAGCGTCCACGATGTTCTGTGGCCCGACCTGGGGCAAATTGGCGTCGATCGTCGCCGGTACAGTCCAGGTGGTCATCAGCACGCCGAAGGAGGCGGTCAGGAAAGCCCGGCCGACCATGGCGGGATTGAATACGTTGGCCCCAAGTCCGCCGAAAGCCATTTTGGCGACGCCCACTGCGATCACCGAGCCGATGGCGGCCGCCCAAAAAGGCAATGCCGGCGGCAGCGACAACGCGAGGATCACGCCGGTGACGACGGCGCTGAGATCCCAGAGGGAGCCGGGTTTCTGGCGAATGAGATTGCAGACCCACTCCGTTGCCATACACCAGACAACGCAGACGCCGATCAGGATCAGACCGCGAGCGCGAAAGTAAATGCCGGCGGCTGCGACCAGCGGAATCAGCCCGATCAACACGTCGAGCATGACCCGCCGCGTCGAGAGCGGCTGGCGGATGTGCGGGGCGAAAGAAACGATGATCTCTTGTGGCATCGATGGAATCCTCGATATCCCTTGTGATGACCCGGCCTCGGATCAGCTCGGCATCTTCTTCCTTTGCCGGGCCAGGAGAATTTTGCCGGTTTTGATGAGTCCACTCAGATCGATGTTGGCCGGACAGAGGTAGCTACAGCACCCGCACTCGATGCAGGCGCCGATATAGTAGCTCTCCGCCACGTCCATGAGATGCTTCTTCACAGCGTGGGCGATCTTCGTGGGGTTGAGATTCTCGGGACACACCTGCAAGCATCGGCCGCAGCGGATGCAGGGACTCTGACGCTGCTCGAATCGCTCTGTGCCGATCTGCTGTTTCGTCAATACCATCAGGGCGCCGCCGGTCTTAGTGATCGGCGTGCTCAGGTCGGCGATGGCGATCCCCATCATCGGGCCGCCCAGGACGACCTTCACGGCGTCGGCGGTCATGCCCCCGCAATGATCGATTAGAGCCTGCACGGGGGTTCCGATCTGGACATAATAGTTGCCCGGTCTGGCGATGCCCAGGCCGGTGACGGTGACCACGCGGTGGGTGAGAGGCCTCTGGCAGACGACCGCATCGGCAACCGCGGCGGCGGTAGCGACATTGCTGACAACGACGCCGATCATGGGCGGGATACCGCCGGTCGGGACGACTTTCTGAGTCACGGCCCGGATGAGCTGCCGCTCGCCGCCCTGGGGGTACTTGGTCTTGACGGGCACCACACGAATCGCGGACACCAGTCCGAGACTCTGGAGCGACGCGTTCATCCGCTCGATCGCCTTGGGTTTGTTGTCCTCAATGGCGATGTAGACGTCCTTGGCACCGCAGGCGCGGGCGATGAGCTGCACGCCCGTGATGACCTGCTCGGTCCATTCCATCAGGATGCGATAATCGCAGGTGATGTAAGGCTCGCATTCGCAGCCGTTGATGATCAGCGTGTCTTTGGGAACCTTGGCGTCCGGCTGGATCTTGACGCTCGTGGGAAAGCCCGCGCCCCCCATGCCGACGATACCGGCGTCGCGCACGGCGTTGCAGATTTGTTCGGATGTGTACTTGTCGGGATCGAAGGCCTGCGGCCGCTGGAACGACGGAACCACGGGCTGGATCGGCGCCTCGGCCTCCAGAACCACGCCCATCGTGCGTCCGAGAACCACGTGCGGCAGCAGCGAGACGTCCTTGACCTTGCCCGCCACCGGCGTATGGA
>JAGPGT010000317.1 GCA_018055905.1 Phycisphaerae bacterium
CTGAACTCCAGGATAACGCCAGACAGCGTGCAGACAACGCACGCATTCGACAGAAGACCTGCTATCCTCGCTTGGCCACGACGACGCGGTCGTGCTTTTGAAAATCTTTCTCGACCTCGATCGAGGCGAAAACACCGGTCTGTTCGAACAGTTCCCGGACCGCGAGCCCCTGGGAATAACCGATCTCCATCAGCAGAATACCATCGGGCTTGAGGAAGGGACCCACCTTCTCTGCAATCCGCTTGTATACGTCCAGGCCGCCCTCCCCCGCGTGCAGGGCGATTCGTGGCTCGTAGTCCTTCACATTCTTGTCGAGCATCTCGTACTCGGCCGCGCTGACGTATGGCGGATTGCTCGCGATCAGGTCGAACTGGTCGAGCGGCAGAATCAGGGGCTCAAAAAGGTCTCCCTGCCGAAGTTCGATCCGCTCCTGGAGGCCATACTTTTCCACGTTCTTGGCCGCCTGGGCCAAGGCCGGAGCGGAGATGTCTGTCGCGATTACCTTTGCGTCGGGCACGTTCTTGGCGATCGCCACAGCGATGACGCCGCAACCGGTACACAGGTCGCAAACAAGTTGGCCGGCCCCCCGCTGGCGCAGGAACTCGATGGCCCGCTGCACGAGTTGCTCGGTCTCCGGGCGCGGGATCAAACAATCAGACGTCACTTCGAATTCGATGGAGTAGAACTCCGTCCTGCCGACCAAATAGGCGACCGGCTCGTGCAAACCAGCCCGCTTGACCAGGCCGTGGAGTTGATCCAGTTGCTCCTTCGGAACAACCTTACCAAACTGGGTGTACAGCTCGATCCGTTTGAGACCCAACGTCTTGGACAAAAGCAGTTCCGCGCTAAGTCTGGGTGAATCCACATTTTTCTGCGTCAGGTATCCCGTGATCCATGTCAGTAGTCTCTGGATCGTCCAGTCGCTCATCCTTGCCGCCTCGCCACGAGAAGCCCCCCTTCCTTGAAAATCCGAACGGAAAAATCGTACTTATCGATCTCCAGAGCAATCTCCAAATCCTCCGGATGAAAGTGCGGCTGAGAGGGATCATGGAACTTGGCCACCTCTCCGCCAGCCAGCACGAGCTTCCGCACCGCCTCCCGATCGGGCTGGCGACCCTGTAAGAGGTTTCGCAAGTACAGAGCACAAAGCTCATCTTCGTCCGTCCGTACCGCGGCGTTCCACCCCATCGCCACAATCGTCACCTTGGCTGGTTTCTCTTCGCGAATCACGCGAGCGGTCGCCCCCGCCACGACGAACGAGCCTGCGTAGATCTCGCTCGTGTCGGAGGTGGCAGCCACGCCGACAGTTCCGGCCCGCGTAGACAGAATCACGACCTTGCCCCGCAACTGGGCCTGCATCAGCTCATAAGGCGAGTTACCAAAGTCAAATCGCTCCGGTCGAATCCCATTGACCTCGCCCACGCAGATATCTCCCAAACCCCGGTCCCGTAATCGAAGAGCCTCGTCAACTTCCGGGACAATGATAATGCGTTCCGCCTCGCGAGCAAACGCCACCGCCGCGGTGGTGAACGCCCGAAACACATCCACAATCACGACGACCCCCCGCGCCCGCCGAGCCCCTTCGATCAAGCTCTCAATCCGAACTTCCATAGTACCCCATCCTGCTATCGGGGGGACGCTTGTTTCAAATCCGACTTCTTCACACACCAGACTTCACACTGTAATCGTAGGGCGGTTTGCCCTGCTTGACACGGACTTCGTGTTGCATTTGGCGGAGAGCTTGCGTAACCGTCTCGGCGAGCTGCTCGTTGGTCATGCCGGCGATCTGCTCTGGCTCCAGGGGGGCGCCGAACCGGACCACGATCGAACGGAAGGGACGAAACAGCTTTTTGTGGCGGGGCCAGGCTTCAAACGCCCCTTCAATCAGAACAGGGACGACCGCTGCTTTGGAACGACGACAGAGCAGACCGAACCCCGGCTTAAAGGAAGCGATCCTGCCGTCTTGGGTCCGCGTGCCTTCGGGAAACAGACACACCGCCGCGCCTTCGCGGAGGCGGTCGATGACCAGCCGCATCACGGCAACCTCCGGCTTGTCCCGGCTGATGGGGATCGCGTTTACCGACGAGATCAGCGGACCGAAGAACCGATTCTTGAAAAGCGTGTCGCGGGCCATGTAGGTCACGTGGCGTCTCACCGAAATACCGCAAAAGACCGGGTCCAGAAAGCTCTGATGATTGCAGGCTAGAACAAACGCCCCCTGGCGGGGAAGATTCTCTCGGCCGTAGGCGCGGTAGCGAAAAAAGAGCAGGGTGAAAACCCGACAGATAAACCAAGCGAACCAATACCAAGCAGGCGGCGACCACGGCGCCTTGAGTGACTCGTGGGGACGGTCCTTGACTGCAAGCGATTCGGCATCCTGCGCAGGCTTTGCCTGGGAGGGGCGGTCCTGTTCCTGTACCCTCCGGCAAATCCGCTCGACGACCTCTTCGACGGTCAACCGGGTAGTGTCGAGCATCATCGCGTCCTGTGCCGGCTTGAGCGGCCCAACAGCCCGATTTTCATCGCTCTGGTCCCGCGACTCGATCGACCGTCGGATCTCCTCCAGATCGACCGCAACCCCCTTGGCTCGAAGTTCTGCGGCCCTTCTGCGGGTCCGCTCGTCAGGATCCGCAGTCAGATAGAATTTGACCTTTGCGTCGGGGAACACAACCGTCCCCTGATCCCGCCCTTCGGTCACGATCTTGGCATGTCGTGATGCAAAGCCCCTCTGCATCGTGACAAGCTGCTGGCGCACCGACGCTGCGCCCGCGATGTAGCGGACTTTGGCCGTAAGATCCGGGTCGCGAATCCGATCTGTGACATCGTGGTCGTCGACACGAACGAGCATTTTGCCGCCGCCAGCCTCGAACTCGAAACGATGCCCCCGTACGACCCGCAGCAATTGTTCTTCATCCGCCAGGTCCACACCGTCGCGAATCGCCGCAAGGGTAACCGCACGGTACATTGCCCCGGTGTCCAGAAATGTCGCACCGAGCCGCTCGGCCACCAGGCGGGCGACAGTGCTTTTGCCGCTTCCGGCCGGACCGTCGATTGTCACTATCCAATCCGCCATCGAAGTCATCCGGCCTCGGACCGCTCGCCGGCGAGGGTGGGGGTCTCAGCGACCATGCACACGCCGCACCCTTCGCTACG
>JAGPGT010000089.1 GCA_018055905.1 Phycisphaerae bacterium
TTCTTTTTTTGTTCTTGCGTGCCCGGCGCAACTGTGATAAACTGTATGTAGTTGAGGCTCTTATCCAAAGTGACCACAGGCCCCCGCGTTAGTCTCGCTTCCTCTCCCTCATCAAATCGCGGGGGCTCTTTTGAGAGTTTCTCTGTTCTGCTTCACTTCATTGCATCGGCGAGAGCCACACAACACCACCGCACCATGACAACGGGAAAAACGAGAAATCAGGCGTCGTTTATGGTCTCCGTTTCGGGGATGGTTTCTGGGCCGGTGAGTCCGGAGCCCCAGGGCTGGACGTTCGCTCGGTTTTGCGGCTTTGAAGTACTTCGATCAAGCGGGTGTACCCTCGAACCATGACGCCGAACCGTTCCATCAACTGGTCGATCACACGGTCTCTTTCGGCTTTGTCCCCCTGTGTCATGGGGAGCAGCCAAGTCTCCATCGCACGGAACTGCTCCTCCAGCACAGACACCAGCATCTGCGAATCCCGCCAAGTCTTCTGAGCCCGTTGTTGATCGGGGTTGGAAAAATGCGGCGTCCGCAATTCCGTGATGAGACGATCCAACTTGGCAAGGACGTCCTGGATCGCGGCTGGGAAGACGTCGCGTTCGAATACACCATTGCCTTGCGGTGGCTGCCGCAGACGGATGACGCCTTCGGCCAAGACTTCTTTGATGGATTCGAGCCCAGCGTTGAAAGCGTTCAACTGACGGACGATCTTGTCGACCTTGTCGTCGCTGTCGCCGCCCAGAAGGAGATTACGGCCGAAGGTCTTCTTGATCTGGTCCCAGCGTGCCGCTTGCTCTTTGTCGAGCCGGCCGGTCAGTTCGCGAAACTTCAGCAGGTTCGCCTCGGCGCCGGTCGTGAGCATTTGGGCGTCCTGCTCATACGTCGAGTAGATCAGCGTCCAGAGTTCGGCATCGTTCATCACCGGAAGCACCCGCCCGGCGATACGATTCATGTTGCGATAGGACCCCTGCAGCAGGAATGGCGGCTCGGTCCGGTACTCGTCCGCCTGGCCCGCCGAGCGGATGTACTCACGGTTGACCTTGAGTACGACGTCGCGGACCACCAGGAGCTTCTTCATCGTCGCGACGTATTCTTGAATCTCCTCGGCGGTGTAGTTGCCTTCGAAATCCAGCCCCTCCCGTTGGCCTGTCTCGGCAATCTTTAAGATGGTATATGCGTCGCGATGGCTCCGACGGGTCAGCTTCTCCAACACGGGATTGGAGGTCAGACAGTTCTCGACGTAGCTCAACACAAACTGATCATAGTTGTCGCCCACGATGTCGCCGATGTTGTAGGTGTCGGCCCGGTTGGCGAGCATATCGGGAATGCGGAACCGTTTGCCGCTTTCCGTGTAGGGGTTGCCCGCCATGACAACGCAGGCGCGCTTCCCCCGCAGGTCGTACGTGCGGGCGCGGCCCTTGTAGACGCCCTCGATCCGCCGCTGCGCGTCGCAGAGGGAAATGAACTTCTGGAGGAACTCGGGGTTCGTGTGCTGGATGTCGTCCACGTAGATCATCACGTTGTCACCCATCTCCAGGGCCAGGTTGAGCTTCGCCAGTTCCTCACGTGCAGCGGCGTTGGGCGCTTCTGCAGGGTCCAGCGACACAACTCGACTTCCCACCGCAGGTCCGTTGATCTTCACGAAGGTCAGACCCAGCCGATTGGCGACGTATTCCAGCAGTGTCGTCTTGCCATAACCCGGCGGCGAGATCAGCAACAACATGCCCTGGCGGTCGGTGCGTTTCTCCTGACCCGCAGCGCCGATCTGTTTGGCGAGGTTGTCCCCGATCAGAGGCAGGTAGATCCTGTCGATGAGCGTGTTTCGCACGAACGTCGTCAACACGTGTGGCCGGAACTCGTCGAGGTGCAACTCTTTGCGGTACCGTTCGACGACCGCACTTTTGCACTTCTGGAACTGCACAAACCGCGGGACAACATGGGTCTCATGACGCCACAGACGCGACATGAAATGGCAATAATTGAGACGATACTTGCCCTGCTCGATCCGCGGATGCGAGCCGGACAAACCCACAAGTTCCCGTTCGACGCCGGCCGGGACCCTCATCCACTTGACCCCCAGCGCCGGCATCAGTAACGCGGCTATCTCCTCGGCGTATTCACATCGGTCGCCGCGGCCCGAGTCCGCCAGATAAGATCGCGCCCAGTCCCTCAACAGACGGAAACTCCCGATAGGATCTTGCGTCAGTGCTTGCATCGATCGTTGAAGACCATCGGAAAACCCCCGTTTCGTCAGATGCTGCACCATCTGGTCTTTCAAGTCGCAGGCGATCTGGCTGACCACGAATTCGTCTTTCCCAGCAAGTTCTCGGAAGAGATACTCGGCCGCTTCCTGAGCCATTTCCGGATTGAGGATTCCGCTGGCCTTGATGAAACCATCCAGACGATCCTTGATCTCGGCGACGTAATCGCACTGGGCCTGGCTGGGTCCGAACATCGCGTGGACATAACCCATCCCGGTGATTCGAGCCTTGAGGATTTCTTTTTCCTCCGGCGGCATCGGGCCGGCGTGCCAGAACAGGATCGCCACGGCGCGGGCTCGAGTGTCGTAGCAAAGCAGGCCGGCCGTCGCACGAATCTCCAACAGAGACCGGAGAATCAGAGCGGCATCGTGGTCGTGAACACCCTTGAGGTAGCCTTCGTCGTAGCGCGGGCCCATGAAGGCTTGGACTCGGGCCAACAATCCTTCCGGTGAAAGAGACCGGATCTCATCCCCCTGATCTGCGGGACCAGCCAACAGATCCTGAAACATCTTGAACGCCAAGTACTCGGCTCGGTACACCTCCGGTGTCTCGGACACAACGTTCAGGTCCCACACGTCTCTGGTCTGCTCCAGCGATTCGTCCTCAATCGGCTCAAAAAAACCCGTACCGGTCAGGTGGAAACACAGGCGACCGTCTTTCTGTACGACGGTCCCTTCCAGTGGCTGGCAGTTCACCGCAAAGCGGTGAGCGCCCAGACGAATGAGGGTGTCGTCCTCTTCGTAGAGCGCCTGCTTGTCCTTAAGTTGGCGGATTGTGTCCTGGTGAATGGTCTTGAGACGGTTGGCGATGTCCTCGGCCTTGACCGAATCGCCCAGGGCCTTCAACTGCTCGATGGTCTCGCGAAGACGGTCGATCATCAGATCGGAAGCGAAGTACCCATTGATCTGGTCGATCTCGTTCAGATTTCGCACACGGTTCGTGACGCCCTTGAGAATCCGCTCGGCCGAAGCCATGAGCGCCGACGCTCGCTGGTTTCGTTCGGCGATCAGGCGGACCTTGCGAGATTCGAACGCATCGCACAGCTCTTCCCGTTTGTCCGTGAGTTGGACGAGGAATTCTTCGAAGTCTGCAAACCGCCCTTCCAGCGTTTCAAGCTGGACCATCGCCTTGGTGAGATATTCCTGGCACTTCTCCGGCGTGTCGCACACGTCGAGGTAACCGATCACCGATTGATCGATCAGCTTGAGCTGCGAGACGAACTCCGCCTGTCCCTCGGCTCGTCCCAGCTCCTTGAGCCGGTTCGCCAGCGCCGCCTTCACCTGGTTGACCTGCGAGTACACCAGCGAGATGTGATCGATGACCGCGATGGTCTGCGTCGCGTCCTCGATCTTGAGATTACTGACCACTTCGGTGAGCATCTCCAGGCCCGCTGCGGTCCGGCCTACCTCCTGCGCAAGCTGCTTGGCTTCCGCCACCTTGATCAGTTGGGGCACCTTCTGCCTGTGTTCTGCCGCGGTCTTTCGATAGGGGTCGAGCGACTCAGGCTTGAGCAGAAACTGTACGCACAGGCGAGACAGCCTCTCCGTGTGCCCGGCGACTTCGTTCTCCAGTGCCGTCACCATCTCTGCGTCCGCGTAGCGAAGATCCCGCAGCGAAATCACTGTGCCGCGAAGCGAACGGAGCTTCGTCAGAAACTCGACGAATTCGCCGATCCTGTGGATGTGTTCGTAGTCCAGAGCCTCGGTCACCTCGCGGACGCACTGGGCCGTCTTCTCGATCTGCGCCTGCGTGTTGGCCTTGGTGCGAACGACTTTTTCATATTCATCGACCGCGGCCTGGGCCGCCTGTCGGATGCCGTCGAGAGGCTCGTCCAAGCGAAACGTCTCAGGCGACGCGATCCAGAAGTAGGTGTCTTGAATCTCTCCGGCCTTGTGGGCGATGTCGAGGTAGAGGTTCACATAAGACTCTTCCCGCCCGCTCAGGGCCAAGATCTCCGTGCACTCGGCCATGCAACGGACGATGTCTCGGTTGCCGATCTTGTATAGTTCCGTCTGCTGCTTGACCGGCACCTGGAAGTCCGCTCCATAGAACGGCGTCTGCCAGACCTGGACGACGTGATGTCTCTTGGCCTCTTCCTCGGCGCGGAAGTGAACGAGCATGCCGTCTTGAAAAAGCGAATATCCGCCGCACACGATCGGCGTGCCGACCTTCTGCTCGATAATGTTGTAGGCGAGCAGGACGTAGACGCCCGCTTGGCGATTGTGGAAAACGTACAGGTAGTCCTCGCCGTTCGGAGAATCCACGCGCTTCTCGAAGACCATGTCGTCGCAGGGGATCTCAAACTGCTTGAGCTCGCCCGTCTGGAGATAGTACCCACGGGAAAAAATCAGACCATGATCTTCCGGCAACAAAAGACAGGCCCGCTCGATGGCGTCCAGACGAATCGCTTTGCGCATCTTTTCGTTGTAGAGAAAATAGCGGAACCGTTTCTCCTCATATGGTCGGACTTTCAGCACGATCACGTTGCCGACGATGGCGTAGTAGATCTCCGCGTCGTTGAGTGTTTGGTCGGGATTGTCGACGGGCTCGGCGTAAATTCCTTTGCCCATCTCCGTGTTGTTCTCGATCTTAATCGTCAGGTCGCCGCCGACTGTCTCGACGAAGACCCGGTCCTCAATCGAGATGTGGGGGTTTTTGCCCTGGCGGATCATGTCCTGTGTGGTCCGCTTCCACTCGAACCCATGCTGCGGAGGAAAACCACATTCGTGCTCGCTTCGACCGTCCACGTACTGAAGCGTGTTGCCCTCGATGAGCCACTTGAACGCCTTGACATCCGTCACCTCGTTGCCCACCCGAAAAACCATGTACAGGTGGTGCCCAATGACAGAGAACTTGGCAAACACCGTCCTGCGATAGTAGCGATACAGGTTCTTGAAATCACTCTCGAACTGGGGATCGCGGATCGCGTCAAGCGGACAAGGGGAAAACGAGCCGCCTTTCCACTGGTAGATCGCGAACACATCCTCGAGAGAGGTCTGGGCCCGCAGGCCGACGAAGACGTTGTAACCGAAGATGAACCGGTCGCCGACCGTCACCATGTCCCGCGGTACGCACTTATTGGCGGTCGAGATCCGCTGGCTGGACAGAAGTCGGGTGTCGATGCCGCCGAAGATCTCCTTGCGGGCTTTGTTGAGCTTCTCCAGCCGGCTGCGAAGCTCCTTGCAGTGAGCGGTCAGCCGCCCCCGCAGGATTTCGTACGTGCCGTTCTGAATCTGGCCCTGGTCCTTCGGTCTGGGGACGTTTTCGTCTGCGACCGGAGGCGCACCGTCGCGCTTGTCCGTGGCGTTGGTTTCCATCTGTCAGGCCCTCTGCAACACCACCGGCTCAGGTGGCAACCTTCGCCGTCAACCACTCGGAGGCAGGCCGTTCACCGATCCCCAGTTCCTTGACCGCGTTCAAGATGCCGTTGAGAACACCCTTCTGTTCGGGGTCGGCCCGGGCGATCAATTTCATGACCAAGGCCGCAATCGTCAGGTTTTTGAGGTCCTCGGCGTTCAGCCCGAATTGCGAAATACACTTGGAGATCTGGCTCCGCGTGGACTCTGCGTCCGGCCTGATCAACACATCTCGCACGTCGCCCAGCACCTTGCTGTGTGAAACCATCCCGTCGACGCTCTTGCCGGTCGTGATGGAGTTGACCAGCCGCTCGAAGAAGCGGTTCTCGCCGCCGACGATCTCGATCTTGGCGCTCTTGAGACCCTCCGAAACGATCTTGGCCTGCTCCTGGGCGATCTGCTTGCGGATGTTGATCTCCGCCAGCTCGATGTCGCGATCCTTGTTCAAACGGAGCTTGAATTCTTCGTGCTCCTTGCCGACCCCGTCGAAAAGCTTCATCGCATCGGCCTTGTCGCGGATACCGTCGGCCTCCGCGTGATACTTGAGCTCCAAAACCTTGGCCTCCGCGGCGCCCTGCTTCTCGATCGCCACGGCCTTGAGTTGCATCACCTCGGCCTCCGCGGTGCCGTCGACCGCCTGTTCCTTCACCGACGCAGCAGCCAAAATCTTCTTGGCGTCGGCGTTCTTCTCAGCCGCCTTGACGTTGGCCTCGGCTTCGACGAGTTGCTGCTGAGCATAAAACTCGGCGGCCTTCTTCGAGGCCTCCGCCTCCTTGATGTTCTTGACCAAGGCCTGCTCGGCTTCTTCCTCGGCCTTGGTGATCTCCACCTTCTTGTGACGATCCGCCGCAGCGAATTCGCGGACGTCCTTGATCCGTTCCTCTTCTTCGGCGACGGATTTCTCGACAATCACACGTTCGCGAACAACCGCCTGCAACGTTTTCTTTTCCGCCTCGACGACCTTTTCCTTGCCCACTTGGGCAATGGCCACGACCCGTTCACGTTCCGTTTTCTCCAGATCCCGGTCGCGCTCCACCCGCTGGGCCTCGACCGCATCCGTTCGTTCCTTGCTCCGCCGAGCGACGATGATCTGACGCTGCTTGTTCTCCTCGGCCACCGCAATCTCCTCTTCCGCCACGATGCGGGCCTTCTCCGCCTTTTCTCGTTCAGCCTGTTGGACTTTCTTGGCCTCGGCTTCTTCGCGGGCTTGGACAGACGCAATCTCGCGTTTTTGCTTGGCCTCGGCCTCCGCCAACTGCCGATTGAGTTCCAGAATCGCCTCTTGTGCCTCGACGTTCTGGCGGGTGATGGTCTTGTCCTTTTCCCTCTCGCGGGCGTTGGCCATCTCGAACTGCTCGGCAGTCAGCAGAGTAATCTTCTTGATGCCCTCGGCGTCGAGAATGTTGTCCGGCTTGAGCAACGACTTGTCGGTTTGTTCCAGATAGTCAATGGCGGCGTCCTCGAGGATGTACCCGCTCAGATCCGTTCCGATGATCTCCAGGATCTGTTCGCGGAACCGCATCCGATTGGTGTACAACTCGGAGAAGTCAAACTGCTTGCCCACCGTCTTGAGGGCCTCGGAGAACTTGGCGTCGAAGAGTTCCACGAGAGCCTGCCGATCGGAGGCCCGCTGACAGCCCAGCGACTGGGCCACTTTGATAACGTCCTGCATTGTGTTGTTGACCCGCACGAAAAAGGCTACGACGATGTCCGCCCGCAGGTTGTCTTTGCAGATCAGGCCTTGTTCGCCCCGTCGGTCGATTTCGATCCGTTTGACCGAGATATCCATATACTCGGCCTTGTGCAAGATGGGGATCACGAACATGCCGGAGAAACTGACCCGTGTGCCGCCGACCCCGTTGCGGATCAGCGCCTGGCCTTGACTGACCTTCTGATAGCACTTGACCAGCAGGGCCAGAAAGCCCACGCCGAACAAGACGACAAAAACGACAATCGTGGCGACGACCGCATCCGTAAACATGTCAGTCCTCCAATTTCACGGGGGCTATCCGGTACGTTCCCTTGGCAACATCTTTCCCGACAACGAGGGCCTGCTGCCCTCGATTAAACACATGGTCGCCCTCGGCCAGGACGTTGAGCAACAGCGGCGCGCCCTTCGTAGGCACCTGCGCCTGCCCTATCTTCTCCCGCGTCACACGGGTCGTAACCACTTGGCACAACTTGCCCACCACGTCGCCTGGGACATTGCAGTCCCTGTTCAGGATCAGGTAGAACCTGCGTAACGGCAGCGCCACGAACTTGAACACCACCGTACTGACGGCCAAGTTCCCCACGAAGACCGCCAGCGCCATGGGAATCGAGCCTTCGGGATTGAGGTAATGGTTGCCAAGCATGGAGAACGTCCATAAACTCAACACCATGACACTCACCAAAAGCATCGTCGGAACCTCTCCGATATAGAAAAAATGTAAGAGGAAGTGACCGATTCCCGGTTCGAGGCCGTCGATGGGACCGTCCGCATGTCCGTCCATATCATGGGTCATATCGATGTCCCCCTCGACAGGAAAATCCGGACCGCTGTGAGGCAGATCAATGTGAAACAGGTCGATGTCCAGCGCGCCAAGGATCACCAGGACCCAATACAACCCTAGCACCAAAAGCAATACGGTGAATACCACGTTCACCGGAGCAAAGGCGGCTGTCAGAAACTCGACCATCTCCGCGCCCTTTCACACACACGCGTCATACCTGCGACCGAAATCTCGGACACTGAGAACCTGGGCACTTTCTCCACCCAGCCGCAAAAACCTCGCACTCTTCCTCCCGCTCCGGCGGTCCAAAGCCACTCAAAGCAGAACATCCGAATCTGTATCGCCCGGCAAACACCCTGTCAAGCAAAAGCTCGACGCGCTCACCATGAGACTCGTCGTACACAAACCATCTTCCTTTAGGATAGACGCACGGGTCTCGGAAATAATCATCGGCGCCTGAATTTCTTCTTGGATCCGGCAGGCGGGAGAACTTCAATCCTTTTTGCGCTTCTTCGCCGACTTGATGAAACGGCCGAAGATTCTGTCCATTCTCCGCTTCTCCAGATACGACATCTCGTAGTGCTCCGACTCTTTCTTGAGCAGGTATGAGCCCCGATCGACTGCGGATACGCGGGCAAAGGCATAACCATCCAGACTGAACTCATCCGCATGCGATTCAAACCACGGATCGAAACCGAGATCGCTTAGTTTCATACAGTCTTCCGAACAGTTTCCACAATGAATGAATATGTCAGGGCTTCGCGGGCCCCGGTTTGAACGAGGACTGATCCTCTTCGTCCAGGATGCGCCAGAGGTTCTTCACGTTGCGGTCCTGATGGCCGTGGCCATGGGGGTGCGTGTTGATGACGTAGGCCCAGTCGGTGCGGCCAAACGTCTGCTCGATCTTCCTCTTGATCGGCGCCATCACCCGCGGTGAAGCCTCCGTATCGACGATGACCAGACCCTTCTGGGACTGAATCACCGTGAGATTGCACCGGCGGTCGATGCCCGGCCAGTAGGCCAGCGCCACGCGAGGCGAAAGCCGGTCGATGCGGATGTAGGGGTCGGGGTCGGGGTCAGACTGCAGACCGGCCGCAAGTATCTGCACGAGCAGCCGAGATAAATCGCCGTTATCATTTGCGTTCTCCGTTGGGCCACCAGCATCACCCACCACGATGACCGGGACCACACCCTGGTCCCATTATACCGTGCGACAGGCGAGACGGCTCTACCCCCGTCGGAAACTGGTTGCACCGGGAACCGGCAGTGCTATAATCCCGGATGTGATGTGTGTCGACAGAGGTATGCTGGGGTCTTTCCCGCTTCATGTCGCGAAGGTCTCCGGATTCCATACACGTGTTCTTGAAAGGAGGACCGCAAATGTCGTATGTTCGCAAGCCCGCCAAACCCGCCGTTTCTTCCCCATCCTTGAGTCGGCGCGATTTCATGGCCACGACAGGAACCGCCGTGGTCACCTTTGCGGTAGTCAAGCCTTCGCTGGTCTGTGGCACCGCTGCCAACTCGATCATCAACCTGGGCATGATCGGCTGCGGCGGCCGGGGCAGCTGGATCGCCAAGCTCTTCAAGGAACACGGCGGCTACCACGTTGCCGCTGCCTATGACTATTTCCAGGACCGCACAGACGGCCTGGGCAACCAGTTGGGCGTTCCCGAGTCCAACCGCTTCACCGGTCTCAAGGGTTATCTGAAAATGCTGGAGAAGGTAGACGCTGTGGCGATCATCAGCCCGCCGTACTTCCATCCCGAGCAGGCGGCCGCCGCGGTCGAAGCCGGCAAGCACGTCTACCTGGCCAAGCCCATTGCGGTTGATGTCCCCGGCTGCCAGAGCATCGGCGACAGCGGCAAGAAGGCGTCGGCCAAGAAGCTGGCCTTTCTGGTCGACTTCCAGACTCGCGTGGACCCGTTCTATATGGAGGCCCTGCGGCGGGTACATGAAGAGAAGGCGCTTGGCGACTTCACGTTCGGGGAGGCCACGTATCATGCGGGCGACCCCTTCACCGGTCAGTACAAGTTCTGGAAGGACAACGAAGCTTCGCCCGAAGGCCGCCTTCGGGCCTGGGGACTCGACAAGGTCCTGTCCGGCGACATCATCACCGAGCAGAACATCCACACGCTGGACGTGATGAACTGGATCATGAGTGTGCCGCCGCTGTGGGCGGTGGGTACGGGTGGCCGCAAGTACCGGCCGGTGGGCACCTGCTACGACACGTTCAGTTGTCTGTTCCAGTACCCCAACAACGTCGGCATCACCTTCAGTTCCCGCCAATCCGAGGGCTATGGCACCCAAGAAGGTATCCGTAACCGCATGTTCGGCACCGAGGGGATTCTGGAGACCGAATACGGCGGCCAAGTCCTCATTCGCGGCAAGAACTTTTATCGCGGCGGAAAATCCCCAGGCATCTATCAAGAGGGTGCGGTCGCCAATATCAAAACGTTCCACGAGAGCATCACGACCGGGAGATTCGACAACCCCACCGTCGAACCCAGTGTCCGCAGCAACCTGATCACAATCCTGGGACGAACCGCAGCCTACAAGAACGGCATGGTCACCTGGGACGAGATGATGAAGAAGAACGAGAAGCTGGAAATTGACCTCAAGGGTCTCAAGGCCTGAGAGTTTTGTGTTCGGGAGAAGACTCATGAGACACAATGAAATCACGCGCCGACGCGTCCTCGCAACGGCGGCGGGCGCTTTCGCCGGCCTGACGATCCTGGGCGATTCTCCGCTGACCGCTCAGGAAGAGAGCCGAGGACAAGGCCGCAGGCAGCCGCGAGGCTTCCGGCTGGGCGTGTGCGATTGGACGATCGGAAAACGATGCGATCCGACGGTCTTCGCCCTGGCCAAGAAGATCGGACTCGACGGCGTGCAGGTGGACTTCGGCGGCGGCCCCGACAAGGATCCGCCCCTATTCGATCCGGAACTTCAGAAACGCTACCTGCAAGAGCTCGAAACCCAGCAGATGCGGATCGCCTCGCTGGCGATGGGCGTCTTGAACGAGGTGGCCTATAAGAGCGACCCGCGGGCCGAAAAGTGGGTGGATAAAGCCATCGACGTCGCCCAGGCGATGCGGCAGCGGATCATCCTGCTGGCCTTCTTCGGCAACGGCGATCTCAAGAACGACGTCGCCGGCATCGACGCGGTGGTGAGCAAGCTCAAAAACATCGCCGCCAAGGCGGAAAAAGCCAACGTCACGCTCGCCATCGAATCCTGGCTCAACGCCGAGGAACATCTCGCGATCCTCGACCGCGTGAACTCCCCCGCCGTGCAGGTCTACTACGACGTCGCCAACTCGCACAAGATGGGCTACGACATATACAAAGAGATCCGCACGCTGGGCAAACGGATCTGCCAGTTCCACGCCAAGGACTACGACGACCTCTACGGCAAAGGCTCGATCGATTTCCCCAAGGTCCGCGAAGCGATGGACGAAATCGGCTATCGCGGCTGGCTCGTGATGGAAGGCACCAAGATGCCACTGGGCGTCGAGGAAAGCTGCCGCTACGATGCAGAGTACCTCAGAATCGTATTTCCACGAAGAGTAGGTTGAAAGCAGAAATCCGAAGCACGAATATCGAAATTCGAGTTTCGGGTTTTCTTTTAGAAAGGCAGGTGTGACGATGAGAGCGAGATGCATGTTTGCAGTACTCGTGGCGTTGCTCTGGACGACCTTGGCTGTCGCGACGCCGCTGGACGATTATGTGGCCAAGCCGGATCCCAGCTACACCTATAGCCTGGCCAAGACCATGGACACCCCCCTCGGCAAGGTCTTCACCCTCGATATGAAGTCCCAGACCTGGCGAAGCGAGAAAGAAGTGGACCGAACACTCTGGCAGCACTGGGTGACAGTCATCATTCCCAACGGCGTCGCCGCCGATACCGCTTTGCTCTGGATCAACGGCGGCGGCAATCGAGCCACTCCGCCCTCCGGCCCCGACGGCATGCTCGTTCAGATCGCCCTGCAAAGCCGAACTGTCGTCGTCGATCTCAAGACCGTGCCCAACCAGCCCCTGGTCTTCAGCGACGATCCCGGCAACCAACGATCCGAAGACGCCATCATCGCCTATACCTTCGACAAGTTCGTCAAGACTGGCGACCCGACCTGGCCGCTGCTGTTGCCCATGGTCAAGAGCGCGGTGCGGGCGATGGACACCGTCCAGGACTTCGTCTCCAAGACCACCGACGGCAAACTCAAAATCAACCAGTTCGTCGTGTCCGGCGGCTCCAAACGCGGCTGGACCACATGGCTGACCGCTGCGGTGGATAAGCGAGTCCGCGCAATCGCTCCGGCCGTGATCGACGTCTTGAACATGGACGAACAGATGCGGCATCACTTCGCCGCCTACGGGTTCTACTCCACCGCCATCGCGGACTACCAGCAGCACGACGTCTTCAGCAAGCTCGATACGCCCGAAGGCCAGAAGCTCATCAGCTTCGTGGACCCATACGAATACCGCGATCGGTACACGATGCCCAAGTTCCTCCTGAACTCTTCGGGCGACCAGTTCTTCTTACCGGACTCGGCCCAGTTTTACTTCAAGGACCTGCCTGGCTCGAAATACCTGCTCTACAATGCGAACACCGACCACGGCCTCAAGGACGCAGACGCCGACAAAGCCCTGCTGGCATGGTATGCAGGCCTCCTGGCCGGACGTGAACTGCCACAGTTCTCCTGGGAGGTAGTCTCGCAGGGCCATATGGTCGTTACGGCCAAGACTCGGCCCACCCGGGTGGCCCTTTGGACCGCCACGAACCCGAATGCAAGGGACTTCCGCCTCGAAACGATCGGCAAGAGTTGGACAAGTGCGACTCTGTCGGATATCGGCAGCGGCGCCTACGTCTACGATGCCAGCGTGAAGGCTCCGGAAAAGGGCTGGACCGCATACTTCGTCGAACTTCAGTTCGATTCCGGCATGTCGATCCCCTACCGATTCAGCACCGAAGTTCGCGTTGTCCCGGACACCTTGCCGCACGCGGACAAACTCAAGGCCGCAGCGAAGTAGCCTCCGGTCGTCCAACTATCGAGGTCCTGGAAAAAGGAACCAGACCTGAGTATGATTCACGAGAGGACAAAAACTTGGCGGCAGTAGAGTTCCTTGGTGTCTTGACAGCAGGGACGACCGACCCAATCGGCCCGGCGATCCCTCTGATCATCCTGGCCGTCGGGATCGGGATCGTCATCGGCATGATCGTCGTGCTCCGCGTCAACGCGTTCCTCGCGTTGATCGTCGCGGCGATGGTCGTCAGCCTGATGTCGCCCGGTCCTATTGCTGAACGGGTCAGCCGAGTCGCGACGGCGTTTGGCGCCATCGCCGGCAGAATCGGGATCATCATCGCGCTGGCGGCCATTATTGGAGATTGCCTGATCGCCTCCGGCGCCGCCGACCGGGTCGTGCGGACGTTCGTTCGCCTGCTGGGTCAGAAGCGATGCGACGTGTCGCTGATGGCCAGCGGATTCGTCTTGTCGGTTCCTGTCTTCTTCGACACGGTGTTCTACCTTCTGCTGCCTTTGGCTCGATCCATGCATCGCCAGACGAAGAAGAAGTATCTGCTGTTGATCCTGGCGATGGGCGCTGGCGCCTCGATTACACATTCGATGGTTCCGCCGACGCCGGGCCCTTTGATCATCGCCGAGACGCTGGGCGTCAACCTGGGCGTGATGATCGCCATCGGCATACT
>JAGPGT010000318.1 GCA_018055905.1 Phycisphaerae bacterium
TATTCCTTGATCATGGGCGAATGTCGTGCGATACACACCATTCCTGCAAATCAGTGGACCACCGCGGCGTACGCCGGACGTTCTTGCGATGGTCGATCTCTATCCTGCCACAGGTCCTCGCTCGATTCAATGCTTCTTTCGACACAGACGCCTGCTAAAAGCCCAGGCCCCTGGCGGATTGACCGCGCCGCCGATTGCTTCTATAATACGCATGTTCTTTTCAAGGAGCTACAGATGGACTCAGAGCGAAACGACTTTCCGCAATCCGGCTCTTCGCCCGAGGAAGTGCAGTCGGGACAGCAGCCCGTTCCAAGTCCCTACCCCCGAGCGAATTTTCCCTATTCGCCACCTCCGCAAAAATCCAGAACCAGTGGTTGGCGGATTCTCTGGGGCGTCTTCTTCGGCCTGTCCGTCCTGGCAAACATAGGGTTGTTCCTTCTACTGTTGGGCGCCGTCTTCGTCCTGGGAGGCGCCGGTGGCGGACGCGGTGCCACCGTCCTGCGGGAAGGCCCGCGAAGCAACCGGATCGCGGTGGTGAACATCGAAGGCATCATCGACGACTCGCAGGCCAATGAACTCCACCGTCAACTCAAGGCCGCTCGCGAGGACACCTCGATCAAGGGCCTCATCGTCCGGGTCACCTCGCCCGGCGGAACCATCTCCGCCAGCGACCGCATCTACCGCGAGATCGTCAACTACCGCAAGGAGCAAGATAAACCGGTCGTCGCCTTCATACAGGGTATGGCCGCTTCCGGCGGTTATTATGCCTCCGTCGCCTGCGACGAGATCATTGGCGAGCCGACCGCCATCACCGGATCGATCGGCGTGATCCTGTCCCACTTCGTCTTTCAGGAACTGCTCGAGAACAAGCTGGGCGTCCAGCCGGTGTTCATAACCAAGGGCCAGAAAAAGGATTGGCCCAGTTCCTTCCGGGCCCCGAGCGACGCGGAACTCGCCTACCTCAACGACCGCCTCCTCGAACCGGCCTATCGCAGGTTCATCGACGTCATCAAGGAAGGACGCAGCAAGGTGCTCACCGAGGACGAAATCCTCAAGCTGGCCGACGGCGGCATCTACGTCGCCGAGCAGGCGGCAGCGGTCGAGCTCATCGATAAGACAGGGTTTCTGGACGACGCCATCGCGGCGGTCAAGACCCGCGCCGGCATCGACAAGGCCCAGGTCATCGAGTATCGAAGGCCGCTGTCGTTCATGGACCTGTTGACCGCCGAGAGCCGCAAGACGAGCCTCCTGCACCTGGATCGGACCAAGCTGTTCGAACTGGGCACGCCCCAGGTCCTGTACCTGTGGCACGGGTATTGAAACGATCGGGGAAAGAGAATCATGAATCGGCTCCAGATCGGACTGACGGTTGCGGTGTGCCTGGCGGGCCTGACGAGATGTGATGGCCAAATGACAAATCTGATTGTCGTCAATACTGACGGCAAGGGCTTCGTGGAGCAATCGTCGGGCGCGCCGTACGTCCCGTTCGGAACGAACTATTACGACCCTCACACCGGCTGGGCCCCCAAGATCTGGCGGCGGTTCGATCCCAATGAAGTCTCACGACACTTCCAGGTCATGAGCGATCTCGGGGTCAACTGCGCGAGGATCTTCCTGACGGCCGCGACGTTCCAGCCGGATGTGAATGCGGTCGATGAGTCAGCTCTCAAGAAGTTGGACACGCTGATCGGCATCGCCCGCCGGTCCGGCGTCCGGCTGATCCTCACCGGTCCCGACCACTGGGAAGGCGTCCCGGCCTATTGGAAGCCCGATCGATTTGCCGGCGAGCAGGCGCTCCAAGCTCTGGAGAACTTCTGGCGGGTCCTCGGCACGCGATATCGCGGTGAGCCTGCCATCTTCGCCTGGGACCTCTTGAACGAGCCCCATCTGCCCTGGTTCGTCGAAAATTGGCGACCCGCCTGGGGCAAATGGCTTCAGACCAAGTATGGGACCAGGGAGGCTATGAGAGCCGCCTGGCCGAACAACCTTGGCGAACAGGAGGACTGGGGGAACATTGCCGTCCCCGAGGACAAGGCCGAGGCAGGGAATCCTCGTTTGCTCGACTTGCAGCTCTTTCGCGAGCACCTCGCGGATCAGTGGGTCCGCAGGCAAGTCGAAGCCATTCGCAAAGCCGACCCGACCCATCTGGTGACCGTGGGCTATATCCAGTGGTCCTATCCGCTCGTGCGAACGGGCAACCCGAGTCTGTACGCAGCCTTCAATGCCAGGCGACAATCGCAATGGCTGGATTTCATCTGCATGCACTTCTATCCGCTGTTGGGTCGGCCATTCGAGTCGCAGCAAGCGTGGGATCGAAATCTCGCTTATCTGCAGGCGGTCCTGGCCTATTGCCACGTCGGCAAGCCGGTGGTCCTGGGCGAGTACGGCTGGTACGGCGGCGGCGCGCCCCGCAATCTGCCCTCCCTGACGGAAAATGAACAGGCCCGCTGGATCGTCGCTGAGATCGAAGCCTCGCGACCTGTGGCGACCGGCTGGCTCTCCTGGCCCTTCGCCGACACGCCCGACTCCACCGACATGAGCAAGTTCGGCGGGCTCGTGCGCTCGGACTTGACGCTCAAGCCGTGGGGCGAGCGATTCAAGAGCTACGCGTCACAACCGACAACCCTGCCCCGGCCCACGCCGAGACTGCCGGCCTTCGACTTCGCGCAAGCTCTGACCTTGCCTGCGGACAAGCTGACGCCTCTGCACGAGCAATTCGCCGAGCAGATCCGCTCAGCGATCCGGGAGTAAACCACGGGTCCTATTGATCCTCTCCGTCCCATAGGTCCCATCTCTTCTCAGTCGCCCGCCAGCTCTCCAAACAAAGTCAGCGGCGAAGTCCGAGTGATCCGTACCTGCGCGAAGTGTCCCGCCAACGACGGCGGGCCGTTGAACACCACGATGTGATCAGTCTGCGTGCGTCCCACCAGTTGGGGTCGATCGGGGCCCTCCGTCGGGTTGACGTGGGCTTTCTTGCTGAGCCCCTCCACGAGAACCGTGACATCGCACCCGAGAAACTCCCGGCTCAATTCCTCGCTGATCTGCTCTTGTACAGCGAGCAGTTCGACGTTGCGTCGTTGCTTGACCTCCTCGGGGATCGT
>JAGPGT010000090.1 GCA_018055905.1 Phycisphaerae bacterium
TGATCATGGCCGACGTACCCAATAGCTGGGGCCAGCCCGACAAGGACATGCGTCGCGAGACCGACGTCGCCCTGCGCGGCATGATCAAGCGGGACTTCAACCATCCGGCCATCTTCAGTTGGGTGATCTTCAACGAGACCTGGGGCCTCCGTACCGGCGACAAGGGCTACACACCCGAGACACAGGATTGGGTCGCTTCCATGGTCAGACTGGCCAAAGGCCTCGACACCACGCGACTGGTCGAGGACAATTCCCCCTGCAACAACGACCACGTCCTGACCGACATCAACAGTTGGCACGCCTACCTGCCGGGCTACAAGTGGACCGAGCACCTGGACCAGGTCTGCAAGGACACCTATCCCGCTTCGAAATGGAACTATATCGGCGGCCGCACGCAAGGCAACGAGCCCCTGCTCAACAGCGAGTGCGGCAACGTCTGGGGCTACAAGAACAGCACCGGCGACGTCGACTGGAGTTGGGATTACCACATCATGATGAACGCCTTCCGCCGGCATCCGCAGGTCTGCGGGTGGCTCTATACCGAGCACCACGACGTGATCAACGAATGGAACGGTTACTGGCGTTTCGACCGCTCGCAGAAGTTCACCGGCATCGAAGAACTGATGCCCGGCATGAGCCTGCGGGACCTGCACAGCGATGTCTACATCGCAATGAACGAGGAACTGTGCCAGGAGGTCAAGCCGGGCCGGCAGGTCCAGGTGCCGCTGTACGTGTCCGTCTTGACCGACCGCCTCGGGAGCCAGGAGTTGACTCTTCGCAGCAGTATGCGGGCCTGGGACAGCCTCGGTCGCGTCCGCAACCTGGCCGCACGAGGATCGGCAAACGCCCCTCGCGGCGGCGGGGCCGGAGCGGGCGTGCGGGTCCCCTGCTCGCCGTGGATGTGCAAGGCGATCGAGCCACTGGAAGTCACCATGCCCCAGGAACCCGCGGTGGTCGTGCTCTCGGTGCAGCTTGAGGATCGGACCGGCGCGGTCGTGGCCCGCAATTTCACGACGTTCAACGTCCGAGACGGACGCCAGCCGCGTGATGAGACCCTCGGCCAGCGTCAGCGACGCACGAGAGTCCTCCGCGTCGCGCCGAAGGACTTCAAAAAGGCCGAATGGTCGGTCAAGCAGTGGAACGTCTTCGACGGCCTGAAGGTCAACGGCGCCGGCGCAGGATACTTCGAGTACCAGATCGCCTGGCCTTCGGACCTGAAGGTCCAGGACATCGCAGCCGCGAGCTTCCGTGCGGAGGTCTCCGCCAAGCAGCTCTTCGGCAAGGACAAGCAAGGCGCCGCCAAGCAGGAAGGCGACTTCATGCGGGGCGAAGGCACCCACGACCCGAGCCTGAACCCGAACTCCTACCCGATGACGGACGAGCAGACGTACCCCGGCGCGGTCCGCGTGCGAATCGGCGGCCAGGTGCTGGGCACGTTCGAACTGCCCGACGATCCCGCGGACCATCGCGGCATCCTCTCCTGGCACGCGCAGAAACGCGACGACACGCTGACCGAGGCCGGTTCTTATGGCTACCTGATCTCCGCGGAGATCCCGACCGAGGTCCTCGATCAGGCGGCCAAGACAGGCACGATCACGCTGCGTCTGGAGGCCGACGAGGCCCTTGCTGGCGGTCTGGCCATCTACGGCGAACAGTTCGGCCGCTACCCCCTGGACCCGACAGTGGCTTTCGTGCTCAAGTAATAGAAAATGACAGCGGCTCTGCCCACGAAATTCATCAGGCTCTTGGATCGTGGTTTCCCCTCGCTCGTGCCGCAATCGATGTGCCGGGGGGTCTGCCCATACCTACGAATGCAGTTTCACCATGACCGCCTCGGTCAGAGTCGGGCCGGAGAACGAAACCGAGCGTGTGGAACAGGTGTCTTCTCACGACCTTGACCAGGCGATGCGAGCAGTCTTCTCTTCCAAGACTTCCGGCGGTACGGTGACCTACTACGCCGCGACGCTCGTTCTGAAGTTGGTTTTGAATCTCGCCTATCCGAATCCCAAGATCAAAACCCAGGGGAACGGCACGATCGAACCGCCCATGTCATTCCAAGTGGATGCAAACACGCCACAGAGGTTGTGAATTTGCCGTAGCAGGCCGGAGCCGAGATTGGAACCACGCGAACCGTAACCGTTCTTATGGGTTGACATCCCGCGGCGGAACTGGCCTACTGTGTCGCGAACGGTTATGCAGAGGCACAAGTTCATCAAACGAGTTCTCGTTGTCGTCCTGTGCACGGCACTGGGATTAGCCTTGGTCCTGTGGCGGGTGGGATTGGCTCCGCTCTGGGCCGGGCTGATCAGTCTGAACACCGTCGCTCTGACGCTATACGGTTTCGACAAGCGGCAGGCGATTGCCGGCGGAACGCGAATTCCCGAAGTCGTGTTGCATCTGGTCGCCCTCTGCGGGGGCAACCCCGGCGCACTGATCGGGCAACAGTTGTTCCGGCACAAAACCCGCAAACGAAACTTCCGACTGGTCACGGCGGCCATTCTCCTTTTGCAGGCCGGAGGGATCTACGCCTACTGGCGATGGATCCGAGGTTAAGATTTGATGAACACGTTCCCCCCTGGCATCCGATTTCGAAAACCCTGGCGCAGTTACCAGCAGCGGGTACTGACGGAGTTGGAGCAACACCTCGATGACAACCACCTGCACGTCATCGCCGCCCCGGGCTCGGGCAAGACCGTGCTGGGCCTGGAGGTCATGCGACAGCTCAACCGTCCCACGCTGATCCTGGCCCCCAGCCTCGCCATTCGCGACCAGTGGGTGGATCGATTCGTCAACCTGTTCCTGGACGCCGGACAAGGCACGCCCAAGTGGATCTCAAAGGACATCCGGGCCCCGCGATTCCTCACGGTGTCGACCTACCAGGGGCTCCACATGGCCTACCGCGGCGAAACCGACAAGGGATCGAAATCTCCCGGTCGGGATGCGATCCTCAAACGCCTCAAGCAACTGGGCGTGAAGACGCTCGTCCTCGACGAAGCCCACCACCTGCGAAACGAATGGTGGAAGTGTCTGGCCGACTTGAAGAAGCAGCTCGACGGGCCCACCATCGTCGCGCTGACCGCGACGCCTCCGTTCGACGTGTCGCCGCACGAGTGGGAGAAGTACATCGGGCTCTGCGGGCCCATCGACGCGGAGATCTCCGTTCCCGAACTGGTCGCCCAGAAGAACCTCTGTCCCCATCAGGACTACGTGCTCCTCTCGGCGCCGCTGCAGGCCGAGCAACAGCAGATTCGCGAATTCCGCGCGGAGGTCGAGAAGTTCGTCAAGGATCTTTGCGAGAACGAATCGTTCATCGCGGCCCTGGAGAATCATCCGAACGTTGCCGAGCCGCAGGAGCACGTCGAAGAGATCCTCGACGATCCGGATTTCTACTCGAGCGTGGGGTTCTTTCTCAATCACGTGCGAAAGCGTCCGCCCCAGAAACTGCTCAGCGCTCTGGGTCTGTCGCGGAGAAAGTGCCCTGGCTTGGACGCCGAATGGATCGAGACCCTGTTGGCAGGTTGCTTCCATACGCACGTGAAATCCTTCGCCGGGCACAAGGAAACGATCTCTCGCATCCTCCGCGAGGCCAAGCGGATCGGCATCGTCGAGCGATGGGAGGTCGGCCTTCGCAGCGTCGCCAAAATCGCCAAGCTCCTGATCCGAAGCGCGTCGAAACTCAAGAGCGTCGAGGACATCGTCCGCCTGGAGACACAATCCCTCGGCTCAGACCTGAGAATGGTGACCCTGACCGACTTCATCCGCCAAGCCGACTTCCCGAGCGATTCGACCGACGCCAAGCCGATCAGAAGACTGGGCGTCGTCCCCATCTTCGAACAGATCCGCCGAGGCGGCGCCGCGAGACTGGGCATCCTCACCGGGACGTTGACGGTCGTTCCCACCGATTCGCAGGAGGTTCTGCGCTCCATCGCTCCCTCGCTGGGCATCGACCCGCCCGACATCGCATTCAAACCCTTGGCTCACGATCCGCGATTCTCCGAGGTGACGATCCGCGGCGCAGACAAACAGAAAATGGTCGGCCTGATCACCGCCCTGTTCAATCGCGGCGGCGTCAACATCCTCGTCGGGACCACCTCGCTCCTGGGCGAGGGCTGGGACGCGCCTTCGGTGAACTCGCTGATCCTGGCCAGCGTCGTCGGTTCGTACATGCTCTCGAACCAGATGCGGGGCCGCGCCATCCGCACGCAAGAGGGCAAACCGGACAAGACCGCGAACATCTGGCACCTCGTCTGCCAGGAACCCGACGCCCCGCACCTCAACGAGGACATGGAGACTCTGACGCGGCGGTTCAAGTCGTTCGTCGGCGTCTCGTTCACGAAGCCTCGAATCACAAGCGGCCTGGGACGCCTGGGCCTCGGCCGCCCGCCGTACACTGCCGCGAGGATGCAGCACATCAACGCGGTGATGCAGCGGAAGGCCTGCGACCGCCCCGGTCTCATCTGCGCATGGGAACGAGCCCTGGCCCATGCCAAAGGGGCCGACATCGTCGAGCAGGTGGCGGTGTCCGAAGCCGCTCTGCCGCGGGACTTCGTCTTCCGCAATGCGGTCCTGGCCCTGTTGTGGCAGGCGTGCCTCTGGGCAGTCGCGGCCGCCTCTGTCCTGATGTACTCACGCGGCGACGAGTCCAGGGTCCTCCTGCTCATCCTCTCGATCGCGTCGGCTCTGGCGGCGCTCGCCGCGCTGCCCAGGTACGTGCGGGTCCTGTGGCGACTCCTGTGGCATGGATCTGCCACATCGAGCCTGCGTCAGGTCGGCAAAGCGGTGCTCCGATCGATGATCCAGGCCGGAGCGGTCGAGACCGACTTCGCCCGGCTGCGGGTCGTCGCCAGCCGACTCGGATTCGGCCTCGTCGGCTGCTCGCTCCAAGGCGGCTCCACCCGCGAGCGATCGGTCTTTCTAGAGGCTCTGCAGGAATTGCTTGGCCCGGTCGAAGACCCTCGATACCTCCTGATCCGCAGATCCTCGCGAGGCTGGTTCGCCCGCAAGGATTATCATTCGGTGCCCCGCGCCCTGGGCAAGAACAAAGAGACCGCGGAGCACCTCCGCAAGATGTGGTCCCTACGCGTCGGACCGGCGGACTTGGTCTACACCCGCACGCCGGAGGGCCTCCGCTTCCTGCTGAACGCCCGCGCCCGATCGATGGCCGCGGGATTCGATCGCCGGGCCGAGCGATTCAAATCCTGGCAGTAGAAAATCCGTAGACAAAACGAAAGAGATCGACCGTCTCTTTGGGTGAATCGACGACAACGGCATTCCCCCCAAACCAAGGGCCAGGCCCAAGCAGAAAGAAGGCTTCGACCTCGTCTGGCGGTTCCCAGGCGAGCGATAAGCACGCATCACCGGCAGCTTACAGTTTCGCGACGGCCGCCTGGATCGCGTCGAATTTCTCCTCGGCCAGCAGCCGGCCGTAGTCCCGCATGACGCCCAAATTGCGCCAGGCGGCCCAGACGACGTCCTTGCCCCTCGGCGCGGCGAGTTGCTTTGCGACAAGGGCTGCTTCGGCTTCGACGAAACGATCCAGCGTCTCGTGGCTCCACTGGGGCATCTTCTTCGAGAGCGTCGCAAGCCGGGAGACGATCGCCTCCGTGAGCCTGCGGCCATCAGCGGCCGACGACTCTTTCGGATCTCGCCCGCCCACGCCCTGATATGGCGGGTCGCCAAGCCTGGACAGGTCCACCGTCTCGGGGAACAGGTGCATCATGAGCGAAGTCTCGCCCCAGGCAGCGTGGTCGCCCATATAGCCCTCGTCCAGCGCGAGCCAATATTCCGGCGTGCCGAGCACAGGAATGCCCAACGCCCGGCTCATGCGAACCGCGGTCTCGCGAACGACGATCTGCTGGGCGGCGCCGTAGTGGCCCGTGAGAATGAGGATCGCCTTGAAACCGTCTCGGGCCATCTCCCGGCAAAGCTGTTCCAGCCACGGACGCAGGAGCCGTGAGAAGACATCGTTCTCAGGGTCCATGATGAACGTATGCGGTTCATTCATGCCTCCGACGCCGCCATAGAGCGGTGGGGAGACGACACCGCCGCCCTTTTGAGCTGCCCGTACACAGAGTGCGTGGGCTTTGACCGCATCGACCCCTACGACATTGTGGACGCCATGCCATTCGATCGTCCCCAGCGGCTGAAAGATCGTTGCACAGGCGGCCCGCGCCTTCTCGATCTCTCGAGGCCGAAGGAACTCCAGCCGCACCTCCCGCACGTCGTCGCCTGGTTCATTCTGCGCCTCTGCCGAGGACAGACCGAGCAATGCACCCGTCGCCGCGGTACCCAACAACTGTCGTCGCCCGAATCGTCGTGCCATGATTCATCCCCTTTCAGTTCCGGTCCATGAGCGTCGGTGCCGATCATATCCGATTCGCTGGACGAATGTAACCTTTCCGGGCGGGTCCGCGTAAGAGAACAATAGACGTCTGATCGCCAGGCGAACCGAACGGAATGGCCTGGTGACTCTTCCGACTGGCAAGACAAGTTCTCATCGTGTAGACTGCTGAAAGGAGTGAATGATGAGCAAAAAAACATTGAGGATCATCCTGATCGCGGGTTTGTGCCTAGCGGCCAGCTCGGCGACCCGCAAGTTGTCGAATCATCTTCCTCGCCGGACAGACAGATAGTGTGCATCTGGAATTCCACCTCGCTCGGACACGTTACCGCCGGCCGTCGGGGTGCCTCTTAGGGGTGGAGCCGGGGAGTCGATTCTCCGGCACGGAATCGTCAACCCTGTGAGGAGAGCAACTGAGATGGCACGGATACAATCCGCACGTGAAAGACGCCAAGCGACCGCCCCCGGTCCGATTCACAAGCCTACGATTTCCTTCTTTTCTCCTCGTGATCCGCGACTGCACTGGGGATTTTACCTGGTAGGAATCGCAATGACGTGGTCCGCCTGCGCCTTGGCGCAATCCGGTCCCGGACTGGGATTCAAGGTCGGCGTGCAGACGCTGGAAAGCCCGATCAGCCTGGATAAAACGACGCGGGCCCGTTATGAACTGGAGTTGTCCTCCGCCCGCTTCTTCGACGACTGTTTTGACCTGGCGTTCACGATCGGTGGCTCGTCGCTTGGCTCCTTTGACACGTACTATTCCGACGTCGTCGCAGGTGCCTTGATCGAGGAGTTCTACAGGGACAGCCTCAGCCTGATCGACATCCGCCTGGCTGCCCGGTTCTATCCGCTGGGCGACGCCAGCAGGATCCGGCCCCACATCGGCGCGGGCATCGGCTACTTCTGGTTCCTCGATCGATGGGAATACGAATACGCCGAGACCTTCGAGAACCCCTTCTTCCCCGGTTTGTACGACACTTACATCGAGAAGTCCGACGGCGTCGACACCGCCGCCAAAGGGTTTTTCCCGTTCATCAGCGCCGGCGTGACGTTTCCCATCGGCGACCACGGCGAACTGCTGTTCGACTTCCAGTACGACTTCGCGAAAGAGGACAACGGCTTCGACTTCGGCGGTCCCATCTACATGATCGGCGCGAGGTTTCGTTTCTGAGGCAGACCGCTTCTCACATGCGTCAGCAAGAAACGACCTTGGCAATGACACCACCGGACAACATAGGCAGAACCCACTCACGCATCAGGCCCCTTGCGGCCGGCTCATCAATCCGCCCCCCCCCGTGAGAGACCCCGGCCGAGGAAGCCCGGCGATCTACCTGGCGCCAGGCTCCATCAAGTGAGGCATAAAAGCCTGCCAACCGTCCAAAACAACAAAACCACAGGGGTGGTTTCCTTATCGCGGGCAATAGAATCGACCTGCGCCGGTTCCTCGGATTGGCCTTCACGCGTTGCTCCTATTATAATGCCCGCCTATGCAAATGAGGAGCCGACAATCCCGGCTGGCGTATACGTATGCGTTGGCGGCGGTGTTCTTCTGGAGTACCGCTGCCACAGCGTTCAAAATCTCCTTGCGCCACGTCGGCGTGTTGCCGCTGTTGTTGTACGCCTCCGTGACCTCGACCGCGGTCTTTCTCTTTTACCTGGTCGCCTCGAAAAAACTTCGGTTGCTGCGGACCATCACGAAGAGGGATTGCCTCTGGTCGGCGGGCCTGGGCTTTTTGAACCCCTTCCTCTACTATGTGGTCATCTTCAAGGCATACTCTCTTCTGAAAGCCCAGGAGGCCCAGCCGATCAATTTCGTCTGGCCGCTGACGCTGGTGCTGTTGTCGATCCCCATCCTGCACCAACGAATCAAGTTTGCCAGCATCCTGGCAATTCTCATCAGCTTCCTCGGCGTAGTCGTCATCGCCACGCACCCTCGCCACCCTGCGGACATTCTGACCTTTCGGTTCAGCAGCGGTCCCGGCGTGGCTCTGGCCCTGGGCAGCACGGTCGTCTGGGCACTCTTTTGGGTGCTCAACACGAAGGACCAGCGCGACGAGGCGGTTCGCCTGTTCGTAAACTTCCTCTTCGCCAGCGGTTATGTCCTGGTTCTGACACTGGTGTTCGGCGGCACAGATCCCATCCGCTGGCAAGGCATCGTCGGAGGTGTCTATATCGGCCTGTTCGAAATGGGCATCACATTTCTCCTTTGGCTCAAGGCCCTTCGTGCCGCCAAGACCACAGCGCACGTCGTAAACCTGATCTATCTGGTCCCTTTTTTGTCGCTGCTGATCATCGCGAGGGTCCTGGGGGAAACAATCCTGCCCTCGACGACCGTGGGTCTGATCCTGATCGTTACCGGCATCATTGTGCAGAGAATCTGCGGATGATTTCTTCATCGCAAACCCACCGTTTGCGCAAAAAACAAGAAAAGCCCCCGTGCCAGCGGGAACGTTCCTTTCAATCCGATGCCGGTCAAAACCCGATCAGACGTTCTGGTTCACAACGAACGGAGCACGATAAGGCCGCGTCAGCAATTCATCCGCCTGGGGGTTGCCCACAAACTTCTCCGTCTTCGGAGCAAACGTCAACATCGCTCCGAGTTGATATGTATTTTGAGCCAGATCGAAGCCGATCGTGCCTTTGGCGGTTTCGGCGATCCTCTCCCAGGATCTGGCAATTTCTTCATGCTTGCCCAAAACATCAGGCTTGATGGAGCCGGCGACTTGTTCACCCAGCCGGTACGAGATGTTACCGAGCTGGCAGCATGCGGAAGACAGATACCCTTCCTCAATGTCTGCATTGAGGTCCTCAATCTTACGGCTGCGCATCGCATGAATGAAGTTCTCGAAATGGTCGCCCGGCCCCATTTTCACATCGAGGTTCGGCAGCTCTTCGGCCTTGTCGGAATCCTTCGGGTAAAATTTGCCGCCCCGAATGACGCCGGCCTCCAGATAGAACTCATTCCCGACATTGTTCGGGTACTTTTTCCCGTCCAACCCCACACGGTCGACCAGCCCGAGGACTTCGAACACCAGCAGCGTGCCGCCGAAATCCATGATGGTCAACTGGCAGTTGGGGGTCTGGGCTTGGTCGGTGAACGGCGGATGTCCTTCCGTCGAATTGACCCACCGGCCGCCCATGCTGATCACGCGGTTCGGCAAAGTCGCGCCGGGGATCGCCCAGCGGGCGATGTCCATCTGGTGCACGCCCTGATTTCCGATCTCACCGTTGCCAAAGTCCCAGAACCAGTGCCAATTGTAATGTACCAAGTTTTCGTGGAATGGTTGCTCCGGCGCAGGACCAAGCCAGAGGTTGTAATCTAGATTCTCCGGAGGGTCCTGGATCGGTTTGAAACCGATACTCCAACGGCCGGTCGCGGAACCCTTCGAGGCGGCCCCCTTGGAGACCAGCAGCTTGCCGTATTGGCCGCTGGCGATGGCCGCGACCTGCTTGGCCCAGCCTTTGCTCGAGCGGCTCTGGGTACCGTGCTGGACGATCCGCTTGTACTTTCGTGCGGCCTCGACGCACTTGCGTCCTTCGAACACATTGTGGCTGCATGGTTTCTCCACGTAGACGTCCTTGCCCGCCTGGCAGGCCCAGATCGTCCCTAAAGAATGCCAGTGGTTGGGCGTCGCGATGGAGATCGCATCGAGGTCTTTGTTCTCCAGCATCTTTCGAATATCGATGTAGGTCTCGACCTTATGCGTATACTTCTTTTCGAACGCCGCGGCCTTGCTATCCAGCACCTTGCGGTCCACATCGCACAGCGCCGCGACCCGCACACCCTCCATCTCCTCGAACGCGCTGATGTGAGAACCGCCCCGCCCGTTGACCCCGACGACACCGACCCGGATCTCGTCGTTTGCCCCCCGCACCCGCGACAAGGGCCCGGCCATCACGATGCCGAGCCCCGCGGCCATTGACCCTCGGACGAACTGCCTACGCGTGATCCTGCTCATGTGCTGCCTCCTTCTGATTGGATGATCGGGGGATTCTGCCTGCAAGAGTCTTGTGACGGCTGCCATGTGTTGCTGCATGTGCCATGACAATAGGATACCGCCCTCAAACGCAATACACAACACCACAGAACTTAGTCAGACACGAGGCCGGCGGCCAGTTTGGCCGATTCGACCGTGTTGTACAGGAGCATCGTGATGGTCATCGGACCGACGCCGCCGGGAACAGGGGTAATAAGCGAGGCCTTCTCCTTTACCGCCTCGAAATCGACGTCGCCGACCAGGCGGAAGCCCTTCTGCCTCGTCGCGTCCTCGATGCGATTGACGCCTACATCGATCACCACGACGCCGTCTTTGACCATGTCCGCGGTGATCGTGTTGGGCCGACCGGCTGCCGCGATGACGATGTCGGCCTGGCGCGTGTGGCGGGCGAGGTCTTGGGTTCGCGTGTGGCAGATCGTGACGGTCGCGTTGCCCAGCGGGCTCTTCTGGATCAGGATGTTGGCGAGCGGCTTGCCGACGATATTGCTGCGGCCCACGATCACGACATGCGCCCCGTCGATGGTCACGCCGCTTCGCAGGAGCAGTTGCACCACGCCGTGCGGCGTGCAGGGCAGAAAGGCCTTCTCTCCCACGACCATCTTGCCGGCGTTGACCGGGTGGAACCCGTCGACGTCTTTGTCGGGGTCGATAGCCAGGAGCACTTCGGACTCGCGGATGTGGCGGGGAAGCGGCAACTGGACCAGGATGCCGTTGATCTTGGGGTCCCCGTTCATCCGCCGGACGAGGGCCAGAAGCTCCTCCTGCGATGTCCCGGCGGGCAGGTGGTTGTGGTCGGAATAGATGCCGACTTCGTCGCACGCCCGCTCTTTGCCGGTCACGTAGGAGACCGATGCGGGATCATCGCCGACCAGAATGACGCCCAGCCCCGGCGTGACGCCGCGTTCCTTGAGCTTCGTGACTTCGTCCTTGAGTTCGGCCCGGATGCCGGCCGCCACGTGCTTGCCGTCGATTATCTTCGCCGCCATCAGTGTTCCATCTACTATTTACTATTGACTATTTGCTATTTGCACATGAGCGACAGTGCGTTGCGCGTTCCGTCAGATAGTAAATCGTCAATAGCAGATCGTCAATCAAAACAGCCCGTGGACCTTGCCTGTCTCGACGTCGACGTCGATCCGGCGGAAGGCCGGGTCGGAGCCGGTGCCGGGCATGAGCTTGATCGCGCCGGCCATCGGGACGACGAAGCCCGCGCCCTTGTAGACCAGAATGTCGCTGATCGGGAGGGTCCAGCCTTTGGGGCGGCCCTTGAGATTGGGGTCGTGCGAGAGACTCTGCTGCGTCTTGGCCATGCAGGTGCCCAACGTGGTCCCAAGCGATTCCGCTTCGAGACGCTTGGCCTTCTCTAGGGCTTCGTCGGTGTAAGAGACTCCGTCGGCGCCGTAGATCTCCTTGGCGATCAGCTCGATTCGTTTCCGCAGCGGCATCTTCATGTCGTAGAGGAACTGGAAATCGTTCTTCTCGGCGCACGTCTCGATCACCGCTTCCGCCAACTCGATGGCGCCCTGGCCGCCTTTGAGCCAGTGGTCGGAGGTGACCGCTCTCGCCCCGCCGGCTTCGGCGATCCGCCGAACGATGGCGATCTCGGCGTCGGTGTCGGTCTTGAACCGGTTCAGACAGACGATGGGACGGACGCCGCTTCGTTTGACGATGTCGATGTGAGCCAGGAGGTTCTCGCAACCTTTCTCGACGAGGTCGAGGTTCTCACTGATGTACGCGGGATCGAGCGGAACGCCCGGCTTGACGGCCGGTCCGCCGCCATGGGTTTTGAGGGCTCGAATCGTCGCGACGATGACGACCGCGTCCGGCTTGAGGTCCGACATGCGGCACTTCAAGTTCCAGAACTTCTCGTAGCCGATGTCCGAGGCAAAGCCGCTCTCGGTGATGTGGTAGTCGGCCAGCTTAGTGCCGAGCCGATCGGCGATAATCGAGCTTTGCCCGATGGCGATGTTGGCGAAAGGCCCTGCATGGACAAAAACAGGTTGGCCTTCGATGGTCTGCACGAGGTTGGGATTGATGGCGTCCAGCAGCCAGGCGGTCATCGCGCCATCCACCTCCAGGTCGCCCGTCGTGACCTCTTTGCCGTTTCGACTGTAGGCGACCACCATGCGGCCGATCCGCTGCCGCAAGTCCTTGAGGTCCCTGGCAACCGCCAGGATCGCCATCACCTCGCTGGCGACGGTCATTCGGAAGCCCGAATCCATCTCGAAGCCGTCCATCTTCTCGCCCAGCCCGATGCGGATGTTGCGAAGCGACTGGGCGCAGAAGTCCATCACCCAACCGATTTGGATGCGATCCGGATCGATGTCCAGGCGTTTGAGTTTGCTCTTGGCCAGGCGGGCGTCGTCGTAATTGCGTTCGTGCTGGAGCCTGGCGGTCAAAGCCACCATGGCCAGATTATGGGCGTTGGTCACGCAGTCGAGATCCCCGGTCAGGCGGATGGAAATGGGTGTCAAGGGGATACACTGGGCAAGCCCTCCGCCGGCGGCGGAGCCTTTGATATTGAACGTCGGGGCACTGCTCGGCTGGCGAATGGCACCGCAGACACGTTTGCCGAGTCGGCCGAGCCCCTGGATCAGACCGATGGTCGTGGTCGTCTTGCCCTCGCCGAGTGGCGTGGGCGTAATCGCGGTTACGTCGACGTACTTAGCGGTCGGACGGTCGCCCAAACGGCTCAGAACTTTCTGGTAATCCACTTTCGCGAGCCTGTTGCCGTAGGGAATCAACTCGTCGTCACGTAAACCCATCTCATCGGCCAACCGCCCAATGGGTTTCATCCGCTCCTCGGCCGCCTCAGCGATCTGCCAGTCCTTCATCACACGCGGGTCAAGATTCATCGGCCCACACCTGCCCAAGGAATTTCACTCATCACAAAACAGCTCATCTGAATATTATCGCTGAAAATCAATAAGATAGGTAATCTTGTAGAGCTGTTTTCTATCACTATTTTGCTATTTAGGCCGATATTGAGGTCAAAAATGCGGTCAGACAACTGCCAGAGGAGCTACTTTTTGTGGAGGGGCGGTCCTTGTGCATGCGTAGTATATCCACTAAAGCACGACCCCTGTCCACTGGTGCGAAAAACAGGAGGCACAACGTCTCACATCGAAGTTACAACCCGACTAGAGCACGATCTGCTCTTTCTCCAGGTTGAAACGGGCGACCTTGCCTTGTGTCAGGCCGAGCATGCCCATCTGCATCGCGGTCTGAACGTGGTAGGCCAGATCCATCGGGCTCTGGGTCTCCTTCTTGCCCGGTAGCCGTTCACGGACTTGCGTCAATGGAGCAGTGAGGGTGCGGGTTTTTGTTGGAAGTGGGCGTTGAGGGCGTCGCAGAAAAAGGCAAAGACCCGGCGACCCTGCTGGCGGCAGGTGGCGATCAC
>JAGPGT010000319.1 GCA_018055905.1 Phycisphaerae bacterium
AACTTGGGGATGTCGATGACCATGACCGCCGGAACGTTGAGGATCTGGCCCGCTCTGGCGGCGCCGGCGTCGGTCGTCAGATCGGACGCCTGGAACTCCTGTTCCTTCAGCAGGGCCTTGACGTTCTGGCGTTCGATGAACGTGTAGCCCTTCTTCATCAGAGCCATCGTGACGAGATTGCTGACCTTGTTCTTCGCGGCCTCACCATAAACCCGGCCGGTCACCTCGACGATCGCGATTTTGTCAAGACTGGAGAAGTCATAACCGGCAACCGCCGTGCTATCGGCCTCGCTCGAAGCGCAACCGCTAACCGCCACAGCAATCAACAACACGCCAATCCAGACAGCTTTCATTCGTGAACCTCCAAAATAGTTCTATAATCGTGTAGACAGCCCTTATACGTACAGATCCCCTCTCTTGTTGTCAATAGGGCGAACTCTGGATGCCGCCGGAGGTATTGAGAAAAGGATTTGTCGTCGGTCGGGATGACGGTATAATGATCGCCTGTTTCTTTGGTGGAGATTCGAAAATGACTGACAGGGTCGATTCAAATGAAAACATCGCTGCGAAAACTTTCGAAGAGAAGGTCGCCGATGTGATAGAAATGGTTCGTCCCTCCCTGCAAGGCCACGGCGGCGACGTTCAACTGCTGGGTGTGGACGAGGACAAGACCGTCCGCGTTCGCTTGCAGGGGGCCTGCCGGGGTTGCCCCGGCGCGACCATGACGATGAAAATGGGCATCGAACGCATCCTGAAAGAGCGAGTGCCCGAGGTCAAGCAGGTCGTCGCGGTCGCCTGACCCATTTATCCGAGCAAGTCGCGAATACGGTTTGGGCCTGGGTTCTCAATCACTCCTTTTTCTGTGATGATCGCAGTGATGTTTTGTGCTGGGGTCACGTCGAAAGCGGGGTTGTAGACTCCGACGTGGTCTGGGGCCGTGTGGACGCCGCCGATCCAGGTTACTTCCGAGGCGTTTCTTTCTTCGAGGGGGATCTGTTCGCCGGTGTCGATGTTTAAATCGAACGTGCTCGACGGGGCCGCGATATAGAACGGGATGCCGTGGTGTTTGGCCAGCACGCTGACGCTGTAGGTGCCGATCTTGTTGGCGGTGTCGCCATTGGCGGCGATACGGTCGGCGCCGGTGATCACCGCTTGGATCTTTCCCTGCTTCATCAGAAAGCCCGCCATGTTGTCACAGATCACGGTCACCTTGATGCCGGCCCGCTGGAGTTCCCAGGCGGTCAGGCGAGAACCCTGGAGAAGAGGGCGGGTCTCGTCGGCGTAAACCTCGAATGTTCTGCCTTTCTTGTGCGCCTCAAACAGGACCGACAGGGCGGTTCCCTGGCCTGCCGTCGCCAAGGCTCCGGCGTTGCAGTGGGTCAGGATGCCGAAGCCGTCACGAATGAACCTCTGGCCATTCTCGCCGATTCGCCGGCACATTTCGACGTCCTCCGCCCAGATCGCGTTGGCCTCCGTCAGCAGGGCCTCAGCGAGCTTTCCCGGCGTGGCTGAGGCCTCGCAGGCGACCTCCTTTGCCTTGGCCCGCATGCGGTCGAGGGCCCAGAAGAGATTCACCGCGGTCGGACGCGAAGTGGCGAGATAGTCACAGCTCTGGAGGACATGATCCGCTGCCTCCTGTACGTGTCGAGGTTTTTGCAGCCACTGGAGGGCCAGCACAGGGCCATAGGCCGCTGAAACGCCGATGGCCGGAGCGCCGCGGACCGCCAGCGTCCGGATCGCCTCGTGGAGTTGCTCGACGCTGTGAACCTTCAATATGACGTATTTCGTCGGCAGCAAGCGCTGATCGATTATCTCCAGGACACCGTCCACGCCGCCAATCCATTTCACTGCTTCTGCGATCATTCGTACTTCCTTGATGTCAGGATCACCCCAGGGATCCCGGAAAAAAAGAGACTGAATGTGGGGGCAACGGAGGAAGCTTGGCTCCTCCTGGATTCGCCTTTGTCTTTGTGGGGACAATCATCGATCCACTCTGGCGCCGGCGCCTTTCATGACCTTTTCGACCTCGTTGAGCGTGGCCATGGTCGTGTCGCCCGGTGTGGTCATCGCCAACGCGCCGTGGGCCGCGCCGTAGTTGACCGCCTGCTCGGGACTTTTGCTCTCCATCAGGCCGTAGATCAAGCCCGAGGCAAAACTGTCGCCGCCGCCGACGCGGTCGTAGATCTCCAGGTCGGGTCGCAGCGTCGCATCGTAGAACTGTCCGTCGGCGTACATCACCGCGCCCCAGTCGTTCTTCGTCGCGGTCTTGGCATGTCGTAAGGTTGTGGCGACGACCTTGAAGTTCGGGAACTCCTTGACCGCGGCCTCGATCATCTTGCGGAAGTTCGTCGGATCAAGCTGCGAGTAGCCCTTGTCCAGGCCTGCAACTTCGAAGCCCAGGGCCGCCGTGAAATCCTCCTCGTTTCCAAGCATCACGTCGATGTAGGGGGCGATGGCCCGGTTGACCTGGCGGGCTTTCTCCTGACCGCCGATGTCCCGCCAGAGCGAGTTACGGTAGTTCAGGTCGTAGGAGACGATCGTGCCGTTTTTCTTGGCTGCGGTGACCGCTTCAAGAATCACGTCCGGCGTGGTCGTCGAGAGGGCAGCAAAGATTCCCCCGGTGTGGAACCAGCGGATGCCGTCCTGGCCGAAGATGCGATTCCAGTCGATATCGCCTTTCTTCAATTGCGAAGCGGCGCTGTTGGCCCGGTCGGAGCAACCGACGGCGCCGCGGAGACCGAAGCCTCGCTCGGTAAAGTTCAGGCCGACACGGGCTTTGCGTCCAATACCGTCGAAAGGCATCCACTTGACGTACTCGAGGCTGACGCCGCCCTGAAACATCAGGTCTTCGAGCAGTCGGCCGACGGGGTTGTCCACGATCGCGGTTACGACGGCGGCCCGTTTGCCGAACGTTCGCTTCAAGCCGCGAGCGACGTTGTACTCGCCGCCGCCTTCCCAGACGCGGAAGGTCCGTGTGGTGTGGATGCGTTCGTCGCCGGGATCGAGCCGGATCATAACCTCACCCAGGGACAGAATGTCATATTTGCACTCGGATGGGGCCTTCATTTCAAGAATCGCCATAGGGACTCC
>JAGPGT010000091.1 GCA_018055905.1 Phycisphaerae bacterium
CCCAATGACAATAGGAGAATCGTCATCGAGATGCTCAGGAAACGAACGGCTTTCTGCATGCGTATCTTCTTGCCCAGAAAGGGCATATGGTCGTTACGCAGGTTGACGCTGTTGGTCTTGTCCGGCAACCCCAGGATCGCCCCGTAGGCGAGGATCAAATCCACCACGTTCGGACAATCATGGATCGGTGCGGATTCCAGCCCCCCCATGGCGACCAAATCACAGGGATGCACAGAAATACCCGTTCGTTCCCCTACCGACTGAAGGGCCAGCTCGCCGCGTATGTCGAAAGCGAAGAGCTCTCCCAACGATTCTCCCATGACCAATCCCGCAGTCAGCAAGGCTTCCCTAGCCAAGAGAGTGGTCCGATCCTGGGAAGGACCAAGCAAAACCGTCCTGAAATTCACCAGTTCACGTCGACCAGAAACGGCCACAAGGTACCCCTGGCAATCCGACAACACCGCATACAAAGTGGACTTTTCGGACTCTTCCTGTCCACCCGCATATTCCAGCAAATATCGCGAAAGGCAGTAGACGTCTGGATCAATAGCAACCGGATCAATGTTCTTGGCTTGAAGAGACTGGATAATCTCGGTCAGAATGGACCGCGGAGCGGTAAAAACATCGAGTTGTGTCCCTTCGTCATTGCTGGAGGCGATCCGAAATGCAACAGAAAGGTCCGATACATCCGTCGCCAGAGTCTCTTCGGTATCGAATCGGACGGTAGCTGCAATTTTCTTGGGATCGGTGAATTCGCTGTGCACTGAATGCTGCATGAAGGCGGCGCAATCCAACGCAACTGCCGCTTCCGTAAAGCGGACTTTCCGTTCGTTGCACAGGCTGGCAATTCGATCGCACAGAACCCTTGGATTTGCCTCTTCGCCTTCAACGCGAACCGAGAAACAATCGAGCAATTTCCTGTCGCGGCCTTGGGAAGCCAAGCACACGACCGTGGCCCGATCCTTTCTCAGGTAGATTCCCAACTGATTTCCCGATTGCACGATATTGATCTCCAATAGGCATCAGACGCCACAAGTTCTTCGTCAAAAGCCGTCCCGGCGTTCAGAACTCCGTTCCAGAATAGGGAATTAGTCGCAGATCACCGCGATTTGCTCGATCTTATCGCCCTCCCGGCTCACCGCCGCGATGGCTCCTGCCCTAGCCAACCCGCTGACGGCTGTAACCCGGATGGTAAAGACCGTGCTCGTGGCGGTCAGAAAACTGCGACAGTCCTCAATGGCGGTGCTGTATCCTAGAACCGCCCTCTTAACCTCGTTGACATCCGCCACCGGTTTGACCTTGCGTTGTTGAATGATCGCCTCCGCGATCTTGGGCGCGTTTAGAACGCTTCCGAACGAAACCGCTGCCTCAAGAACGTGCCGAGGAGCGGTGTTGATGTTCACCTGCCGTGTGCCCCAAAGACCGAGATACTTCAGCGCCGATTCCTTACGGCTGTCGCTCTCGATGCTCGGCCGGCTCAACAGAGCCGAATTCACCATGGAACTGTGAAAGAGCGAAGCGAACTCCTTATTCTGTTGCAAGAGTTGCTGTTCGGCGGTAACAGGCCTCTTGCTGACCGTCCGGCGCGCCACCGCGCTGGAAGCCGCGCCGCCGGGCGTCGGCCGGGTCACCCGGCTCTGTAGATTGGCGGGCACATTCACATCCACCGTCGTCGCCTTGAATTCCATCTTGAACGGCTTTTTCGCCCCGATCGCGATCAGATCCTTGTTCAATAGAGCGATCTCCTGGGAGGAATACCCCATCCACTCACAGAAAGTGGTCCAGCCGGCGCCGGCCTCCTCTCGCAATTTCTCGTCGGCAAGCATCGCCCAACCCAGTGGGTATTTGGCGTTTTCATCCTCGATCTCAACCTTGACCTTGGCCATACCGATCTCAAACTCGATGGGCTCGGTGACCAACGGCCAAGGGGGACCGTATGGACCTGGGATTTGTACATTCTTACGCTTGGCGAAACGCTCTTGACGGGAATCGAGATCGTTGGTGTCTTCGGAGAGCGTTTTTTTCTTGCCGGCCGTCTTCTTCTTTCCCCCCCCCTCCTCCTCGAGATTCGGACCGGTAAGACGCTCTTTTGCCAGATACAACTCCATCTGATCCAGGAGTTTCTGGTACTCCGGCTCGGTAAGGGCAAAAAGATCAGAGAAATCCGGCTCGTTGGGCCGACTGATCAGCGCAAAATCGAGTTTGTTCAGAGATGCCAAGGCATACCGCATCCCCGACGCACAGGCGTGCCTGGCCACCGCATGGTCGATGGCGTACTGGTCACGATGCCGACGCGCGGCCACCCGGACGCTCAGGGTATATCCCAGCGTCGCCAGGATGACCAGAATCACCAGCGTGATCAACAGGACGATACCCTGCCGTCTCCGGCCATCATCGTGGTCTTGTCTGTAGGGGGATCCGTTCATTGTTCATCGATCCTTGAGGGGACTGTACATTTGTCGTACGACCGTTCGGAGTTCCAAGATTCCGCCCGGCGGTCGGTGTGTTTGCGCCGGAAGATCTCTGTTCCTGTGCCCCCGCCTCGGTGGAGTTACCGGAGGCATTCGGATCGTCGGACAAATCGGTGACGAACCGGATCTTCCGCACCGCGTTGATAACGAACGTCCGACTGGTTTTCTGGTCGTCGCGTACATCCCGCGTACCCCGCACCGTCTCGTACGGTTCTGCGAAGGAAATCGTGACCCTCACTCCGGGCGGAGGTTCGGACAACGGCCACTGATCAAGAAGTTCTTCGCCTTTGACCGCCTGAATCTGGAAGAACGTCACACCCCGGCAAATCGGCACCAGCGGATAATTCTTCTCCCAGTCTTTCCGCTGTCTCTCGAGCAGCTTGTCCTCCAACCCCGCTCCTTCACGACCGCGGTAGATAATCAGACCCGGGGTTACGCCACCACCATCGTATCCTGCCCGCCACGTGATTTCCTCCAGAGTCTGTTCCTTGTTGTCCTTGTCATGGTACAGACGGCGAAGAATCAGTTCAGAGCGGACGAATCCGTTGTCGAAACCGTTGCGGATCTGCACGGTCAGGTCCTCGACCCCAAGAACCCGATCAAAATCTTCGCTAAACAGCTGCAAGACCTCGCCGGCCAGGGATGAGCTTTCAATCTTCTCCAGCACGGCGGAAGCCGCCCGGTTGGCCCGGTTGTAGATGTTCAGAATCGCCGTCAGGAGCATCCCGCCCAGAACCACGGTCACGAGCATCTCGCCCAGCGAGAACCCTGCCGTGTATCTCTGTCGCCTGATTGTCGACTCCATACCATCATCTCCGTTTAACGAGTCCGACCGAAACCTCTTCTACCTCGTCCAGGGTCGCCCCACCGTTTGGTGGGTTCCCACATCGTCGGATCACCTGGAAGACGAACCTTTCCCAGCGGAACCCGAAAAGTCGGCGTTTTCTTCGAATTCGTTCTGCTGGGTCCGAAGATTCATCGCCAATTCGTCGATCGACTCCACTTGTCGGGCCTTGGCCTGCTCGTTCGGTTCCCCTTGGTTCTCTACGAACAGATCCAGGTTGTACTTGATGAATCGGCCGTCCTTGGTCATCACCAACCCGTTCTCGATCCACTGCTCAATCGTCGCAACATTCGTACGAGCGTACCGGGCCGCATCTTGGGCGGTATTGAGAATCTGTTCAGCCTCCAGTCTTGCCCGTTCCGCATCGCTCAAGATGGCTCCGGCCTGCTGATCGGTCAAAGCCGCGATCCAATGGGTCAGTTCGATCTTCTGGTTCTGGTCCTGGGAATCGGCGTACTCGGCCGTGCAGACAACCCGTACCCACATCTGACCGTTGACAGGTTCGGGAAACACCTCGATCACTGTCTGCCAGGAGATGGCAGGATACAGGTCACTGATCCCATACTGTACGGATTCCTCCACGGAATCGCGGACCAGAACCTGCTCTAGATTCTCGCGGACGATCTGAAAGGCCTCCATGCGCAGGGCCGAATCCGCCGCAGAGTTTACGCAGCGGTTGATCACGAGCAACACACTGGAACTGACCAGGCCCAGGATTGCCAGCGACGTCAGGACCTCCAGGAGGCTGAACCCCGCCCTCCCGGCCTGTCGGGCCGTTCGCTCTTGAACGAATGGGTTGTTGGTATTCTCGTACATTCCCTGTCCCAGGTCCCGACGCTCCGGTTCACTGAAGAAACGGAACTTCATCCTTTGCCTTTGGGGTCAGCAGCGGTGGGTCCCCCGCCACCAGCTCGACGGTGGGAAGCAGCCGATTCACAACCACCGCATGGGGTTGTTCTCCTTCGTCGAGGAAGACAATCTTACCGCCGTAGGTCCACCCCGCCGGGCCGGTCCGGAACTTCGACCTCTCACTGTTGGTGGAATCGCCATCGTCGAATTCCACGTATGAGAGCCGGCAGTTGCTCCCGAACTGCCCCTGCGTGATGATTTCCTCATCCAGAACCTCCGAGAGATCGGAAGAGGTGATTTTCCGCAACAGATAACTCTGGTCCGTCGGGTCGATGATCACCTCATAACGATGACCGTTTTCGGCGGCGCTGAACGCGGCCATCTGCATCGTCGAGACGAAATCCTGTACCTGCGATTTGAAACTTTGCCGGCGGAGCACACCAAACAGATTCGTCATGGCCACCATCACCAGAAGTCCCAGCACCGTCAACACGACGATCAGCTCGACGAGCGTGAACGCCGCATCGACAGACCGACGGACAGGCGTAGGGGCCTGTTCGCCGGATCGGTCAATTTGCGTCGGTGCTGAGCAGATCCGCATTGTAGCCTTCTCCTTCCGGCTCGCCGTCGGCCCCGAGGCTCTTGATGACGAAGGGCTTTCCGCTTTCCGGATGGAGCTCATAGATGAAGTCACGTCCCCATCCATCCTTGGGAATGTCGGTCGTGTCGAGGTACCCGCCCGGCCTCCAATTGGGTGCGTCCGTCGGCTGTTGGACCAGAGCCGTCAATCCCTCATCCTCGCGAGGCCATCGGGAACAGTCCATGTTGAATTCGTTCACCGCGGTGTGCAGCAGTTTCAGACTGGCTTTCGTGGTGACCACCTTGGCCTTGTCCACCTGGCCCACGAAGTTCTTGACGACTACAGCGGCCAGCAGTCCCAGAATGATCAGCACCGCCATCAGCTCGACCATCGTGAAACCACGCAGATTTTGTCTTGTCCGATTCTCCGTCATAATCCTTCAACTCCCAAAAGGCTTACATGTTGACTGCCGAAATCCGCAGGATCGGCAGAATCGTGGCATAGGCAATCACACCGATGACCGCCGCCATGATGATGATGATCAGCGGCTCCACCGCCGCGCTCAATCGTTCGATAACCACGTCCGTCGAAGACTCCAGGTTCTCGCTGATGCTCCTGAGCATGGTTTCTAACTCCCCGCTCTTTTCGCCGACAGCGACCATGTGCGCAATCGCCGGGTCAATCACGCCGCTCTCCCGCAAAGGTGTTGCGATGTCGGCGCCGGCGAGGATTCGCTCTCTGGCCTGCTGGATCGCGCGTTTCATGAGGCTGTTGCCGGTGGTGTCGGCGACGACGCGAAGCGATTCGGCCATTGCCAGGCCCGAACCGATCAGCGTCGAGAGCGTCGAAGCGAACCTTGCCACCACGCGCTGCTTGATCAGCGGTCCGAACACCGGCAGGGAGAGCAGGAACTTGTCCCGCAGGTAGGCCCCCCGCTCCGTCCGGAAGAAACGCTTCATCGCGATCACAACCGCCGCGATCGATCCGAGGAGCACAAACACCCGCCAGCTCGTCAGGACATGGCTGAAATTCATCAACTGCTGAGTAATCCAGGGCAGTTCCTGGCGGGCGGCCTGAATCTGCTTGCCGATGGGCGGAATCACCTTCGTCGTCAGGATCACGATCGCCAGAAGACAGAAGAACACCAGAACGATCGGGTAGATCATGGCGGTCAAGACCTTCGACTCGACACGCTGACGTTTCTCCATGAAGTTGGCAATGGTCTTGAGCCCCTCGCCGAGCGTGCCAGTGACTTCGCCCACGCGCACCATGGCCACAAAAATCACATCAAAGTAGTCCTCATAGTCCTTGAGGGCGTCGGTGAACGACTCTCCCGTCACAACCCGGTCGCGGATCTCCGTGAGAGCGGTCTTGAACCGCTGGTCCGAGACCTGCATCGTCAGAACGGACAGCGCCTCGGTGAGTTTGATTCCGGAATTCAAAAGCGTGGCGAGCTGTTTGGTGAAATCGATGAGCTGCGACTTGCTCGTCCGACGAAAGGCCGAGAACAAGACGCGTTTGCCCTCCGCGGCCGAGGAGATCTCCGTGATGGACGACGGATGCACGCTTCGCATCCGCAACTGCTTGCGGGCGGCAAATGGACTTTCGGCGTTGAGGGTCCCCTTGATCTTCTTGCCGTTGCCTGCGATCGCGATGTACTCATATCTCGGCATAAAGCTGTCCGTAGTTCCGAGTCATCTTCGTCTCTGGAACATGGAAATCCCGTCTTCCCTTTCTCAGAGACTCCTTCATCACATGTCCGCCTGTGTCACCCGGAGCACCTCGGCGACCGTGGTCTGGCCCGCGAGCACCTTGCGGGCGCCGTCCATCCGAAGCGTTTGCATCCCCGCCTCCAAGGCGGCCTTCTTGATGACGCCAGCGGTCTCCTGCCGGTAGATCAACTCCTGTATTCTCTCATTGATGAGCATCACTTCATAGATCCCGGTTCGGCCGCGATACCCCGTCTTGAAACACCGCTCGCACCCTTCACCCACATAGAAATGCGCATCGGGGGTCGGCGCCAGTCCCAGTTCGCCGAGTTGCTGGGCCGTCGGCTGCGCGGGCTTTTTGCAGTCCGGACAAATCCGTCGCACGAGTCGCTGGGCCACGATCGCGATCAACGAGGAACTGACCAGGTATGGCTCGACCCCGAGGTCCAGCAATCGGCTGATCGCACCGGCCGCATCGTTGGTGTGCAGGGTGCTGAACACCAGGTGTCCGGTGAGGGACGACTGGATCGCCATGCGGGCGGTCTCCACATCGCGAACCTCGCCGATCATGATTACGTCCGGGTCCTGGCGAAGCACATGACGCAGGGAAGTCGCGAAAGTCATGCCTTTCTTGGTGGCCACCTGGATCTGGCTGATCCCTTCGAGTTGGTACTCAATCGGGTCTTCGATCGTGATGACGTTCTTCTCCGCCGAATTGATCCGGTTCAGATAGGCATAGAGGCTGGTGCTCTTGCCGCTGCCGGTGGGGCCGGTGACGAAGATCACGCCGTGGGCACGGTTCAGCAGAGAATCGAGTTTTTTGAGGTCGTCGGGCCACAGGCCCAACTCGTCCAGACGGTAAACACCCGAACTCTTGTCGAGAATACGCAGCACGCAGCGCTCGCCGAAGCTGGTGGGCACGGTGCTGACGCGAAGATCGACCTCGCGCTGGCCCAGGCGGACGCTCGAACGGCCATCCTGCGGCATCCGCCGCTCGGCGATGTCCATGCCCGCCATAACTTTGATGCGTGAGATAATCAACGGTAGCACGTTGCGGTTCAGACTCAGCACATCGTACAAGATACCGTCGACGCGGTAGCGAATCTGGATCTTCGCCTCGTACGGATGTACATGGATATCGCTGGCCCGCATCTGCAGGGCCCGGAACAGGATGTCGTTAACCAACCGGATCACCGGCGGGCGGTTCACCACGTCCAGCAAGTCGTCGGAAGCCGAGACTTCGTCGACCAACTGGTCGAGATTCTGTGAGTCCAACTCCTCGGCCACTTCTTCGATCACCGTGCTTCGCTGCTGGTAGGCCGTGTCGATGACCGCCGTGATGGCGGCCCGCGTGGACACCGCGGGCCGCACCGGAAGATGCGTCATCTTCGAAACGTTGTCCAGCGCATGGGTATCCAACGGTCGAGAGAGAACGACCGTCAATTCTCCGTCGTCCTGTCCGGACTTGACCCCGACAAGGTGGTGATGCTGCGCGTAGGTGGCCGGCACGTTCTGAATGAATTCCGAAGGCACTTGCTGGTCCGATATCTCCGGCAGATACTGCCAATCGAGGGCTTCTGCAAACAGTTTGAGTACCACGTCCTCGGTGTAGAACGGACAAGTGAGCAGAATCTCGTCCACCCGGCCCCGACCTTGATTCTCGTCCAAGTACCGGGCCAGTTGCTCGGCGTCCAGCAATCCCGTTCGTTTGGCGGTCTGTATCAACAAATCCTTCATACCTTCGTCAGATCCCTCGGGTTTTCATTTCCGTTGGCCGCGTCATCACTGGGTGTCGAGAACTTTCGCAGGATCGACGGGTCTGGGTTTGACACCGGGCCAATCCTGGTATTTCTGGAACTCCATTTCGTGGCTCTCGAAAGCCATTCGGTTTCTATCGGATATTTCCGTCAGATTCTTCATGCCGTGGGCGAACGCCCCTTCGGGACGAATAACTTCGGCCTTCACGAACACGTAGAGCTTGCTCTGGTTGTCCGAGTTGCTGATGGTCCGGAACAGGCCGCCGACGAGCGGGAGGTCTCCCAGAATCGGAACCTTTGAACCACCTTTATGCTGGTTCAACTTAACCATACCGCCGAGGATGATCGTGCTGCCGTCCGGAACCGTCACCCCGGTCGTCAGTTCGCTGGTGGTCGTGTTCGGCGGCGCCTCGGCCATCTCGGTCTCCCGGAAATCCGCACGGGTCAGCGCGATGTCCAAACGAAGCAGGTCGCCCTCGCTGATGTGAGGAGTGATGTTCAACTCAATCCCGGCATCATAGGGCGTGTAATCCACCGAGGTCTGGACGGAGGTGGTCGGAGTCCCGGCGGTTGCGGACGTGAACGGCACCGAGGAAGTCTTTTTTACATACGTGATATCCGCAGTTTTGATTTTGCCCGGCTCGTTGTCGTTGACGAGGATCTTCGGCTTGGCCAGGACCCGACCATAGTTCTTCGACTGCATGGCGGTCAACAGTGCGTTGACGTGTCGGTCCGCATAGTAGCCGCTGAACTTGCCGCTCTTGGAACCGGCGGCGACAAAGTGGTCCCGCCCTGCGGCCGAAAGGTCGCTCGGCGTCGTCAGAGCCTTGATCGCGTTGCCGGTGGCGTTCCCGATGGCCGCAGCGTCGGCCAGGTTCGGCCAGCTCTCGATCAGTTGCAGATCGTAGTCAAAGGCTTCTGTCTTGGTAACCTCGACAAGTGTCACGTCGATCAACACCTGAGGCCGACGCTTGTCCAACTGCTTGATCAGGCTCTGGATCCACTCCTGATTCTTCTTGCTGGCGTACACAATCAGCGAGTACGTGTTCGGATCGGGCACAATCGCGATTTCCTCCTGGCGCTTGGTGACGACCTTCTCGATCTTGCCCTCTTTGTTCGTCTGTTCGGTCGACTCCTGGATCAAATTCTGGAGGATCTCCGCCAGGTGGGAAGGAGAGGAATTCTCCAGAGGATAGATCTTGTAGGGAATCTCTTCGAGGTCCATTTCGCTGTCTACATACCCGATGATCGTCGCAATCTTGGCGTGTTGTTCGGGCGTTCCGTTGACCAGAAGCGAGTTGTTCGACTCGACCACCACGACTTGGGGTTCTCCCACGAGCCCCTCTTCCGTCAGCTCCGTGCCGACGGTCGCGGCGGTCCCGTCGGCCCCGGCAGGCTGTCCGGGCCGGGCTACGGTCGCGGGCTGGCCGGTGATGCGGGAACTACTCTCCGACTGTCGATACGGCATCCCCCCCTCGGGTATCCGACGGATGATGCCCAATTCCTGAAGCTTGCGGGCCACTTCCGCGGCGTCGACGAACTTGATGCGATAAATCTGCAAAGCCCGCAGTTCCTGCTGCGCGATGTCCAGGGCATCGACCAACTCTTCGACCGTATTCAACTGTTCTTCCTGGCCGATCATAAGAATTCGGTTGGTCCGTTCATCGGCGTCCAGATACACGCCCGGCTTGGGCTCCTGAGGAATCGCCCCCCGCGCAGCGGCCACGTTGGCGCGACGGGCCGTTTCCGCGGCGCGGATCGTAGCCAGACGCGTACGATACGCGACATCCGACTCCCCCGGCAGTTTAGCCGGGGTTTCGGTCGCCACCTCCGAAATACCGATGGTGACCGATACATTCTCAAGCTGCTCGGCCAGCGCCTTGACCTTGTCCGCCAGCGTCTTGGCCATCGTGTAGCGAAGTTGACGGTATCTGAACTTCCTCGGAGCGCCCGGCTGATCCACCAACTCCAACAATCGCTCGATCCGCCCCATGCGGTGCGCGTAGGCGGTCACGATCATCTTGCGACTCTCCACCATCGGTGTGACCTGGATCGCCAGGCCCATGCCCTGGAGCAGGTTGTCGGCGCTGGAGTTGTCGATATGTTTGAGCGAAAACACCTTCGTCACAATCGCGTTTCCGGCCAGAACCGGGTCAGCGCCTTCCACCAGCAACTCGGGATCCGCTTTCTGAGCTTCCACTTTTGGCATGACCCGAATGATGTTGCCCCTGTGACGGGTCATCACCAGATCCTTGTCCTGCAATGCCGCTTCGAGCAGCGGATACAGGTCTTTCTTCTTCACCTGGCCTTTGAGGCCGCCGTTGAGCTTCCAGACGACTTCGCCGGCGACCTTCTGCGGATCATACAGATAGCTGAGGTTGAGGTACTTGCCCACCAAGTCCAGCAGATCGATCACCGGCACCCGCTCAGGCAGGGTCAGCGTGATGACCTCCTCGCCGTCGGGCAGCATGACGGGTTCATAAAGCGACGATGACACAGGCGACACGGAAGCCGTCGGCGCCAATCCTAGGAGACCGCCCCTGTCCGCGATCGACTTGGGCTCGATCGTCGGCGGCGTGATGCGTCCGGCCTCCGAGGGCACGATCTGCCCCGGAGCAAGAGAACCGTCTCCAGTCACAGGCTTGGCGGCCAACGCTGCGGGAAGATTCTCGTCCGGAATATTCTGATCGGATGCCGCGCCGACATGCTGAAGTCCGGCCGGGACAACCGGATCGAAGTTGTTGACGTCGCCCATCGCGCCCGCTCCCTCTGACAGGGGACGCGAGCCCGCTTTGGACTCGCTTTGACGCTGGGTCCGAAGCTCCGCCGCACGACGCCGCATTTCCTGCAGTTCGCTGGGCAGCCTGGAGAACCGGGGTTCTCCCTCCAAAGAGGTTTCGAACATCGCTGTCGCCTGCGAGAGTGAAATACTTGAGGGCTTCGATGCACCGGAGACGGTGCGTTTATCCCTTAGAATGCCGGGCCCGAGCTCGACTGCATATCGGATATCCTGCATCTGCATCGTCGAAGCGACCACGACGACGTTTCCGTGATGCACATCGACGATGGCCCTCATCTTGGTCTTGTCTTGGGGCGGATTGGCGAACGTGCCGATCGAAACACCGCCGACCGCCGCGGCGATTTCCGCAGAGGACGGCATCGTCGGGGTCGCAGGTCCGAGGGTACGAACATCGAACTCAATTCTCGCGTCCACAAGTTCCAGAACCGCCGCGGCTTTTTGAAGCTCCTCCTCGTCACCGGTGATCAACAATGAGTTGACTCCCGGTATCTTGGATACGGTCGCGATATTCAATCGGGTCAGGAAATCCCGACCCTGTTCGGGTGTAATGTGCTGCAACGAGACCGCCCGGTGACGAATCCCGCCCGCTACGGCGGTCTCCACGGTCGCCCGCAACGAGCCGGCACCGAACGCCAGAACGCAAAGGACAACCGTAGTGAACGATTGACACCGTTCCTTTGGGAGGACAAGCCTTTCCATCATTTCGTACCTCGTATCCAAGTCACCCCTGCTCCGTTACTTCGACGTCAGTCGAAAATCCAGTACTTCGATGCGATGCCGATGGCTCGGTCGCGACGGACATGCCGTCCTCCGGATGGACCGTGCATATGGCGTCACCTCTTTAGTCAGACAGGAACAAAGGCCGAAAGTTCCCGCATCGACCAGAAAAAACGCAAATACCAGCACTGGCGTGCGATGGAGCACGGCCGATCCGTGCAAAGGGAGGAATTCTGAGGTCTATACCGGTTGCGTACAGGGGGATCAAAAAACGTCGGATAACCAAGCGAGATCAAAAAAACTCGTCGTGGGAAGCCTCGTCACACCGTCAAAAAGGCCCGGCTTTTGCCGATCTACCCTTGGAGATTAGATTCGAAGAAACGACATCTCGAGGAACTAGCGGTTTGGTTCTTCCCGACCCCGTTCGTTGTCCCGGACAACCTGGTCCCCTAGGGTTTCCAGTTTCCTGGTTTCCTGTGGACTGACGCGGGACGACCTCAACTCGGACATCAGCTTGTTGGCCAGAGCGAGGCGATCGGCCGCGGTGGCTGCGTTAGCATCCCCCAACGACGAACTTTGCATTTTTCGATACTTCTCAACCAGTTCGCTGACGGCACGCTGCTCCTCCTCGGTCATCTTCGAGGAGCCGTTCCGCATCGCGGTTGGAACCGACTGCGGCATGCCCTGGGGAACGACCGCGGGAGATTCGCTGATCTTCACCGGGATGGAAGACCTCGCAGGGACCGCCTGGGAAATCGGCATCTCCGCTGGGGTAACTGCTGCCTCGTCCTTAGTCATCAAGCTCACCCGATCCACGACAGCTTCCATCGACACTTCGCTCTCCCGCTGACCATCCCAGCACAGCAGCGAGCCTTCCCGCACCTCCTTGATGGTCAAATGGCCGATCTCGCTACCGGACTGAACCCACTGGTAGGTGTTGTCGGGAAGACGGATATAGGCGAAAGACACGCTCGGATTCGAGGTCGAACGACTCGTTCCGAGCAGCGTGAACTTGGCGGTGACCGGTGCCCTGGGAGTGGGTCCCGGCGTCACACGAGCGGGAGGCTCGACGCGAGCCACCGGCCTGTCCTGGATCACAGGCTTGGGGTCGATAATGTCCTTGAAAAGCTCCGCCTGCTTCACCAGCGGCGGTTTGGCGTCCTGGCTGGGGACGTTCCGGTCCCCGTGCAGTTCCTGAAACCGTTCCACGGCGCCGGGCGATGACTGCACCCTGTTGATTCGCTGATCGTTCTTGCTGTCCAACCGGATCAACGCGACAGGTCCGAGAACCGAGACCAAGATCACGCCTGCCAACGCCACGGCGATCACGCCCAGGATATGCAATGTCTTGACCATAAAGACACTCCTTCGTTAGTCTTTGACATTGCCGGCGGTTGCGGGTTCCCTCCAATGGACAATTTTCTTCATGTACTCCTCCTCGTGCCCGGCAAAACCGGTGCTTTTCTCCGGGGTATGGCACGTCAGACAGCTCATCTTCGGCTCCCGCGTAGGCTTTTGGCCGAACGAGGCGATGTGCTCGGAGCCCGGACCATGGCAGTTTTCACACCCTACGTCCTTCAAGTGCGGCGTCTTTTCCTCCGTGATGTAACCGCTGTCGTATTCCATTCCAATCACGTGGCAGACCACGCATTCTGGATCGCGGTCCGACCCCACCTTCTTCAGCGATCTCAGGGCGTCCGCATGAGGCTTGGTCAACCAGGCATCGAATTCATACTGATGGCACCGCTTGCAGGATTCCGAACCGGTGAACGCCAATCCATCGGGTAATGGAATCCGAGGATAGCTCTCCAGCAGGTTGGCCGCACCAACCAGTTGCTGGTACTGCTTGTACAACCGAACAAGAGCCGGATCGTCCGGCAGGTCTTCGGTGATCGGGATATCCGAAAACCGAAGTACAGGCCCGATCCCGCAAG
>JAGPGT010000092.1:0-3805 GCA_018055905.1 Phycisphaerae bacterium
GCCAGGGGCGCCAGGACGGTTGCCAACTCGCCGTGATCGTGCTTGAAGGCCAGGATGATTCGCTGGAGGGCTTCCATGTAAACACCGGCCCTGGCGATCCCGTCGAAGTGGATCGTTTCAGCCCGGCACGCGCCGCAAGCGCCGCTTACGAGACCGTATCGGCTCGCGTCCCGTCCGCAGCGGGGGCAGTAGTCGCCCGCGGTGCAGGTCAGAAGCTCGTTCCAACACGTGCGGCACAGGCTTCCGTCCGAATCGGAGATCTCCGCGTGACACACATCGCATCGTCCGGGCCACAGCAGTTGGTTGAATCCTTTCCACGTCCCAATGGCCATGCGTCTTGCCCCCGCCGCCAGGGAATGGAATCTCGATGTTTCCATCCCGGTATTATACCCGGCGCGTCAGGGAATGTGTCAGACAATTTGTCGCGAATCCTCATCGCAGATCGAAGAGCGTATTGTCCGCGGGCTCGAACCAGCCGAGCCGCACAGACGTCGCATCGACCCCATAGACGTTGGTCACTTCGAGTTCCGCCATCGGTTTGGATCCGACGTGTCCATCGACCCAGCCGACGTTCGCGGCGCCGGCATGGCGGAAATGGATGGAGGGCGACATGCGGAATTCCGTCATGACCTGACCGCCGAGGACCGCGAAAGGAGGTTCGGCAAAAGAGTACTCGATGAGTGACTGGCCGTTGTTGGCCATCGCGGTGTCTGCGAACATGAGCGTCTGCGCAGGGCTGGCCACTTCGTTGACGCGGGTCGTCCGCGCGTAAGCCTGCTGGGCAACCTGCGCCGGACTGAGGCCTGGGTCCCACAGGCGGCTGCCCAGATAGGCCATATTGTAGCCGTAGCCGCCACAACCTTGCTCGAAGTTTGCACTCCAGTCGCTGCTTCGGACGAAGTTGACGTGAATCGGACACTCTTTGACCCGGCCCTCGGCCAGATAGCCTGCCAGCGGTCCCTTTGAAGCGTCGAAGGGTTCCGAGAGAGAGGCCCGCACACCGTGCCAACGATGCCGTCCGGCGCCGTCCAGCATGTCCTTGGCCCCCGGTACGTAGAAGCCGTCGTGTTCGGCGGCATAACCGACACCCGCCAGGACGAGCTGGCGGAGGTTGGATCGGCACACCAGACCATGCGCCTGCGACCTGGCGGTCGCCAGCGCAGGCATCAGCAGGGCCAGCACCAGGGCGATTGTGGAGATCACCACGAGTAGTTCCACCAGAGTGAACGCGTCGTGGTCGTGCCGCCCGCTATCAGCATCCGTATTCGATTGTCTTAGATCCATCGTGAATCCTCATTCCTCCTGAAAACGCATCCGCCATTCCTCGACGGCGCGCCATTGAGACGCAAAGACTGCAAAGTCCCGGCCGCCGACAATGAAATCCGACGGTCGGGCCAGATCGCATCGGCTGTTCCAGTGCGCCTGGCCAAATCGTGATTGCCAAGCCTCGGCCAGCAGCAGCAGATCGAAACCGTCCACCGTTCCGTCGAGATTGATATCTGCGGCGTACCGCTGTTCGTGGAGAACGCCGATCGCCTCCAGATCGAAGCCGCCGGAACCCCAGGTCGGCCACTGGTCGTAGATGGGGTGGTTCTCCGCATAATTGCGCCAGTAGGGTCCCGTGTTCGGCTCGATTTGCTGCATGGCGTCGTCGAGATAGCTTCCGTCTCCCGGGATGTCCACGATGCGAACGTATCGGATGGCGGCCAGATCGACCTTTCCTGCGAGCACGTCCGGATGATCGGCGAGGTCCGCCAGGTCGAAAGGGGTCCCTGTGCAGAGGCCGTAGCCGTTCGGGTGTTTGCCCGCGAGATTGTGGATGTGGTTCGGGTCGATGGTGCCGTAGGCGCCGGTCCGGGAGAGGGTGAGCGAAACTGCGGGAAACCTTGCGAAATCCACGCCATTGGAGGAGACTTCGACGTAGGCCAACTCGGCCAGTAAATGGCCCTGGATGGAACCCTGTCCGGTTGTGAACTGCGAGATCATGCCGTTCTCGAAGACGACGAAGTCGTAGCCGTTCACGTCGCGAATCACGCCATCCTCAGCCGGTTGGGTGGGATCGCCAAAAGCCAACGTGATGGACCCTGGCTGGACGCCCTGCAAGATCTCCAGTTGCGTCAGTTCGCCGAGGCTGACGATGTCCGCAACGTTTCCTGTGGCGGGTCCGAGGGCCTTTGTCGGGTCGTTCCAATTCCCCGACCAGGTCTGGTCCGAAGGGACGTACTCCACGACCTGCGTCGCCCATTCGCGGAAGATTGGATTGATCGTGGCCTCAGGCGAGGTCGGGCTGCTGTGTCGCCAGGTGTCGGGATCGATGTAACCATTGACCCCTGGTTGCGTATACGGCCCCGGCACAACGGTGCACGCCGTCGCGAGCCACAGGAATACGCCTGCTGTCAGTTGTCCAAGCATGGGTCGTCTCCGGTCTGTGACGTGGGGGACTGCTCGTCTTGGCCGACTCCGCTGACGATCGTGTCCAGGCAAAAGTAGGCAGGGGTGTTCATGCCGAAGTCGCTGTTGTCGCTGGAACTGAGGGTGAAGCGCAGCGACTGGACTTCGCCCAGCGAGGCCAGATCGACGAAGGCCCAGGAGTCGAGGATATAGTCACGGCTGTTGTCCTCGAAGCGGAAATCGGCGAGGTAGCATTCGACCTGGCCTGTGGGCTGATCGTTAGGATCGAGGCCGGTGATGGTGAGCTTGAACCAGTCGGGGTCGTCGCCGGTAGGTCCGCCGAACTTCTTGGTGAAGGGACTGCCGTCCCGCATCTCATAGAACGCATAACAGTTGTTGGTGACATACAGGCCTGCAAACACCTGGGGTCGGTCGAAGGCCAGTGTGGGGACGATCTGCCAACCGACGAACGCGACGGCGTAGTTCGATGTGCCGCCCTGGCCGCAGCCTGGGATCGCATTGTACTGGGCAGGATATCCGATGGCGTTGGCATCGGTGCGATTGGAGCAGGCGAACCCTTCCCAGTATTCCCACTCCGGATCATAGAAATTGCCGAGAGAAACCCGACCGCTGGAAAACCCGCCGGAGCCGTCGTCGCCGTTCCATGAAGACTCCGGGGCCAGCGTTATATCCTCGAAGGTCGCCAAGACATGCTGCGTCAGGATTGTGTCCAGGCAGAAGTAGGCGGGGGTGTTCATGCCGAAATCCCCGTTGTCGCTGGAACTGAGGGCGAATCGAAGCGACTGGACTTCGCCCAGCGAGACCAGATCGACGAAGGCCCAGCAATCCAGGATGTAGTCGCTCCGACTGTCCTCGAAGCGGAAATCGGCGAGGTAGAACTCGACCTGGCCTGTGGGCTGATCGTTGGGATCGAGGCCGGTGATGGTGAGCTTGAACCAGTCGGGATCGTCGCCGGTGGGGCCGCCGAACTTTTTGGCGAAGGGGCTGCCGTTCCGCATTTCGTAGAATGCGTAGCAGTTGTTGGCGACGTACAGGCCGGTGACGACCTGGGGTTTGTGGAAGGTCACCGTCGGGACGGTCTGCCAGCCGACGAAGGCAACCACATAGTTCGAGGAGCCTCCCTGGCCGGAACCGGCGACCGCGTTGTACTGGGCTGCGTACCCTGCGGCGTTGGCATCGGTGCAATTAGAGTAGGCGAATCCCTCCCAATAATCCCATTCGAGATCGTAGAAATTGTTGAAAGAAGCCGGACCGCTGGCGAAGCCGCCCGATCCATCGCGGCCGTCCCAATAGGATTCGGGGGCCAGCGTAAGATCCTCGAATGTGCCAACAGCGGCCTGCGTCGCTGCAACGATTGTGAAGACCGCGATACAGGCAAGCGTGGCCAGACAAA
>JAGPGT010000092.1:3905-6988 GCA_018055905.1 Phycisphaerae bacterium
CCTTCAACCCGTCTGGAACCCGTGCATGCAGAGAAGGTCAGGAGTTGAATTCATCCAGCGAAGCATCGTCGTGAAGCGGGAACTTCAGATCGGCTGGCGTCCGAGCAGGTTTCCCAGCCTTTTTGTCGCTTTTGGCGATCTGATGGAAGGTTTCGTCGGATTTGCCGAATCGCCTGCGCTTTTCCGGGACGTGCCCGTGGAAGGTGTGGGTAGGGCCGGTTTGGGGTTTCTTGGACATCGCTTTTTCGAAACTTCGCTGTTGGGAACTAGAACCCCCGACCAGGGAAGCGAGATGATCGACAATCTCATTCATGGCTGCCGCCTGGGCGGTGAGTTGTTCGGAGGCGCTTGCGGATTCCTCGGCGTTGGCAGCGTTCTGCTGGGTCACCTTGTCCATCTGAGCGACTGCGGTGTTGACTTGGTCGATCCCCTGCGCCTGTTCTTGGGAGGCGCTGGCGATCTCGCTGACTAGGTCGGTTGTTTTGCCGATACTGCGGACGATCTCCTCCAGGACTTTCGTGACTTCGGCCGCGATGTCCACGCCGTTCTTGGAGTTCTTTACGGATTCCTGGATCATATTGGCGGTGTTCTTGGCGGCCTCGGCCGAACGCATGGCCAGGTTGCGGACCTCTTCGGCCACGACGGCAAACCCTTTGCCGGCTTCGCCCGCGCGGGCGGCTTCGACTGCCGCGTTGAGCGCCAACAGGTTCGTCTGGAAGGCGATCTCGTCGATGACTTTGATAATGTTGGCGGTCTCGTCCGAGCTTTTCTGGATCTGCTGGATTGCGGCATTCATCCGCGACATAGCCTCGGCACCAGTGTCTGCGGCTTTTCGTGCTTCGGTCGAGAGGACATTGGCCTGTTGGGCGTTGTCGGCGTTCTGCTTGGTCATCGCCGCCATTTCTTCGAGGCTGCTGGAGGTCTCCTGGAGTCCTGCGGCCTGTTCCGTTGCTCCTTCAGCCAAGGATTGCGAGGCGGAAGAGACCTGTCCGGCCGCCGACGCCACCTGCTCGGCTCCCGCGGCCAGGTCGGTCACGACGCGGTGGATCTTGCCGGTGATGCCTCGGGCCATAAAGTACCAGACGCCGATCGCGCCGACCAGGGCGACGCCGAAGATCACCGCCAGAATTCGGTTGCCCGCCTGGCCGATGGCGGTCACGGCGTCTCGGGTCTCGTAGAATTCGTCGAGGTAGGAGCCGACTCCGATGATCCAGTCCCAGGGTTCGAAATATACGATCCTGGCGATCTTCTCGCGGGCCACCAGGTCTCCCTCGTTCTTCCAGGGGTATCTCTGTTCGGCGATTTCTCCCTCTTTCAGGGCGGTCGCCTTTTTGCAGATCTCCTGAATGAACAGCGATCCGGAGGCGTCCTTGGCTTCCCAGAGGTTCTCCCCGTCGCGCTTTCCGCCGAGAGAGAGGACGTAATTGCCCTTGGAATCGAGGATGTAAACGTAGCCGGTTTTGCCGACCTTCGTGGCGGAGATGGAGGCCCTCAGCGCCGTAACGCTCTCCTGGGGCACTCCGACATAGAGCATGCCGATGATCTTTTTGTTTGGATCGTAGAGCGGCTCGTAGGCGGTGATGTAGGTCTTGCCCACGACGGTCGCTCGCCCTTGGTAGGTTTGGCCCTGGAGAACGCTGGCGATCACCGGGTTCGGCTTGCCGTCGGGGTTCGTACGCGGGATGAAAGTGCCGATGGCGCGGGAACCGTCCTGTTTCTGAACATTCGTGCAGACACGGAGCATGTCTCCGGCGTCGTTGATCCGTTGGAAGATCGTGCAGGTGCCTCCGATGAGTTTCTGGACGTGATCGACCACCGGCGCGGTGGTCGCCATGTCCGTGATTTTCCCGAGCCAGACGTCGCCGACGGTCATCTTGGGCAGTTCGATCCGTTGTGAGACATTGGATTGTTGATTGACCGCATCCCAACCGACGGTTTCCGAGGACAGTTGAATCCCGCCGTTGTTGCGGAGAATGTCGCGTGCGACGTTCAGCGAGGACTGGAGGTTGGCCTGCAGCATCTGCTGCTGGGCTTTACACATGCCGAGGATGCCCTGGGCGATGTGGTCGAGGTCGGCATAAGCCATCTTGGTGCTGTTGTCCTCGGCCACCTGGATCATTCGCTTGTTCTGACGAAAGATCACCGTCGAGACCGTGATCAGAGGAATGGCCGTGATCAGGATACCGATGGTCAGGAGTTTTGTCTGCAGCTTGACATTTTTCAACATCGTAATGCCCTTTCACCAAAGAGGGTCGATCTCACGATGCTCCTTCATGTGGACGGCGCCTCAAGACCAGGAACAATCAGAATCGTCTTACGAAGTTTTTTCGCCGATGTCGGAGCCCCCGGTTGCCGAGTTTGCCATGGAATCGAGAGATAGTCCCGCCAGACCGTCACCCCCCGTCAAGACACGGTCGATGTCTAGGAGGATCTTTACGGAGTCGCCCACTTTGCCCATGCCCAGAATAAAGTCGGTGTTCACGGAGGCGCCGAACTGAGGCGGTTCTTCAATGCTATCGGCTTCGATGTCCAGGACCTCCTGCACGCGGTCGACGACAATGCCGGTGTTGGACTTGCGGCCGCCCAGGGTGATCTCGACGACGATGATGCAGGTTTCGTCGGTCACTTCGGTGGTTTCCATGCCGAATTTGGCTCTCAGATCCACCACCGGGATCACCTGCCCGCGGAGGTTGATCACCCCTCGAACGTAGTGAGGCGTCTGGGGCACCGCAGTGACCTCGATATAGCCGATGATTTCGCGGACCTTGAGGATCTCCAGGCCGTACTCCTCATGGGCCAGGGCAAAGGTCAGGTACTTGCCCTCTTTGCTCTGCATGACCCGATTGTTGCTTTTGGTCTGTGTTGCGATGTCGGACATTGTTGAATCTCCTTGTTGCGTTTGCCTCGAAAACAGTCGGTTGCCGGCCGACACAGACCGGCGTCGGGACCGGCGGCCTGCGGGGGACGTCCCCGGAGACCGGTCCGCCGTTGCCCGATGACCCTGCGTGGCTTCGAAAAGAAACACCGTCTCGATCATCGGCACTTCTGAGCGGGGAGTTCACCAACATTGGCAGAAAATCGAT
>JAGPGT010000092.1:7088-13643 GCA_018055905.1 Phycisphaerae bacterium
CTGGGGATCTCCGCCAGCGACCTGGTGCGACTGGCCGAGCGGCGTCTCGTTCAGCGTCGCAAAGCCGAGTTCACGAAGGAAACGGTCGCGGGCAGGCAGGACAAGGGGATCGAGAAGTGCCGTATCGCCCATTTCGACAAAGGCAAGGTGATCCGCGTGACCGCCACCGCGGGAGAGGTGGTCCACATCATGGGTTTGCACGAGAACATCCATGAATTTTGTTATGTGCTGAGCGGCAGGGTGGATCTTCGCGTGGAAGATAAGGTGCACCACCTCGGCCCGGATGACACGATTCTCTTCGACGGCCTGCTGGACCATTCGTACACGCAGCGAGAGACCGGAGAGTATCTGACGGTCCATGTTCCCAAAGACGTACGCGTGATCGAGCGTCTGCTGCAGGTCCAGACGGATTCTCCCTCGGGAGACTGACGTACCCGAAAGGGGCGGCGGGGGACCGCCGCCCGGCTTCGGGATTCCTTCTTATCGGGTCGATCGTGCGATCGATCGTCCACTGGGGACCTTGCATATGTCGGAAGTTCTCTCCTCCGCGATTCGGTGGAACACACGATCGGAAGGGGAAAGTTCCCCGCGGCTCGTCGGTTGGTTGGTTTTCGCGGCCTTTTGGTTGCGGGAGGTCCCGTCCACAAGGGAGATCAGTTGCCCGATGATTCGGTCGATCGATTCGGCTTGGGCATTGAGCTCCTCGGCGGCACTGGCGCTCTCCTCGGCATTGGCGGCATTCTGCTGAGTGACTTTGTCCATCCGGGCGATCGCCGTGTTGAGTTGGTCAATGCCTTGCGCCTGTTGGCGGCTGGCGGAGGCGATGCCGCCGATCAGGTCTGTCGTCTTGCCCACCCCCTGAACGATGTCGTCGAGAACCCGGCCGACCTCGCCGGCAATGTCGACGCCGTGACGTGCATTCTTCACGGACTCCTCGATCATTTTGGCGGTGTCTTTGGCGGCCTCGGCCGAACGCATGGCCAGATTGCGGACCTCTTCGGCCACCACGGCGAAGCCTTTTCCGGCTTCGCCCGCCCGTGCGGCCTCGACCGCTGCGTTCAGGGCAAGGAGGTTCGTCTGGAAGGCGATTTCATCGATCACTTTGATGATTTTGGCGGTCTCATCGGAGCTTTTCTGGATGTCCAGGATGGCCGCGTTCATCCGTCCCATCGATTGGGTGCCTGTGTTGGCGGCTTTATGCGCCTCGCCGACCAGGGCATTCGCCTGTTCTGCGTTGTCGGCGTTTTGCTTAGTCATCGAGGCCATTTCTTGGAGACTCGAGGCGGTTTCTTCGAAACCCGCCGCCTGCTCGGAGGCTCCTTCCGCCAGGGATTGCGAAGTACTGCCGACCTGGGACGCGGCGTGAGTCACTTCGTTGACCCCGAGAGAGAGGCTTCGGGTGATGTTGTGAATCGGCTTAACCACATACCGACTCAGGAAGAAGTAGATCGCGGTGATCAAAGCGGTTATGATGCCCGCCAAGCCCCCGATTCCTGCAAGCGCATTGTCTCGGGCCAGACGCAGCATGCCTTGCATGGGAATATAGGCGTTCAGTGTGCCCAGGAGGACCTCTTTCTCCATGTTGGCATTGAGGGATTCGACCGTGGCGAAGTGGCACTCGGCGCATCCTCGATGGGCTTGGGCCATCAGAGGCACGGAGATCCGCAGCACGCCATCTTCCAGCTTCTGGAAACGGGTCTGCCCGCTTCGCAAAGCCTGGACGGCCTCCCGTTCAAAGGGGATCTGGATTTGGGTGTTCGATCCGCCCAAGGGGCGATAGCCCACGGCTTGTTCGTCCCCGATCAGGCGGACTCGCGGCGTGTTCTGGCCGAAGTCGTGAATCACCGCCTCGTCCACGGCGAAAATCGTGCGGGTCCATTCGCTCAGAACTTCCTTCTGGCGGGTTGGATCACCTTGACTGGCCTGCCAGGCGTCGTGGAATTTCTTCGTCGAGACCAGAAACATCTGGACCGAGCGGTCGATGAGTTCGCCGGCGCGGGTTTGCGCGTCGATGTGCGCCTGCGCGACGGCGCGCCGATAGGTGAGAAGGCTGTAGCCCAGAGACACGATGCAGCCGAGCCCAATCAAAAGCACCACCAACTTCATTCGCAACGTCATAGTCCTAGCTCCTATACAGTATTTCTACCGGCGACCGCCCCCTGTCGGGACAATCCTGTGGTCCCCGGGAGGCTCAGGGTCGATGCGACTCGAAACGACGTCGATCAGTTTTGTCTGACCTCAGAAGATGTGATTCGGCCCAAGCATTCTCCGGCATTAACCAGGTCGGGAAATTCTCCAGGATGACGATATTCGGCGGAATTGACCGTGACGGCCGGAGCCCCCCAAACCGAGCGGTTCAAAGAGGGCACATGGTTTTGCATATTTGACACGAATTTTGCCAAGGCAAATTCACAGCGATAGGGGAGGAGGTCGGATAATCCGTTAGGGGATGAGAAAGACGACGCCCGGCGGCAATCCCAGGCGGGCCTGAAAAACCCGCCTGGGATTGTTCCGCTGACGTTTCAGACTCAGGCGTTGAAGTGATTTATTTCCTCATCTTCAGAGAGGGGGATGTTTTTCTGGCGATTTGTTGCGGCCGTGTGGAGTTTGGGTTCTTTCTTCGCCGGCTTCTTGTTGTCGGCGATGGCATGGAACACATGGTCCGAGTGGCTCAAACTCTTATGCTTCGCAGGCGTGTGGTTCGGATTCGAGGACTTGGACTTTGTCGCTCCTCCCACAAGCGACACCAGCTCGCCGACGATGTCGTTCATGGAACTGGCCTGTGCGGTCAACTCTTCCGACGCGCTGGCGCTTTCTTCGGCGTTGGCGGCGTTCTGCTGGGTGACCTTGTCCATCTGGGCGATCGCCGTATTGACCTGGTCGATCCCCTGAGCCTGTTCCTGGCAAGCCGCGGCGATTTCGCTGACCAGGTCCGTCGTTTTGCCGACGCTCTGGACGATTTCGCTGAGGACTTTGCTGACCTCGTTGGCGATGTCGACCCCGTTTTTGGAGTTCTTGACCGATTCTTCGATCATGTTCGCGGTGTCCTTGGCGGCTTCGGCCGAACGCATGGCCAGGTTCCGCACTTCTTCTGCTACGACTGCGAAGCCCTTGCCGGCTTCGCCCGCTCGTGCGGCCTCCACGGCGGCGTTGAGAGCCAGCAGATTGGTCTGGAAGGCGATCTCATCGATGACCTTGATGATTTTGGAGGTCTCGTCCGAACTCTTCTGGATCTCCTGAATCGCGGCGTTCATCCGGCTCATGGATTCAGTGCCGGTGTCGGCGGCCTTACGGGCTTCCGTGGCCAGCGTGTTGGCCTGTTGCGCGTTGTCGGCGTTTTGCTTAGTCATTGAGGCCATTTCTTCCAGGCTCGACGACGTTTCCTGCAGACCTGCCGCCTGCTCGGTGGCGCCTTCCGCAAGGGATTGGGACGCCGCGGAGACCTGGCTGGAGGCTGCGGCCACTTGCTCGGAGCCGGCGGTCAGCGACTCAATGATCCGCTTGATCGGTTTGACGATGCTCAGGGTGATCAGGACCGCCAGAACGACACCCAACACGATGCCTGCGATCGCCATCGAGATCATAAGGATGTTCGTCCGGGCGACGGTGCTGTCCATCCGGTTCTTCAAAGACGTCTGGAGGCGGTCGATGGTGTCCACGATGGCCTTGGCTGCCGTCGTCATCTCGGCAAGGGCCGCGTCGCGGGCCAGCATTCCGGCGTGGTACTGTCGTCCGTTCTCTTCGTAGGTGTTGAGATGACCGACGATGTTTTGTGCGACGGCTTCGAGCTTCGGATCGCCTTTGACCAGACTCGCCCAACCCTCCAGTTGAGTTTTCACCTTGTTGAGCTGATTCTGGTAGTTGACGAATTGCTCTTCTTTGTTGGTGGCCAACAGATAGACAGCGTTGACGCGTAGCAGCAGGAATTCCTGGAACACTTTCTCGTCGAGCTGACTTCCGATCCGGGTCCAGCGGAGGATCTCCTCGGTGTTCTTGGCGTCCTCGGCGGCCTTGCGCGCCGGCTCGATGACCTCGGTGATGACCGCGGAAACCGCCTTCGTCACCTCCGCGCCGACCTTGCCCCAGTTCTGGAAGGCCTCGTCCCTCATTTTCCGGGCGTCTTTCTGATGCTCAAACGACGTCAGATAAGGAGGCATCTTGCTGCGGGCCTCGGCGACAATCACCTTGTCGGCGCTGCTGAGTCCTTTGGTGTTCTCCAGATCTTGCAGCTTGGCCAGCAGCGAGTTGTATGCATCCTGCCATCGGTCGGCCGCGTTTTTCTCCTCGTTGGCCGCTTTCTCGAATCCCTGGATCGTGAAATCCTTGCGAAGAGAAGCGCAGTGGTTGAGCCCGTTGAGGCATTCGGTTCCGGCCTCGTTCAGTTTGGCATTCAGCGCCACGGTGGTCAATCCCCTCCATCCGACGATACCCAGAATGCCGGAGATCACCACCAGGACCCCAAAGCCGAGCCCCATCTTTGTCGCGAGTTTCATGTTCTTAAACATTTCCGATCTTTTTTTTTAAAATTGTTGGTTCTTTCGATGTGCGACAATTCCAGCCGCTGATTTGGCGTTCGACACCGCGCCTCCCAATGCTCCGACGCGTCGTCCATGAAGTGAACTGTTTTGCAGACGTCGCTCCACGAGGGGCTGACGGGGCGTGCGAATGCGCGGACCGTCCGTCCCTTCGGATGGTCGCTTTCGTGATCGCGAGAATTCCCGGCTATGACACCGTGTTACCCAAGGAGGCCAGGTCGGATCCGCCCAGGACGCGATCGATGTCCAAGAGGATCTTCACAGAGTCACCGATCTTGCCCATGCCCAGGATACAGTCGGCGTTGAAGCCGGCGCCGAAGTTCGGCGAGTCCTCGATATGCGTATCGAGAACGTCCAGGACATCGCGGACACGGTCCACCACGATGCCCGTGTTGCACTTGCCGTTGCCTTGCCTGGTTTCCACTACGATGATACAGGTTTCCGGCGTGGTCTCGGTCGTGTTCATCGAGAATTTGGACCGCAGATCCACCACCGGGATGACTTGGCCCCGCAGATTGATCACGCCCTTGACATAGGAAGGCGTCTGCGGGACGGCGGTAATGGGCATGTAGCCGATGATTTCTCGGACCTTGAGGATTTCGAGGCCGAACTCCTCTGAGCCGAGAGCAAATGTGAGGTATTTGCCTGCGGCTGCGCGCGTTTTTTCCACGGTATGCATTGTTTCCCCTTTCACCCTTGCTTCAACAACGCGGTCCACGATGGACAGATCCCACGACAAGAAGCGAGCCGCTTGGCCGCTGCAGCGTGGTTCAACCCCCAATTGTGAATGAGTCATCCGTGACCCGACGGGATGCCCGTCGATGCTTCCGTTGTCTGGCACTGTGCACGCTGCCGTACATGCTGCCACAGGCCACATCGTTCGGAGGGGGACCTCACATGCGTTTTTGGAGAACCGCTGGACTTTGGAAGTTGATGGACTTCTATAAATCCAAATTAAATAAACGTCGTTTTGTTCCGCAAAGAAAAGGGTATTTGGAGCCGATACATAAAAAGCGCTTTACTTTTTGGGGTGAGTGTTGTTTTATGATACGCGAACCGCAGGGCGTCTGATAATGCGACCGACGCCTTGGGGACTTGATGGAAAAACCAGGCTCGGTGTGGGGAACGTTTGGGAAGGAGCATAGAGTGAATAGCGATTACGATTTTCGGATCATTCGCGTTCTGCGACGTCGCCTGGGCCTGACGCTGCAGGGGTTGGCCGGTCGGGCCGGGCTGACTTATCCGACAGTCGAATCCGTCGAGACCAACAAGACGATGCCGTCGCTCAAGACTCTGGACGCTATCGCAGGCGTTCTCCAAATCTCCACGTGCGACCTGCTGGGGCTCTCCGAACGTCGCCTGGTCCAGCGTCGCAAAGCCCAAAGCGAACCTCGCGGTCCCGCGACGCGGTCGGATACAGGATTGGAAAAGTGCAAGGTCGCCCGGTACGACAAGGGCAAACTGATTCGCGTGACTGCCGCCAGCGGGGATCACGTTCATGTCATGGGTTTGCACGAGGACGTCCACGAGTTTTGCTATGTCTTGAGCGGATGCGTGGAGCTTCGGATCGAGGACAAGACCTATCGGCTCAGCCCGGACGAAACCATTCTCTTCGACGGGCTTCTGGATCACTCCTATACGCAAGTCGAGACAGGGGAATATATCACCGTGCATATTCCCAAGGATATTCGAATTCTGGAAAAACTCCTGGAGGGAAAGGCAGAGGAAACGCCGGAGGCGGGTCTTTCTTCTGGATCTGTCATCTAGTTCGCGTTTCCGAGGGCCGGGCCGCAACGCCCTGACCCGGTCTGCGTCGAAAGGACCTTTCAGCCATTGGGGAACCAACCCTTTGTCTTCAGGCAGATTCGCACCAGCATCAACATCACCGGCACTTCGATCAGTACGCCCACGACCGTCGCCAGGGCGGCTCCGCTGGCCAGTCCGAACAGGATCGTCGCCGTGGCGATGGCCACCTCGAAGTGGTTGGAAGCCCCGATCATCGCCGACGGGGCGGCGTCCT
>JAGPGT010000320.1 GCA_018055905.1 Phycisphaerae bacterium
GGATCAGACTCCGACTAGGGAAGAGGATTGCATGCCCGGTGAAACGGCCTCCGTGTGGCATCGCGATCGCAGATTGTCCAGTACATTCATGAAGTTGATGTACGAGTCGTACGGTGACTCATAGGGATTGAAATACTTGTGGACGTCGCCGTCGGCGAACCATTTGGTGCACATGTAGTAAAAATGGTCCGAGGTTTGGAGTCTGCGCCAATCTGCTAGGAGGGCGGGATCATTGCCGGCTTTAATCTGGCCCTCGAGGTTGTATAATTCCGTAATGGCATTGTGTTGCATCGGGTTACCCAGCCAGGCAGAGAGATCCCGTTCGATGTCCGCCCAACTGATGCAACCGGGCACGTCGAAAGTGTCCACCGCTTCGTAGGCGGCCGCCACCTCCGAGGGGGTTTTAAAATCGGTGTCCGGGTGGCGGAGGATCTCCCCCGGCAGATGGCGGAGAAACTCGAAAATGCCGGTGTCTTCCCATTGATGCTCTCCGAAGGTCTCGTAGTCCACAAAGAGATTCACAACGTACCCGTTGCCGTTGACCGCGTTGATCCAGTGAGCGAATTTCTCCGCCCGCAGCGGCCATTCGCACCAATCGCGATTGGAGAATCGAAAGGCGATGTCGTCGCTGAGCCGGTAGTTCTTCAGAAGCAGCTTCAGACGGCGTGTGTTGGGCGGTCGGTACACGTAGTTGGGACTTCGGCCTCCAAGGATGTGGTCGGCGCCCTCGCTCAGGATGGCGTCGAAACCACCGAGTCGTTCGATGGTTTCGGCCAGCGAATTGCTGTAGATCAACTCGGTATTACGGAAGACCCGCGGCGTCTGTCCGAAGGTGTCGTGGATCAGGCGTTTGTGGGCCTGCACCTGCCAAGCAAACTCGTCGGGGGAAAACAGAAAGCTCAGGCTGTGGTGGTATGTCTCGCCCAGAAATTCGACACAGCCTGTCTTCGCGAGCTCCTGGAAACTCGCGAGCGCCTCCGGCACATACTCCCTCAACTGCTCCAACAAGACCCCCGTGATGCTGAACGCCACTTTGAAACGACCCTCGTAGCGACGGATCAGCTCCAGGAGAAGCCGATTGGTGCGCAGGTAACATTTTTCAGCCACCTTGCGGCACACCTGAGCGTTTTTGTATCCGTCGAAGTAGTCGGCATCGCTGTCGAAAATCGTGTAATGCCGCAGTCGGTACGGTTGATGCACTTGGAAATAAAAACACACGGAAGCCATCGATCCTCCCTTGCATGGAACCGCTCAGGCGACGTTGAGCACCTGTCGATAGATCTGGCTGATTTTTGCCGCCGAATCTTCCCAGCGAAAGCGACGGGTTTCTTCTCGCCCGTTGATCCGGAGCATGTCCGCCAGCGGTCGGTGCCGTAATACCGCAATGATCTTGTTGGCCATCTCGACGACGTCCCAGAAATCGACTTTCAGCGCGTTGCGGAGGGTCTCTGCCAAGCCACTTTGCTTGCTGATCAGGACCGGCACATCGTTCTGCAATGCTTCTAACGGCGCGATCCCGAACGGCTCCGAGACAGAAGGCATGACGTACAGATCCGCCATACGGTAGACCCTCTGAATGTCCTGGCTCCCGAGGAAACGGGTGAAGAAGACTCGGTGTCCGATCCCCAGCCACGCGGCCAGTTCGATGATCCCGTGGAGGCGATCTCCGTCGCCGGCCATGATAAACCGGACGTTTGTGATTTTTTCCAGAACCTTCTTCGCGGCATAGAGGAAATACTCCGGCCCTTTTTGCATGGTGATGCGGCCGACGAACAACACGGTTTTGTCGGTTCGTTTGGACAAGGCAGGGGGGGAAATGCCTGCGGGTCCGACGGCGGGTTCGACGCCGTTGTAGACGACATCGACCTTCACGGGCGGGACGCCATATCGGGTGACGACAATTTTACGAGTGTAATTACTGACTGTGATGACGCGAGCCGCCGCATGCATGCCCTGACGCTCGATGTCGTACACAAACTGATTCACATGCTCGCCGGTACGGTCGAACTCCGTCGAATGGATCTGGACGACCAGGGGTTTGCCGCTGCACGCGGCAAGGGCAATCCCGGCCGGGAACGTCATCCAGTCATGCGCGTGAATCACGTCGAAAGTCTCATGCTGTGCGATCTTGACCACTTCTTGTGCATAGCGGAACACTTCCGTCTCCAGGCTGGGACCGTACAGTGTAGGGGTTCGCGCCGGTGTGTCGGACAATTCCGCTTCGACCGCGGCGGTGATGGGGCGGGAACGGGAAGGGGCTGGACCGAATTTCCCGTATGCGGTCAAGGGCGATTGAATGGTCCGAATACGTACGTTCGCCATCTCGGGGGCAAGGATCTTGGGGGGGACACGAGGTGTTTCGGGAAAACGGATCGGTTTCTGTCGAGGCAGGACAAAGATCACCTGCATGCCTTGACCGCTCATGGCCCGGGTCAGGCCATAACAGGCCGTGCCTAGGCCGCCGCTGATGAACGGAGGAAACTCCCACCCGAGCATGAGTGTCGTGATGCTCATCGATGCATCCTCACTGCCCGCGAGAAACCGCTCTCTTGCACGCATTGCCGGGCATGTGTGCCCAACTTGTTGCCGCTTTTACGGTCGAGAAATGGCTGTGATTGAGCAGGCTTGGCCCCAGCAATCCACGGGTCTGACCCCAACGACTTAGGTGTACAAAGAGCCCTTATTGGGGATCGTCTTCCCCTTGGCTTGGAAAAGCACCGCTTGCGCGCCGGGTCAGAAAAGGTCACAGCCGGACAGAACCTACTTCCTTGTTTGCGGTTGCCCCCTGATGGTGCCGCCTGCACGCTCCGCGTCCAGCCAACATACACATACATCTTCATCCTAGCGCCGTGCCTGCGTGGCGCGAATAGGGAATCTACCGATTCTGCCATGAGGAAAACACCCAATTGCACCGATGCCTTCGTCTGCGACAAACCCGACTTTTATCCGCCCGACAACGGGTCTTGTCTGGCTGTGGCAACCGTCGTGGCGATCGCCCGGGCGGATCGATTCAGCGCCTCCTGTTCGTCGGGCGAGAGCTGTGCGTCGATG
>JAGPGT010000321.1 GCA_018055905.1 Phycisphaerae bacterium
GCAATGGGAATCGCGATACGCATGCTAAAGGTCTCCTTGTTCGTTATCTGTTTTTCACCGTTTGAACCGACCAGAAGCGCGACGGCTTCACGGAAGGCCTTCGCCGCCTGGCTCTGGCGGTACTTGTCCACGTAGGGCTGTCCCGAGTCGCATGCTTCGACGATCTGCGGATCGATCGGAATGCGCCCCAGGAACGGCACGTTCATTTCCAAAGCCATGTTTTCGCCGCCGCCTGATTTGAAGATATTGGTCACTTCACCGCATTTGGGGCACACGAATCCGCTCATGTTCTCCAGCACGCCGAGCACAGGGAGATGGAGACTGCGACAGAAGGTGATGCTCTTGCGAACGTCGGACAGCGACACCTCCTGAGGGGTGGTCACGACCACCGCGCCGTCGGCGTTCTCCAGAAGCTGGATGATCGACAGTGGCTCATCTCCCGTTCCCGGCGGACAGTCGATGATCAGGTAGTCAAGTTCGCCCCATTCCACATCCTTGAGAAACTGCTTGATCATCTGGTACTTCATCGGCCCCCGCCAGATCACCGCGTCATCCTGGGAGGTCAAAAAGAACGCGATCGACATGACCTTGAGATTCGCCCCCACCTCGATGGGTAGAATCGCATCCATCGCGGAATGGGCCATCTGGCCCTTGAGGTTCAGGATCGTCGGCACACTGGGACCGTGGATGTCGACATCCAGCAGCCCGGTTCGCTTGCCGGCCTGTGACAGCGAGATCGCTAGATTCACCGCGACGGTGCTCTTGCCGACACCGCCTTTGCCGGAGAGGACCACGATCTTGTGCTGGATCTGTGCCATCCGGCCGCGAACCTGGGCTTGCTCAGCCTCCATTTGTCTTTGGTATTCTTCGTTTTGTTGGGCCATGCCCGCCATACGCCATTCGTCCTTTCTGCAAACTGAAATCTCACCGGCTCAATCACCGCAATCCTGGAGTGTCAAGCCAACGCATAGGTCACCTGCCGCCACAGGGCCTTGATTCGCTCGGTAATCTCCCCGCCCGTATACTCCGGAACCGTTGCCTTCATGATCTGCGCTTTGGTGAAGGCGTCATCATAGGGGATTTCACCCACCACCGTGATCCCCCGTCTGCGGGCCTCTTCACTGATCTGGGCCGTCATCTGGGGATTGATGTCCGCCTTGTTGATGCACAGCAACGTCTTTATGCCGAAGTTGGCGGCCAGATCGGCCACACGCCCCAGATCGTGCCGTCCGGACAGGGTCGGCTCGGTCACGACCAGCACCACATCGGCCCCTGTGATCGAGGCGATCACCGGGCACCCGATTCCCGGCGAGCCATCGACGATCACCAGATCGAGCTTCCGTTCTTCCGCGATCTCCTTGGCCTTGCGGCGGATCAACGTGACGAGTTTGCCGCTGTTCTCCTCCGCGATCCCCAGCTTGGCATGAACCATGGGTCCAAACCGGGTGTCCGAGAGAAACCACTGGCCATTGACGGCCTCGTTGAACGCGATAGCCTTGACGGGGCAGAACTCCACGCAGACCTTGCACCCCTCGCAGGCGACCGGATCGACGGCGTAGGTCTTCTGAATCACGCCGTTGCCGGGCCCATCCAGGTGAATCGCCTCGAACCGGCATATCGCGGCGCACCGGCCGCAGCCAATGCACTTGTCCGGATCGATCGCGGCCTGCCTGCCGCCGGAGAAGTCGGATGTCTGTTTCACACTGGGTGAAAGCACAATGTGCAGGTCCGCCGCGTCCACGTCGCAATCCGCCAGAACGGCGTCCTGCGCCAGTGCAGCAAACGCCGCGGTGATGCTCGTCTTTCCCGTTCCTCCCTTACCGCTGATGACTACCAGTTCCTTCATGGAATCCTATTCCTCACGGATCTCAACACTCAAATCGTAGTGAACCGGACAGAACACCGAGCGGGACACGAGGCAGCGCTTCTCCGCCATTCCGGCCAACTCACCGATCTTCTCCGCCACGCTCGGATACTTGACGGTCACCGTGGCATGAACGGCGACTTCGACGAACTGCAGGCCTTCCGCAAATACGGTGGTAAAGCCCGTGGAACTGACCGGCGTACTCGGGCAGGACATCGACCATCATTCGCCCACGAGAGTACGCCTCGGCGATCTTCCGCTGGTTCGGGATCTCCATGACGACATCGATCCCTTCGCGTCGGCAGTATTGAGCGACGGCATTGTCTCCCACGTCGCAGCGATTGATGATGACGGCAAACGGCAATCCCAAAGCCCTGATCATCCCGACCGCCAGTTCGAGGTCGTTCAAACCGAATGGCGTCGGTTCCGTCACGAGCAGGACGAAGTCCACGTCCTTGACGGCCTCGATGACCGGACAGGAGGTTCCGGGCGGAGCGTCCAGGATCACGATGGCGTCGTCCTTCGCATGACGCTTAACGTGACGAATCAACGCTGGGGTCTGGATCGCGCCGATGTCCAGTCTTCCATGCCCGAAGACCACGCCATTGCCGGCACCGTACTCGGCGACTCCGATCCTTCGCTGTTTTTCCATGATGGCGGATTCCGGGCAGATCGCCATGCATCCGCCGCAGGAGTGACATAGCTGTTCGAAGGTCATGACGTGTTTCTGGATGCATAGGATCGCGCTGTACTGGCAAAGCTGTCCGCAGCGGCCGCATCCGGTGCACTTGGCCTCATCGACTTCGGGCACGCCCACGGTCACCTCTTCCACGCAATCGATATGAGGCTTCAGAAATATGTGCCCGTTCGGCTCTTCCACGTCGCAATCGAGGTACTGAACCGCTTGGCCTGCCCGAGTCAACGACACGGCCAGGTTCGTGGCGATGGTCGTCTTGCCAGTTCCCCCTTTGCCGCTTGCCACAGCGATCTTCATCCAACGTTCTCCATCGAATCCTTGCTCCAATCGAACTTGTCCTTTTTGATCCAGCCTTTTTCCGGAAGACTGTGAAAGCACACGGGCGTCGGGTGAGCCCATCGATTGCCCGCCAGAATCTCCCACTTCGTATAACGATTCATGGGCGAAGCGGTCTTGTCGATGCGATACCCGTCCG
>JAGPGT010000322.1 GCA_018055905.1 Phycisphaerae bacterium
GGGATCTTGTCCAGGCCGGTAATTCGCAACCCCTCAATCCGGTCGTTCTTGACATAGGGTTCGATGGTTGCTTTGCGAAAGACTTCCGCGACGTAGTCAGCCTTGACCGGAGGCATCGACGCCTGCTGGGTCTGAGTCGCGGCTTTCTCAGTAGTCGTTGCTGGAAGCATAGACCCCGAAGACGACGTCTCGCCCCCGGCCGTTCCGGTTCGCAACCGCAGAATCAACTGACGGCCCTGGTGGCGAAGAACGACCGCATCCTGCTGGATTGCTTCGATCGTGGCCGAGGCAACGGTGTCCCCGATGCGGTATACGCCGGTGGTTTTGCCCTTGGTGTCCTGAATGTTGGCTCGGGAGATGGCCGGTCCGCCGGCGATCGCGCCCACCAGACGCAATCCCAGTTCCTCCGCCGAGGGCATGGAATCCAGAGACGGGACTCTCCCAGAGTCCGTCGCGGAGAACAAATGGCTCTGAAGAATTCCCTCATAGTCCGTGGAGGATCGAGGGTTTGTCGCCTCCTGGTCGATGTCCAGAAGGGGTTCTTCGCCGACCGCAACGCCCGGGTCGAACGCCACGATGTGCAGATGGTCCCTGGCGGCGCGGAAACCGCCGTAGGCCAACGCGACCACGAGCGAAGCCTTGACCAGCCAGACGATTTGAATGACTCGTTTCTCGTTCATTGACACCCTCTTCCGATGGGGTTCCTGCGGGGAGATCCCGCGTCAGGAAAGCCCACACGTGGTTTTGCCACAGCATTCTATCGTCGCGCCGGAGTCTGCACTTGATTCCAATGGCGTCGGAGGAAAAGCTCGTGTCGCGTGCCTCTACCTTGTTCCATTGGGTGGGGTTTTATCGGTCCCCACGTGTGGGGAACTTCAGCAAGCACCGATAAGCACCTCCACGCGAGGAATCAGGCCAGGGTTGCGGCCATGATCCCATAGGAGACGTTGGCCAGGCCGTGAAACAGGATGGATGCCAGCAGGCAGCGCGTTCGCGCGAACAGCCAGGCCATGAGCAGGCCGGGCAGGAATGTCAAGACCGATACTATCTGACCTTGGACCACGACGTGCGCCAGGGCGAAGCCCCCGGCGGAGATCGCGATCGCGATCCACCGCCGGGCCGGCGGGGACAGACGGCTTTCGCCGAGCAATCTCATCGTGTTGGCCTGGAGATATCCACGGAAAAATACTTCTTCGGCCGCCGCGACGTACAGGAACTGGTACAGCAGCCAACTGAGCCGGTCCTCGCCCGGGACCAGAGTCGGACGCAGCGGGAGGGGAACGCCCCAGCTGGTCAGCAGCCATAGTCCGAGATAGACTGGCGGCAGGACACACAGGCAGACGACCGCCGTGGAACACAGCGACGGAACGATCGTTTCGACACGCAAACCCACAGGAGGGAAATCCCTCCGGGCGATCCACGTGGGCGCCAAGGCGGCGACCGCCAGCGTGCACGGGATCAGGAGCCAATCCAAGCCGATCGGGCGGTGCACATGGAGCAACCGCACAGCGGTCACCGCCGCGATCGCCACCGTCGCGGTCTCCAGAGCCAACGACATCGATGGACGGATCGACGAGGTTGGCAGAAGCAGCGGCGCCGATCCGGCGATCGCGCACGGCCCGGCGTCGCTGCCCCAGTTACGGAATAGACCTGCAAATCGACTCATGATTCGAAACGTTCTGCCGCTCTTTTTTTGTCTTTGTGTCGCAGGACGGCCATGAATACCACCACGACGGCGTACGGAACGAGCAAGTGTTTCGGCGAGCCGTTGCCGGTGGCGGACATCGAACAGCCGCCGCTGCTGCCGTCGGTGCCTGCAAAGGTCATGATTTTCGCATCGTTGGCGACGAGGTAATACGGCGTGAAGTGCGTGGTCTTGAACCGCAGAGCATGGAGATTGCTGTTGATCACGATGTTCTCGACGTCGGTGATGCCCTGCTGGCTCAGAGCACCGGTCAGCGAATTGTACCAATATGCTCGCGCAGGGCGGCTGAAGGCATCGACCGGATAGGGGATCGTTACCGTGATCGGCTGGTTGAACTCGATGCCGCTGGGGCCGAAGTCATAGCTGCCCAGGCAATCCTCCGGCGAAACGACCGGGTTGAGAATCTTCGAGATGGTGACACGGACACCACTTGGGTAAGCACCGGCCGGAACGACGATAGAGACGTCCGAGGTTCTCGCAATTGCCTCAGGCGAGGTCCCGATCGTGGTCTGGGAGGTGGGATTGATCGTCGCGGAGTACAACGGGGTTGAGTCTAGATACGTCGTCGCGGCCCAGTAGATGTCCGAGTATGAGTCGCGAGACTCCGCCCAGACGATGTAGGGTTGTTCGTCGGCGCTCAGCGCAATGGCCGGTTCGGTCCGGCTGGCTCGGGCGCTGCCGCTAAGCAGCACGTTCGTTTTGACAGCGCCGTTGCTCAGTTCGGTGAAATAGAGATCGGTGTCCGTCCCATACGCGCCGATGTTGCGGTCGTCCTGCCAGCAGGCGAAGACTTTGCCCGCGGAGTTGCACGCGATGGACGGCGCTACCTGGTCGGCGCCGGAGGTGTCGTCGATGATGTTCACGCCGCTCAACGGGGACGAGGGAAGGTCGTTGAACGACGCGTAATAGACGTCCGCATCGCCTGAGACACGGTTCACCCACAGCAGGTGGACAGTGGAACCGCCCGGCGTCATGGCCAGAGCCGGGCCCGTTTGATCGCCGGCGCCGGTGACGAGAGGAACGTTCGTCCACGAGGCGTTTGAGGCTGCGGCATAGAGATCCGCCTGCCCGTTTCGCCTGTCGGTCCAGACGAGGTAGATCGTGTCGTCTGCGCCGACCGCCATGTCCGGCTCCGTCTGGTCCGCGGTGTTCGTCGTGACGCGGGTCACGGTCGAGCCAGCGAAGGCGTTGGTCGAGTGGGCAACGTAGATATCCTGATTTCCGTTACGGTCGTCCTGCCAGGCGACGTAAACCCGGCCCGGCGAGGCGCCGTCGACGACCACCGCCGGAGCGGTCTGGTTGTTGTCGACATCCGCCACCG